>QEUW01000084.1 GCA_003577005.1 Chloroflexota bacterium | reverse complement strand
TTGGTGGACGCGTTTTGCGACGCTGCGAGGACGCACAGAATGTACACTGTGGATGTTCCACCGATACACATATCACTGACCGGTCAACCGGATAATGTCGCTATGTAATGCTTGTAGCCCAACGTTTCCAATCCGTGTTTCCATTCTATTCAAGGAGAATCCCATGAACAAGAAGAGCATCTTTGGCGTACTGTTTGGTCTGGCATTTGCGTTGTCGGTTATCTTAGCTCCGGCATCTGCCCAGGCTGCCGATGACAGCGCTTGCTGGGGTCAGGCGAGCGCCGTCTTTGCCCGGATGGGCGAGATGGGTGAACACGCAAGGAATCAGGAGAATCCTCGTCTGGGTCTGCGCAACCTGGCCCGCGCGCTCTACGAGCAGGGCGTGATTCCAGATGACTCTATGGCCGCACTGGGCGCCTTTGTCGCCGCCGAGCTTGGATTGGAGATCGACGCCTGCATGGACTAAGACCCGGTGAGGATGTACCACACCACAATCTAAGAAGTTGTCGAAAAGCGTTTTGGTTCTTTAACGGATCCGGAACGCTTTTCGATTATACTCTACAGACGTTGTATCAGTTTTTGTGGTGGCAATTGCCACCACCGCACCCGTCCTTTGTGGTTAACTGGTGGCAGCAAAGGGCCTGGCCCATCGTTCATCCAGTATCACAATCCATTAGCGGGAGAAGAGCACCCATGACGATCCAGACTACACAGACGACAACCGAACAGACCATGACCGGGCACGCCGGGCGCTATTTTCAGGCAATGGCCGAGTTTGTCGGCTTTGACCAGACCGACATCGACGCCATCCGTCAGACCGCATCCATCATCGAGAAGAACATGCCGGAGATCGTCGGCAGCTTTTACGCCCATCTGCTGCGCTACCCGCCGACGCGCAAGTTCTTTCTCAAAAAGGATGGCGCCATCGACCAGGAGTACCTGGAACTGCGCATGCGCCACCTGACCAACTTCTGGCTGCGCACGGCTACCGGCATCTATGACGACGACTATGCCTGCTACCTGGAATACGTGGGCCGCGCCCACACCGCGCGCGGGGCCAACCCGGGCATCTATATCGCTGAACGTTATGTCATCGGCCAGGTCGGTTTTATCCAACATGCCATTTCTACGGTCCTCATGAAGGAGTTGCGCGAGGTGGATTCGGCGTTGGCCGACCAGGCGGTAGAGGCGTGGGACAAACTGCTGATGGTGATCCTCGAAATGCTGACCCGTGCTTATGACGAGGAGCGTGACATCGAACCCTTCGAGGCGCTGGCGCACGTGGATCGAGGCGCCGTGGCGCAAATGGCCGCTGCGGTCTCTACCCGGCAGCAGAATGGGAACCACGCCTCCGACAGCAAGACCGTATACGTAGCCCGTGTGGATGAGATCCCCGACGGCTGCCGTAAGATCATCGAAGTGGATGGCATCTCGATTGGCGTCTTTCACCATAGAGGTGGCTGGTATGCCGTGCGCAACTATTGTCTCCACCGCGGCGGTCCCGTCGCAACAGGTACGCTCGAAGGCGATACGCTCATTTGCCCCTGGCACCAGTTCAAATATAACGTCACCACGGGACAGTTGCTGGTGGACCCGCGCATCTGTCTCGATACATACCCAGTGACGGTGAATGACGGCAATCTCTATCTGGACATCCCACTTACGCAGCCGGATCACAAGCCGGAGGAGCCACGCCCGCTGGCCGAAAACGAACTACGGGCAGATGCGCTCGCCCCCGGCCAGATGAAACGAGTCAAGGTCGATGGCAAGGAGGTGGCCGTCTACAACGTTGCCGGTGAGTATTACGCTACCCAAAATGACTGCACCCACGTCGGCGGGCCGCTCAACCAGGGGACACTGGAGGAGAACATCGTCACCTGCCCCTGGCACGGCTCCTGTTTTGACGTCAAGAATGGGAGCGTCCAGTGTGGCCCGGCTACCAAGCCCTTGGCTACCTACCGGGTGACCGTGGCGGGAGATCGCCTGCGCGTCACCCCGTAGGGCAAGATGCCCTCTTGCCCGTTGTAGCCCGCATTCCGGGAAAGGCCGGCGTCACTTTGTCTAGCCGGGGCATTGCCGGCCTTTCCCGGAATGCTTGCGCCGTCCACGTCTTGCCCCCAATCTTGGACGAACTGGGCAAGATGCCACTTGCCCTACTTCTTCCCTACTTGTGATAGAATACCAGCAGCCTTGTTCGTTACGCTGGAGACTACACAAGTATGGATGCCCCAACCTCCATTGGCGCCTGGATTCGTCTGCGCCGGCGGGCCCTCGATATGACACAAGAGGCGTTGGCCGAATGTGTCGGCTTATCGGTGTCCGCTGTCCGCAAGATCGAAAGTGACGAACGCCGTCCTTCCCGGCAGGTTGCGGAACTGCTGGCTGATGGGTTGCAGATCAGCGCCGATGAGCGCACCGCCTTTCTGAAGGCAGCGCGCGGCGAACTCTCTGTGAGCCATTCTCAGATTCTTTCAGCCCGCGTTCCCCTCCCACCCCCGCCAGTGGCTCAACCTTCAACGTTGCCCCCGGTCCGACCCACAATCCCTGTTGCCGTACGGCATTCTAGCTTGCCTGTTCCGGCGACACCATTGGTCGGGCGCAGCAACGAACTCCTCCAGATCGAGCATCTACTGCGTGACCCTGCCTGCCGCTTGCTGACCATTGTAGGTCCTGGTGGCAGCGGCAAGACCCGCCTTGCTATCGAAGCTGCACGGCACAATGAGAGCCTATTCGAAGATTGCGCCTATTTTGTTTCGCTGGTTAGCGTGAATAGGCCGGCGGTAGTCGCGCCCACCATTGCCACCACCATCGGTCTGCAATTGCGGGGCGCCGGTGATCCGGCTCGCCAGCTGATCGATTACCTGTATGACAAGCAGATGTTGCTGGTGCTCGACAACCTGGAGCATCTGTTAGAACCGCCGCCGGCCCAATTCAACGGTGACGTCGACCCGCAGGTAGATCTGCTATGGCTGGCTGACCTGGTGACCCAGGCCGCCCAACTCAAGATCATCGCGACCTCGCGCGAACCGTTGTGTCTGGCCGGGGAATGGCTGTTCGATCTACAAGGCTTGCCGGTGCCTTCGCTAGAGACGGGCGAAGCACAAGCTGCCGGTGCTGCCAGCGGGCCGGAGCAGGTCAGTTCGGTCGAACTCTTTATCCAGGCCGCGCGCCGGGCTGACACGCGCTTTGTGCTGGCAGCGGCCGATCGAAGCGCGGTGACGCGCATCTGCCGGCTGGTAGACGGATTGCCGCTCGCTATCGAACTGGCAGCGTCGTGGGTGCGCGCCCTCACCTGCACCGAAATCGCCGCTGAGATCGAGCGCAACCTCGACTTTCTGGCAACCCCGGCGCGGGGTGTCCCAGAAAGACATCGCTCCATGACGGCCGTTTTTGACCACTCATGGCGGCTGCTGAACGACCAGGAGCGCCAGGCGTTACGCCAGTTATCGGTCTTGCGGGGAAGTTTTTCGCGCGAAGCCGCTCAAGAGATCGCGGGTGCCCGTCTACCGGTGCTTTCGGCGCTGGTGGCCAAATCGCTTGTCCGCCACACTGACCAGGGCCGCTATGAACTGCACGAACTGGTGCGCCAATACCTGGCGGCGCAGCTACACAATCACCCCCAGGAAGAGTTTGCAACCCGGGAACGCCACTGTACCTACTACCTCCAATGGCTCCACCAACGCGGCGAGTGGCTGCGTTCAGACCGGCAAAGCAGCGCACTGGCCGATTTTACGACCGATGCCGACAATCTCCGCGCAGCGTGGAGCTGGGCCGTCCAGCAGTGCCATACCGACCTGATCACAACCGCATCGATGGATCTGATCGAGTTCTATGATTGGCTCAGTTGGTTTCAAGAGGGTGAGCAGGTCTTTGCGCAGGCTCTCCACCAGTGCGAGGAGTTGCGTTTTGGACCCACTGGCGGCCAGCCATCTGAAGCAATTCTTGGACACCTGTTGTTGGGATATGGCGCCTTTGCTTGCCGGGTCGGGCAATATGCACCCGCTCACCAGGCGCTCGACCGTAGCCTGGCGATCTTGCGCCGGGTCGCGCACCTTCCCGCACTGATGCGTCTATTTTATTGGCTGACGATGGTCGCCAATCATTTAGGTGAATATGATGCGGCCCAACAGTGGGGGGAAGAGGGGCTTGCGCTGGCAGAACAAGTGGCCGACCACACGATGATGGCGCGCATCCTCAACTTATTGGGCTTTGCCTCGCTCTTCCAGGGTCAATACGCCCAAGCCGAGGCGCGTTTTGCGCGCTCGCTGGCGCTGGCTCGCCAGTTAGGCAACCAAAATTTGACCATCTTGTTGTTGACCAATTTAAGTTGGGCGCTCCGGCTACAAAAAAAATACGAACAGGCGCAACTGCTGCTCCAGGAGAGCATCCGCCTGGCTCATGCTGTCGATGAGCGCCGCTTGCTGGCCTTTGCGCAGGCTGCGATGGGCAGGCTTGCATTTGAACAAGGTGACTACTCTACGGCTCAAGATTGGTTCAACCAGAGTCTCCAGATCCTGCGGGTGATTCACGAAACGTGGGGCATCAGTGGCGTGCTCAACGACCTGGGGCAAACCATCCTCGCCCTAGGCGATGTCGAAGGAGCGCGCCGAATTTTTGAGGAGTTGTTACGACTGGGGATTGACGCCGGCCTGTCGCCACGAGTGCTCGATGCGCTCGCGGGCCTGGCCCATCTTCAACTGCTCGCCGGACAAGACCAGGCGGCGCTGGAAGTGCTGGCGCATGTGGTCCACCACAACACGGTGCAGCGCGAAACCAAAGAGCGGGCCGAGCGGCTCCTGGCGCAACTGGCAGCAAAGTTGGCGCCGGAAGAGATGGCGCAGACACAGGCCGCGGCGCTGGCCCAACCCTTTGAGACGCTCCTCGCCCGCTATACGCAAGGGGAGAGCCAATACAGGGTTGGTGCCTAGCAAGGAGTCGCACCCAACTGCCGCCTACGCTCTTCCTGCCCTACCCGTTAGGGGGTGTGCGGAGATAGCTTACACAGCTCTTATCTGGGTGAGCATCGTTCGGATCGTGCTGAGGAATTCACCTGGCCGTTGCACCCGAAGCCGGGTATCCTGCGGGCGAAAATGGCGGGTGTTGAAAGTTAGAAAGTGGTCGCACCGTTCACGCAGTGCGGCAATAAGATGCACTATTTCGTCCACCCTATCACCAAAAACGACGCTAGTACCCTGCGTACCTGGCGCTATCCCGAACCGTATGCCCTCTACAACCTGGCCGGGGCGAATGAACAGGAGGACCTGCGCTATTTTCTTGACCCGCGCAACCAGTTCCACAGCGTCGTGGATGAGGATGGGGTGCTCGTAGGGTTTTGCAGCTTTGGCGAGGATGCGCAGGTGCCAGGTGGTGACTATACGCTGGATGCGCTGGACATTGGGTTGGGTCTGCGGCCTGATCTGACGGGGCAGGGGTTTGGGGCCTCTTTTCTGAGCGCGATCCTGCACTTTGCGCAAGAACAGTTTGGGGTATCACGGTTTCGCGCCACGGTGGCCGTGTTCAACGGGCGTTCGCGCCGTATGTTCGAGCGACTCGGCTTTCGCGCCGTGCAGACCTTTGTCAGCCGCGGTGAACAGGCGCAAACGTTTACGGTGCTCGTAGGCGAGTTCCCCCAATCCAGGCGCCAGGAGAGGTGACAGTCACTTCAAAAGTGACTGTCACCTTGCCAGGATTCTGCTATCTCACTCCACTACAACCCGATCGACTGCGCTTCGCCCAAAGACTTCGGGCGAATACATCTCCTCGGCCTTGGCTGGCGGCACAACGAATTCGCCTGGAGTTGTAGCGCGCGCCACGTAAGTATACTCATAGACGCCATCCCACAACAGCGTGGTAAAGGCCTCGGCGCGTTCGTCGCGCAGGTTCTGGTGTTGGTACCACTGGCGCCACCACCACCAGCCGGTGGGCCGGGCGTTGGGGTCGGACGGCAGCCGTTCGGATGTAGCCAGCGCCGGGTTGATAATCTCCAGCCCGGCGGGCAGCGGGTCCACCAGCGCCACATGATAGCGGCGGTTCTCCGCCACCATGTTGATGCGCACCCGCACCCGCGCCCCGGCCCGGATGCGCCAGACGCCGTTTTCGTCTAGCGTCACATCGTCGGGATTGTCCACCGGTTCGTAGGTGCGCTGCACGACAAAACCCATGTCGAGCGGTGGCAGGTCGAGGCCGGTGGGAGCGTAGCGCAGACCGAGGCGGTAGTAGAGCCGGCCGTCACCGTCCTTGTCAATGACCAGAGACTGGAGACCGGAGACCGGGGACTGCTCCTCTTCGACGAGATAGCTCATTGGAATGAGTGTCTGGCGAGTTTCGGTGGTGCGCCCGCGGAACTCGTGGTCGGCAGCGTAGGTGTCGCCGAGCCAGATGCGGGCCACGAAGTCGGGCGTCTGGGTCTCAAAGGTATTGAAGTAGCGGTCCAACGCCAGCAGGATAAAGACATTCTCCTGCGTGTTGTTCCAGCGACCGGCGGTTTTGTGGGCGAGCAACCCCGCAACGACCTTGGGGATCAAGTCGCTCTCGGGTTGGTCGTTGATGAGCGCATCGAGCACGATGCCATCGGTGCGCCGGTTGGAGTGGAGCAGCAGATAGGCCTGTTCGCCGTACGAGGTGGTGAAATTGGCCATGCCTGCTGTCTCTACCGCCCGGTTGTTGACATGGCGGCGGATCGCCTCGACTTCAGCCGTGGAGGCCGGGTCATCGCTCAGTACCTGCCAGATCCAGGCGATGGCCTCCAACGACTGCTCTTCCAGCGGATATTGGTTGAGCAGGTCTCGAGCCTTACCTGTATCCACATCACCCATGAGCTGGCGCACATAGAGGGCGTAGGCGCTGAGGCTGTGGCGGGTCATCTCGCTGTAATAGGAGGGATAATAGGCTTCGATGTTGCGCAGATGGTCGAGCGCCCGGCTGAGCGTCTCTTCTGGCACTTCAAAGCCTTTGAGTCTGGCCCGTTGCAGCGCATGGGTCACATGGATGCTGTAGTAGGGCACCGACTCATCGCCCCGCTCCCAGATGGGCCAGCCGCCGTTGTCGTTTTGCAGGGTACGCAGCCGCTCGATGTCCCGCGCAACGGCTTTCTCCATCTCTGCTGGTGCCGGCAGCCCTTCGGCCTCGAACGCCGTCAGTACATCGCGCAGCGCCGCCACCGCAAGGATGCGCGAGGCCAGTTGCTCCGAACATTCAAAGCGATAGCTCACCAGATAGAGCACGGCATCAGTGAGCGCCTGGAGCGCCGTGGACGACGTGCTGATCTCCAACCCGCCAAACTGCGGGAAGACATTCTCCGGCTGCGCGACTGGCTGGGCAATCGCACCTTCATCGACAACGCCGTAGACGGCAAAGGCTTCGGTGGTCGCCGGGGTGTAGACCGGCAACTCGATGCTGGCGGCGTCGGCAAAAGTGCCCGCCGCAGCCGCAACCTGCGCTCGTACCGTTCCGGCATTGGTCGTCGCCACCGGGAAGCGTACCTCGACCCGGTCGTTGGCCGGGACACTCACCAACTGCCCGCTCGCCAATTCGCCGGTTTCCCCAGTTCCCTCACTTCCCTCAAGCTCCGCTGACTGCAAATTGCTGGCCCGCACCGCGACTTGAACTTCCAGCGCCTCATCGGTCTGGTTCTGCACGACGACGGGCAGCTCGAAGCGGTCGCCAAAGTTGAGGAAGCGGGGAGCCGACGGGCGCACCATGAGCGGCAGCCGGGCGGTAATGTTGCTCTCGCTGCTGCCAAAGTACTTGCCCTCGGCCACGGCGACCACCATGACCCGGTAGCGAGTCAGGTTGTCGGGCAACTTGTATTCGACCCGGGCGCGGCCTTCGGCGTCGGTGCGCACGGCCGGGGCAAAGGTTGCCAACGGGTTGAAGTCGGTGCGAATGGTGATGGGCGCACCAGGCTCTGCGGCTGCTTCCGCCGGGGCCTCTTCGGCAAAGGCCATGGGCGCAGCCGCTGGCGATGCCGTCGGTGCCGGGGCCCCGGCCGCTGCTGCATCCATGCTCAGGCTGCGCATGGCCCCTTCTTGGGCGGCAGTCGCTACGCCTTCGGCCAGTTGTTCCGGCGTGGCAAGGATGATGCTGCCGCGCCCGTAGCTCGCCGATACGTATGAGTAGCGCGGCGAGTAGAAGGCCGCCACCGGGTCGGCCAGCATATAGTTGGTCAGCGCCAGGATTGCCTCATCGACGACCACCACGGCCAGTTCAGCGTTCTCTACCGGCTCGCCCTCGGCGTCGGTGACGACCAGGTCGAGGGCGGTTTCGGCCCCAGGTTCGAGCGCTGTCGCCTCCGGCTCGACCGTCACCGCCAGCTTGCGGCTCAACGGCGGAATGGGCAGATCGATGCGCCCGGTGGCGTAGGCTGGCCGCGGCGGGACATCGGCCAACGGTGCGCCCTGTGCATCGCTACGGGGCGCGCTGCCGTTGAGATCGACCTGGACGGTGAGATTGGGGATGTGGGCATCTTCGATGGGAATTTCCAGCGTGAAGGTGCCATCATCGATGGTAAAGCGTTGGGTCGAAAGAATATCGGGCTAAAGGGTGACTGCACCAGAAGGTGGGCTACATCGCCCGGCTGGTAGCTCTCCTGATCGGGGATGAGCGTCACTTCCTCCTGTTGCACCCGTTGCACGGACGGCCGCTGGCCGCCGCTCACCCAACGCTGGAATTCGCTAACGTTGGGCCGCCCTTCGCTGTCCTCTACCGTGGCAGAGATACGATATTCGCCGCCCACGTCGGTGTTAAACGTACAACTGACCGGCTCCCCGGCCGACTCGACCATGCACTCTTGTGGGTCTGCCTCTGTCTCTTGCCAGCGACCGCCGCTATACTTCCATTCGAGCCGGGCCGCATGCATGGATATAGGCACACCGGCAATAGCGTTACCATCCACATCGGTAACGATCAGCTCGATCTCCAGCGGTTGGCCCTGCTCGACAAAGTAGGTGGTGCTGCGCATCCCCACATAGAGCGTAGAGGGGTGGACCAGCAGGCTGGTGGAGGCTGCCCACGCCTGCCGGTTCACATCCATCACCCGGCCCTCGGCGAAGACGCTGTAGGGGCGCGGGTCGGTGAGGTCAACAAAGTGAATACGCAGATAGTGCGTACCCGTGGCGTCGGTACGAGACTGATAGGTGACGGATGCGCCCCCACCAGATCCAGCCGCAGGCGGGCCGTAGGCCATCTCCGAGGCATAGCCAAAGCCAAAGTGCCACCATGGCGTCCACTTCCCAAAGGTAAAGTCGGGCCAGTTGGGCGGCGCATAGCTGCTGGGCGACGTATTGACTGTCCAATTTGTCTCGGCGTTGGGCAGCGGACCGCCGGCAAAGTACTGCGCATTGACGGAGAGTGTGGTTTCGTCACCGACAAAGAAGGGGCCTTTGTCTTCGTTGCGAACCGTGACGGCAAATTCAGGCCGGCGGAATTCCTGGATCTGGAAGCTGTGATAGGTATCGATCCCGCCGTAGTTGCCCGCCCCGCGCGCGCTGAAATAGATGCTGGCATAGCCGAGGTTGGCATTTTCGGGCACGGTGAAGGCAAAATCAAAGCCGCCCAGGTCATTGACATCGGCTGCGCCTTGGGCAATCTGGTTGCCCTGCGGGTCGCTTACGGTGTACTGAATGGCGCTGGGCGCGTCGGCAGCCAGCGCAATGTCGCCGTCGGCGCGGTCTTCGTAGAGCCGCAGCCAACCCTTGAGGTGGACCTCCTCGCCGGGCCGGTACATCTGGCGGTCGTCGAAGACAAACCAGCGCAACTGGTCCTGCGCCGGTTGTTGTCGCCAGCCGCTCTCTTCACCGCCATAATAGTAGTACATATGGCTCGGCAGCAGCGCCACATCGTTGCCCGACCGGCCGACCAGCGCATAGGCGCCGCGGCTGGTGAGGTCAAAGCGGGCTATCCCATCTTCGCCCGTTGTGGCCTGTTGATCCGCTCCGGCCAACGCCAGTTCGATACCGGCCAGCGGTGCGCCGTCGGTGAGGCGAGTGGCCCAACCGAACAACTGGTTGCGATCCACAATCGCATCCAACCCGATCTGCGTACTCTGCACCCAGGCGACGATGCGGTTGTAATCGCGACCGCCAAAGAGCGACGAAAGTAGACCGGCCGGGTAATCAACCCAGACGATGACGTGACCGCGACCGTCGCTCAAGTAGTCACTCAGATCGATGGTGGTCTCGACCAGGGCATCATCGGCGGTCTCGATGCGCACCACTTCGGAATAGATTTGCCGGCCAGGCGGGTCGGCCGGGTTCTCCCGGTAGCTCTCCTCGTTCTGCCAGCGGAGATAGGCCGGCCAGTCATCCGGGGTCACCTGGTAGATGCGGACGCGCAAGCGGTCGTAGTTGATCGAATAGATCGAGAAGACGGGCCGGGTGGACGACGGATCAAGTGTGACAAAGTTGCTGTTGGGGCCACCGAGGAAGCGATTGGCCGGGCCGGTCTGGAAGGTGCGCGTTTCATCCTGGCCCAGCGTCTGGCCAAAGAGGTCTTGCAGGTCGCCGCGCACCGTGACGGTGTAGGTGGTGCGGCCCTGCGTGTTGCCACGGATCTCGATGGTGTTGCCGTAGGCATTGACCACCAACCCCGGAACTTCCGGCTCGATGGTCACCAGCGCCGGGTCGAAGAGCGTTTCAGCAAGCGGGTTGTTGAAACGCAGATAGAAGGGGCTCAAGGGTGGGCACTCACTGCCCCACCCGCATGTCGCTTCGACCAGGCGCAGCGGCGCATAGGTGGTAAAGCTATAGGACTGCACAGTCTCTGTGGTCAACGGCCCCTCTGCCGAGGGCGTCCCTGGACCGACGTTGACTGTGACCGTCGTGTCATTGGGAAAGTCTTCCTCGCTGCGGAAAGCGATCCAGCGGTCTTCGCGGCTGTTGGCGATCAGGTTCTGTACCTGGCGCACAGCGGCCAGTTCCTCCTGGTTCGCCAGCCGGATTGGGTAGGTCCGGCCCCCGGCGGTGACGGTGATGGTTTCCAGCACCGCATCGGGTTGGATCGCCTGGTCGAAGCGAATAAAGAGGAGCGGGTCCGTCGGCTGTGGCCCACCGGTAGGGTAGGTGTATTCGAGCGCCGGCGGCGGTGTGCGGAAGGTCCAGGTGACATCCTCGGCCAGTTCGCTGCCGGTGGCGGAGCGAGTGCCCGCCGGCACGGTGGCCGTGTATATGGTGGCTTTGGGAAAGCGGTCGATGTCGAGGTCGCCGGGCTGGTACTCAAAGTTGAGCGTCTTGGTGCCCAGCCAGCGCCAGGTCCCCGGCAATTCGGGGATAAGCTGTACCGGCACCGCTTCGGCGCTCAGTTGCTCCAGCGTGCCCAGAGGAACCATAGGCTGGTTGAAGGTGACGTTGAGGAAGGGAGCAATGGTGATCTCCCCTTCCGGCGCATAGCGGACCACCTCCAGGGGGCCGCCTTCCACCGGTTCGGGGGCAGGGGCGGTCTGGGTAGGCGGGAAGGTTTCGGCAATCGTCACGCCGGGGCGTGGGGGAGGTAACGGCTCCTCGGGCAGGCGGAACTCTTGTGTATCGGTGATCTCGGTAGTCAACGGCGGCAGACGGTCAAGCAGAGCCTGCGTTTCGGCGTCGGAGAGAGGTGTGGCCGGCGCCACAGTGATCGTTTCGGTGGCTGTCAGTTGTTGCGAGCCTTCGCTCAGGGTGATCTGCAAGCCGCTACCCCCGTTGCCCGGCATCGGGGGTAGCGGTTCGCTGTCAGCAGTAGAAACGACTTGGCGTAGCATCTTTGCCTCCACCGGTCCGGGCTTTGCGCCTGGCCATACGAGCGGCAGCAATAAAGAGAATATCAAAATCAGCGCAACCAGCGCATAACCTCGTTTGAGCGGCAACTGCCGCAGCCTGGCATACATAGGAGCCGTTCCTCCATCCGGGGTCAATTAGGGTTGATTTTGGTTTTTACACACGGTTGGCTTCCAGATGCGCAGCACCCGGTGTGAAGGATGAACGCACAAAGCAGTGCGTCACTTCCGCAAAGCGCAACGCACCGGCCACGAGACAACCGTACAGCATCAATGAGACGGTGCGCTTATACGCTTTGTTCCGCTAGCATCACCGTAGATGTACAATCAGTTGAAAAAACGCAACAAGAACTGAAGCGAACCAGCGCCGACCAAGATCAGGATAATATATTTAATGCTCTTGCCCGTTGCTACTGCAATCAAAAAAGAGAGGATATTCATGCGCGTAATGCCGGCCACAATTCCGGCAAAGTCGAAGAGGGGGAAGGGCAACGCGGCGAGCAGGCCCAACAAAGGCGCGCCATATTTGCGGGTCAATTGTTCAAGGTAATCGAAGCGATGGCGCTGGGTGGCGGGGATAAATGCACGGCCAGTGGCGCCGGCAATGTAGCCGCTCAGTTCGCCAAAGGCGCTGCCAACACCGGCGACGGTGCCCAGCAGTACGGGGTCTAGCGCCGAACCCATCGCAATGATAATGGCCAGACCGGGCGCCGGCAAGACGATCGTGGCGCTGGCGATCAGGCTAATAAAAAAGGCCCCCACGTAGCCCCAGTTGCCCAACCGGCTGACTACTTCGGGGTTCAGCGCCAGCCAAAAGCTGGCCACGGTGATGGCGATGATGATCGCCACCCCCAGCCACCGTTTTGCTCGCTCGCTCTGCCACCAGGCCGGCGGGTTAGGGGTCACCACCGCATCTAAGCGCACTTCCTGAGATTCTGGCATCATAATGATCGAACTGCCGTCATTCGGGGCCGTGTAGGGGTAAGGGAGTAGGAAATGGGGAGTGAGATGACGCCATATTCCCCATTCCCTATCCCACCCCCTTACTCGGATTCGTGGACCGTAACCGACTCGATGGTATCCTCGGTCGTGAGCGCGTCGAGCACCTCCAACCCGTCGATAATGCGGCCAAAGAAACTGAATTGGGCATTGGCTGTGGCCGGCGGCACGATACGGGCGACGAGCAACTGGCTGCCGCTGGCTACCAGTTCACCTGTGGGCAACTGGAAGGGAATATAGGCCACCGAACCGACTTCCAACGTGTGGGTCAGGTTGGTTTCAGCCTGGATCCGGTAACCGACATCATGCTGCGGGTTGTTGTCCGGCGAGCCAAAGATGAGCGCGTTATCGGGCGAGTTCTGGTTGATAGGCAGCCCGTCGAAGAAGCCCAGATTCGACAGCACTACAAAATTGTTGACTGCAACCGGTGCGGCGTCAGCGTAGAGCTCGATCACCATCTCGCCCTGTGTCGTGGCAATAGTGGCTGTGTACTGCCTGGTTGTGTCGATCGCCAGTTCGGGGGCTGTGTTGTAGTAGTTGGCTCGTTGCGCCGGCTCGACTGTCGCCAGCAGGCGCTCATCAGCCTCGGCGCCGGTCGGAGCGAAGGGTGTTGGCGTTGGCGTAGGCGGCAGAGGCGTCGGCAACAGGCTGGTCTCCGACTCCTCGATCAGCACTGTGTAGAGTAGATCGCCCTCAAAGGATGGGTTGGTAGTAGGGTCGCGCCGGGTGAGTTTGTCAAGCACCTCGGCGCCTTCCACTATTTCGCCAAAGATGGTGTGGTTGCCGTTGAGCCATTCGGTGGGGGCAAAGGTAATAAAGAACTGGCTGCCATTGGTGGCAGGGCCACTGTTGGCCATGGCAAGCAGCCCGGCACGGTCGAAGGTCAGGCTGGGGTCGATCTCATCCTGAAAGCGATAGCCGGGACCGCCGGCGCCCGTGCCGGTGGGGTCGCCCCCTTGCGCCATAAAGCCGTCGAGGACGCGGTGGAAGGTTGTGTTATTGTAAAAGCCTTCGCGGGCCAGAAAGACAAAATTGTTGACCGTCACCGGCGCGCGGTCGGCGAAGAGTTGCGCCTTGATGTCACCCTGTTCGGTTTTCAAGGTGGCGTAGTAGATCGTAGACGGGTCAATCTGCATGGGCGGCACTTCGCTGTACATATCGGCGCGCGCGGCGGGCTCCAGTTCGCTGGCGGCGCCTTCCGACACTGCCGCAGGAGGGGGCGCCGCCTCGCTACCGGCCGGCTCCTCAGCCTCGTCGCCGGTTGTAGCCGCCTCTGCCTCCTCGGCCACTGGTGTATCGGTTGCAGCAGGCTGGGTAGCGGGCGGGTTGTCAGCGGGCGTAGGCGCCGGCGTATCGGCCGGCCCACAAGCAGCGACCAGCAGTACAACGACGGCAATCAGCGTGCTGACCAGAATGGACGGTTTCATAAACGAAAAATTCAACGTTGTCTCCTTCGTGAAGAGAAATCGGTTTGAAAGCCACGATGCATCAAAGTCTTGAGAACCGTTAGAAAGCGGGACGATCGTGTAGTGCGTTGTATCTGCAAGGTGCGGTGCGCTTTAGAAACGCCCAACGGTCCAGATGCATCGCACACTGCGTGTGCAACGCACCAGCGCCGCCGTTATTCCTCTGTTAGCTCTGGCGGCAAGAGAAATTTGCCCAGCGCATTGCGCGGAAAAGCCACGACGCCCATGACAGCATCCAGGTTGAGTGGGCCATAGATATGAGGGAATTCATGCTCCCCCACTGGCTCCCATTGTACGGGCGCCTGCACCTTTGCCTCATCAATGCACAGGATGGCAAAGTCGCCTGGTACATCGCCATAAAAGTGGTTTGCTACTCGTACCAGCAACGGTGGCGTACCTGTGCAATGAATAAAACCCTCGCTCTCCAACGAAGCGTGGCGGTAGGGTTGGCCGGACGGTTGTTCTTGCCAGACCTGTTTCGGCACAATGTGATAGATCATAATCGATTCCCGCATGAAGACAAAACTGGCGACATCCGGGGGTGCAGCCAAGATTTAGAGAGGCAAGATAAAATGATGGGCAAGATGGCAGCTAGCGCTCTGCGTTCTCGCCGACAAAGGGGTTATAGCGCCGCTCGTCGCCAATGGCCGTGGCCGGCCCATGCCCTGGATAGACAATATAATCATCGGGCAGGGTGAAGAGTTGGGTGCGGATGCTGTGGAAGAGCGCCGGCCCATCGGCAAGCGGGACATCATAGCGGCCAATGCTGCCCTGAAAAAGGGTATCGCCCCCAAAGACCTGACGGCCTGCATGGTGGACAAAGACGACGTGGCCCGGGGCGTGACCAGGGGTGAACCGTACTTCCAGTTGTTCCTCGCCAAACTGGATTACCTGCCCATGCTCCAGAAAACCATCGGGGTCAGGCAATGGGTCGATCTCAGTATCGAGCCACAGGCTGACGCGGGCCGGAACATCGTGTAGAACTGGTAGGTCGGCCGGGTGGAGGTAAAATGGAGCGCCGGTCGCCTGCTGTACGGCTTCTACGGCTATGACATGGTCGAAGTGAGCGTGGGTAAGCAAGATCTGCTCGATAGTTAGCCCCTGTTGCGCCACCACTTTGAGGATAGCACGGGCGCTGTCACCCGGATCGATGATCACCCCGCGCCGCGTCTGCTCACAGCCGAGGATGTAACAGTTTTCTTGCAGCAAACCAACCGTAAGACCCTTAACGATCATAAACACCTATCGCTTATTCGGCGATGGCCATTTCCTTTTGGCGCATCATCTGCGCCTGTGCTCGCTCTGGTGTGCAAAGCCAGAGCTTGCTCCACCAGGTTACAGCGCGCAGCACCTCGTGCAGATCAGCGCCCATCTCCGTCAGACTGTATTCCACATGCGGAGGAATGGCGCTCACCTGCACACGGCGGATAATGCCTTCCTCTTCGAGCATCTTGAGCCGGCTGCTCAATGTGCCTGGATTGACGCCCCCCAATTCCTCTTGGATTTCACAGAAGCGCCGCGCCGGACAGTCCATCAGCTTGTTGACAATTTGCAGTGTCCACTTTTGGCCGATGATCTGGGCGGCCAACTCCACAGGACAGGGCGAATCGATAGGCAGGCCAGCCGCGCTCGAATCCTGTCGGATCTCTGCCATAGAGCTACCCCAGTTCAACAACTCACATACGCTACAGTACAATCGTTTGTACGCTCACATCTACTGGCCAAAGCCGGAACTGCGAATCTTGCGGTGAATCACCTGCCAGTAGAGTTGCCAACCCACCATTGCGCCGGTGTCGTTGGACACGACTCTAACCCAACATACTATATCAAATATAGTGCTATGTCAAAAAGTAGTGCTATGGGTGGGGAGGCGAAAGATATGTCAACTTCGGGATAGGTATCTGGCGCCTCCCTTCATAGCCGCCTGGCGCGGCTGCACACAACATCCAACTGAAAGTATGCGGGGTGGCTCGGCGCACAGGTTAGCGGGGTAGCGCTGACAGACGAATCGACTCTTTCTCTACCATCAAAAGGGGGCGCCGGCTTGTGCCGTCGAAACGCAGATCAAATTCGCCGCGTACCAATTCGCCTGGCCGCCAGCCGCCACTCGGATAGAGCCCGCCGGCCAATGGCGCCAGGATGGTTTCTTCCCCTAGTTGTAACTGGAGCATGAGGTCATCCGGCCAGTCGGATGGCAGCGGATCGGGCGCCTGCCAGTAAAGCGTAACGTGAACCAGGTCCCCTTCGCGCAGTGGCGTCGCCGGCGCATGGGCAAAGCCTTTGCGGTAGAGATCATAGCCCGCCAGCATGACCGGCCCTATACGCTGCCCCAGCCGCTGCTGGATGGGCACAATATCAAGTGGAACCGGCTGCGTGCGCGATAGGACGCTGATCTCACCGATGGTGAGCGCATCTCCCTCGGGGGTGGGCAGCCGCTGGCCTGTCACCGGGTCATACAGCGCAACGATCATCCGGTAAGCACCAGGTGGTGTGCCAAATGGGATGAAAAGCCCGTGCCGGTCGCCGTACTGGCCGCCGGGTTGCCAGCCACCGGTGGGGGCTGCGCCGCCAGCCGGCTCGCTGTCACGTTGGGCGATCACCTGGTTGCGACTATCCAGCAATTGTACGGTAACCCGGTAGCGCGTTGGAATTGCTTGCAGGGCCGACCAGCGCAAGGTCAGCGGCGCTACCTCACCTGGCGCGACCTGAGGCGAGGCAGGTTGTTCGCTCCCCACCAACGCGATTGCCTCCCCAAAATGGACGGGTGGAGACATAGGCTGCCATTCGAGGGGAACAGGCGTCGTGTACATCACAAAACGGAGATTGCCCTGCCAGCTCTCCAATCCCTTGAAGAGATGCTGGCTCAACCAGCCTTCCACAAGCTGGTCGGGGTCGGCCTCATCGGTTGCCCAGAAGAGCGCATAGATGTGCCGGTGGTCAGCAACGGCCTGGGCCAGGGTCGCCAACGTCTGCGGCGGGTCGGGCGGGCGTTGTTGCGGCAGCGCCAGTACAGGAACGCCAGGGTCGTAGTAGCGCCAGACTTCCTGTTGGCCGGGCGCATCGAGGATCACAAGGTCGGTGGGATCACCCACCACCTGGATAAACCGGGCGACCCCAGCGTAATTATCGCGGACGGCGGGGTCGGTGTAATAACCCGGCAGGCTGGCGAGAGCAAGCGTGAGGGCGAAGAGGGCGAGGAGAGCGGAGACTAGAGGCTGGAGACTGGAGAGGAGCAGGGGCATGGCGGCGGTGACAATACACCAGGCCGGGGCTGTAATCAATAGAAATTTGAGAAAGGCTTCGCTGTAGAGCCCCAATCCAAGCATGAGCCCAATGGGCGCTAATAGCCAAAGGAGTACCACCAGGCTGCCACGCCGCCGGCGCACCGCCCACAACCCCGCGAGCGGCAAGAGCGCGCCGCCCAAGAGCCACGGCCAGACCGGCGCCGGGGTCGTGCGGATAGGGCCAAAGAGCAGCGTTTGCAGAGTCAGCCGGAGCGCATCCGCCCAGTCGATCTCAACCCCACCTTTGGGCCAGGCCTGTACCCGGTCGATGGCTGTCGGCAACCAGGGCAGGAAGAAGAGAAGGGCAAGCAGATTGAGGAGGAGGAAGGGCTGAATTGTGCGAATTATGAATTGTGAATTGTGAATTGTGAATTGTGGATGGCGCATGATAGCGAACCCATAGCCGAGCACAGCGGCGACCAGCAGAATAGGAAAGCTATAGTGGGTCCAGAGACCGGTAACGGCGGACAAGCAATAAAGGCTGGCCGGCACAACGAAGCCTTTCGTGGACGGAGGGGAATCGAACTGGTTGATCAGCATCAAAGTCGCCCAGACCAGGCTGGCCCCAGCCAGCGCCAGGAGCATGTACATGCGCGCTTCTTGGCTGTAGTAGACCAGAAAAGGGTTGAGCGCCGCCAGCCACGCTGCCAGCAGGGCGAATGATTTGTGGTTTTGAGCCTTTGACGCTGCACCTGAGCGTTGCGGACCCTGGTAAAGAGCCACGAAGGTCTGGTAGACCAGCAAGACCAGGAGCACGCCAGCGAGGGCGGAAAAACTGCGCATCCCCCAGGCGTCGCGACCTGTGGCAGCGGTCCACACTTTGAGCAGCCAGTAATAGCCCGGCGGGTGGATGTCGGCGGCGGCATCACGAGCAATTTGGGCGAAGTCACGCGAGAGCAGCGCCCAGGTGTTGCCCTCGTCGCTCCACAGGCTCGAACCATCTAGCCGGTAGAAACGAAGGAACGTAGCAATACCCAGGATCAAATAGAGACCGAGAGACTGGAGACTGGAGACTAGAGAATGGTTGCCGGCGTGCGCCAGTCTCCAATCTCTAGTCTCTAGTCTCTTTCTGGCAGGTTCAATCATAATGACCGGCAGCGCTGGCGTTGAACGCTTTGATCGATTCGTAGACCGGCTGGGGTGAAAAGTTGGGTGCCAGCAGCTTGAAGTAGGCTTCGGGCCAGCGGTTGGCGTCCCACTCATCGGTGGCGCGCTTGAGGTACCAGGTGTTGGCAACACCTACCCACGGCCATTCGTCGATCAGACGCTGGTAGGCCAGCGGCAGATAACGCGCCTGCTGTTCGGGCGTCACGCGGCCATAACGTGGCTCGACATCGTCGGGCGCGGCATTCCAGTTCATTTCCGAGATCCAGATAGGTTTGTGGGTATCGCCATTCTTGACCATCAGGTCGCGGATAAAATAGTGGCGGCTGATGTTGATCACGCGCGGGTGCATGCGCCGGTCGGTGGGTCCACTGTAAAGGCCATATCCTTGCACAGCGACGATGTCAAAATAGGGGGAAGCGCCGGCGTCGTAGAGCCGCTGTAAAAAGAGAAAATCGTTGAGGCTGTTATCCGGCGGCGGGGCGGCCGGTTGTAGGTTGATGGTGGCAGCCAGGGCGCCGAGGATGATCACCACGTCGGGGTCGGCGGCGCGGGCGGCCTCGGCCCCGGCTTTGAGCAAGGGGAAGTACGCTTCTGGGCTGATGGCGTAGCTGCCCCACTCTGGATAGATGTTTGGCTCGTTCCAGAGCTGATAATAGCGCACGCGTCCCTGGTAGCGGCTCACCACGGTACCGACAAAATCGGCAAAATCCTGCACGTTGTCGGGCGGGGCGTAGGTGCCAACCGTGTCGGTCAGCGCCCGGGTCCAGGCCGGCGGATTGCTGAGACGCACGATCAATTCCATTCCATGCTCTTCAGCCAGCGCCACGATCTGGTCATACTTTTCCCAGGCCGAACGGTGCGGTTCGTGGCGGCGGTCTTCGAAGTCACCCTTGCCGTGGATCTCGATGTCTTCCCAGGGGAACTCCTGGCGCAGCCAGTGGAAGCCGGCATCGGCGGCCATCTGCACCGCCAGGGCGCGCTTGGCTGGGTCGGCCTCCTGTTCGAGAAAGACATTGACCCCAAAGGGATTGACATTCGCATAGTCAATTGGAGTGTGCGCAGCGAGCACCGGACGCGGGCGGACCCGGTCAGCGGTGAGGTCAGTGAGCCCCTTTACCTGCGAAAAAAACTCTTCTTCCCCGGTCTGGCGCCAGAGCCAATCGCGCACCGGCGCCAGGCTGAGGAGCAAAAAAGTCAGCCCACCCAATATGAGCAGGCTGACCCAAAGCATAAGCGTCTGGCGCAGAGCGGTGCGCATCAGTCACCTACGAAAGTGATACCAGTACATTGTTCGCTCTGCTGGATGGTTCGCACCCACTTCGGCGATTGCGGTGTCAGATCGCCAAAACCGGTCTGCTCTGTCTGGCCGCCCATAGGCATGGGGCCGGGGCAGGTTACGACAAAGATTTCAACCGTGGTGCCTGCCGGGGCTGGCCCGCCAAAGGGTGAAAAGCCCCAGAAGCCATCGCCCACGCCATCGCAACCGGAGCACTTGGTGTTCCGTGGCCCGTAAAAGGCGACATGGACACAGACCCCGTTGCGCGGCGAGTTGTCTTTATAGCGAACATAGCCGTTGAAGTAGGTATTCCCTTCGTTGGGGTCGCAGCGCTCAGTGTTGAGCAGTTGGAACGGATAGTTGCCGCTATCTGCCGGGGGTGGTGCGGGCTGTTCAGCCGGTGGCTCCTCGGCAGGCGGCTGTTCGGCGGGCGGCTGCGGAACAGGTGTGTTCGTCGGTGGTGGCGGCGGCGGCGCGGCCGGGATATTCTGGGCGACCTGCACGGAGGCTGTGTTCTGTGGGGTTACCAACTGGCCAAAGACCCAGCCCGGCTGCCCGCGGTAGTCGATCTGCCACCAGTCGCCGGCCGGGTTCTTGCCGGTGACCGGGAAGCGTTCGCCCTGGTTGGCGGCGCCGATGATATTGTAGGTGGTGCCTGGTCCCTGGCGTACATTGATATTGCTGTTGACGATTACTTCCGCCACCTGGGGCGTGGGGGTTGGTTCGGGGGTGGGCGTATCGGTTGGAGCTGCCTGTTCTTCGGCTGGGGGCGCCTCCCCTTCTTGCGGCGCCTCTTGTTCTGCCGGCGCCTGGCCTTCGGCTGGCGGCGGTTGGGCAGGCTCTTCGGCGGCCTGTAGCGTCGCCAACGCCTGAGCCGTGGCGGCTACATTCGGGTCCACAACGGCCTGCTCCTGCGGGGGCGTAGGCGTGAAGGTGGGTGGTGGGGTCCGGGTGGGCGGCGCGGGTTCTGCAGCCGGCACACACGCCGCCAGGATCCAGATCGCCACTGTGGCGTAAAGGGTGCGTATGAAAGCGGTTCGTAGGGTATACATCGATGTTGTCACCTCTTGCAATCACCAGCGAGTCCCTGGCGATGACAATCCTCCTATCCAGAAAATGTCGCGCGCAGAGTATAGCACATTGCCAGTAGGACGACCAAACGAGGAAAGGAGTTCCGGGAGCGGGAAGGGGTGAATAGTCAATGCTAGGTGCTCAATGGTTAATGCTCAATGAGCAGCGTCTGTGAATTAGCCGGCGCCAGTTTTGGTGCGGCGAGATTTGTTGGGAGAATCGTACTGGGGGCGAGTGCGGCTGGCGATATATTCGGGGGCAGTGATGGCCCAGTATTGGCAGCGGCGCTGGTCGAACATGCGGCTGCGCAACCAAGGTTCGATCTCGTACGGCCCGGCGCTAGTGGTGATGACCGTGGGTAACTGGGCGTTGTAGCGGTGGTTGAGCAGTTGATAGAGTTTTTCACGCGCCCAGGGCGTGGCGCTTTCGGTGCCCAGGTCATCCAGCACCAGGAGCGCGACATTTTTGATCGTATCAAAACGCTGGTCGTACGAGGTGGTAGCCTGAGGGCTGTAGGCCGCCCGCAGGTGGTCGAGCAGATCGGGTGTCACGATGAACATGACGTTGTGCCCGTGGCTGATCCATTCGTTGGCGATGGCGGCTGCCAGGTGCGTCTTGCCACAGCCGTTTTTCCCGCTGAGAACGAGCCAGCCGTGCGGCGATTTGGCATATTCCTGGCATGCTTCAGCCACTTTACGCAGGTTGAGCCGCTCCTCGCCCTTGAGATCGCCCCGCTCGATATCAAAGGTATTGAAACGCTGATCATTGTGCAGATTGAGTGAACTGAGATCGCTCTGCGCCGGATTGCTACCGGCGCGATAGTCCGGTGCGGTGATGATGACCTGGCTGACCAGGTGTTGGTCGAGCAGCCGGCTGCGCAACCGCGGCTCGATATCCTCCAGCCGTTGGTTGGTGGTGATAACGGTGGGCAACTGGGCGTTGTAGCGATGGTTGAGCAACTGGAAGAGCTTCTCTTGCGCCCAGGCGGTGCTGCTCTGAGCGCCCAGGTCATCCAGGATCAACAGCGGTGTGTTGCGCAACTCCTCGAACAACTCGTCATAGCCGATCTCGCTGTCCGGGTTGTAGGTGGTGCGCAGATGGTCAAGCAGGTCCGGCACGATCATAAAGAGCACCGGCTCGCCGAGGTCAAGCCGGGCGTTGGCAATGGCTGCGGCCAGGTGTGTCTTGCCGCAACCATAGTCGCCGATCAGCAGTAGCCAGGCTTCTGGCTCTTGCGCATAGTGAGTGCAGGTGTCGTAGGCGCGGCGCAGATTGTGCTGCTGTTCCGGCGGATAGTGGCCCGGTTCAGGATAGAAGTTCTCGAAGGTGAGCCGGCGTAAGGTCTCCAGATTGCCCAGCCGTTGGAAGTTGCGGAGCCGTCGTTCGAGCCGCTCCTGTTGGCGGCAGCGACAGGGCAGCGCCTTGCCAAAATCGGGGTGGCCGATGGGTAGGTCCGGCACGACAAAGCCGGCGCCGCCGCAGATGGGACAGCGTTCGTCGAGCATCTGGCTCACGCTGACAATGGGCTGCTGTGATCGTTTAGCCGAGGATGACATCTGAGAACTCGTCAGGGAGGTAGCTACGTTTGCGTTCTCCTGCAGGATTGCGGCCAGATTCTTCATGGCGGTCGCCCTCTTTTCCTTCCGTCTCCCAACGCTTGAGGATGTTTTGGATATAGCGCAGATGGCGTTTGTTGCGGCTGACCGCAATCTCAAACGCCTCCTCGATCCAGGCGGGCGGATAGCTTTTCTCCAGATCGCGCAACTGGTCGGCGATCAGCGGTGTCATCAAATTGATGTTCTGCTCATAGAGGACATAGATATTAGGCCGCTGCACGCGCAACCGCGCCTCGTCGGGGATGGCGGCCTCCACTTCTTTAAGCTTGCCCTGGCGGATCAGCGCCAGCGTCTGCCGCCCCTTGACCGTGTTGATAAAATACCAATCCTCTATTTTGGAATCCGGAGTGCGAAATGCGGAATGGGGAATTGTCTCCTCCACTCCAGCACCCTCTCCTTCTCTATCTTCAAGATCAGTTTCGATCTCCAGTTTGAGCAGAGTGTTGCGTGCAACGGCGCGTTGCAGGGCGTCGGCGAGCGCCTCCTGAGGGGTGCGTAGATCGTTGTCAAGCGTCAGACTGCGGAGCAGGGTCTCATCCTGGCGCAGGTCAGCGCCGCGTAGATAGCGCAGTTCGCTGGTCTGTTCGTTGAGCAACCAGAAGCAGTGCAACGTGAGCTTGAGCTCAGCCAGGTCGTCGATCTGCGGCAGGAGATCGGTGAAGAAGTGGTCCGGGATGACAACCGGCTTCATTTTTATATCAGGAAAACCGATAAAACCGGTGGCGTTGGTTGGCATCTTACAAGATCCCCCAAGTCTCTTTAACCTGGACAGGCCGGAGCAAAAAGCAGTTCACAGAGAGCACAGAGAAGACACAGAGTACTTTCACAAAGTTCTTGCAGAGGCTGTTTGAAAAGGATCGGTGCGTTGCCCGTGAAGCGTGCGATGCACCTGGGCCACCGGGCATTCCTGAAGTGCAACACACCTTGCAGGTACACGCACCAGCGTGGAGCCCCCTTTTCAAACAGCTTCTGACAGAGAGTTACCTCTGTGCTCTCTGTGAACCGCTTTTGTTCTTTGAAATTCTAATAGTCCAACTCTGTCCGCTGGATCTCCAGATCGCGGAACTGGGTTAACTCTTTGCGGAAATAGAGGCTGACCGTGCCGGTGGCGCCGTGCCGGTGTTTTGCTACGAGCACATCGGCAATATTCTGGCGGTCGGTATCCTCGATATAGTAATCTTCGCGATAGATGAATAATACCACATCCGCGTCTTGTTCGATCGATCCCGATTCGCGTAGATCCGACAACATTGGCCGTTTATCGGCGCGGCTTTCGACGGCGCGGCTGAGCTGGCTGGCCGCCAGCACGGGCACGTTGAGTTCGCGGGCGAGCGCCTTGAGCGAGCGGCTGATATAGCTGATCTCCTGCTGGCGGTTGTCGTTGCGCCCGATGGCGCCCTGGCCGGTCATGAGCTGCATATAGTCGATGAAGATCATGTCCAACCCGTGTTCGGCGTAGAGCCGCCGCGCTTTGGTGCGGATCTCGACGACGCTGGCTGCGGGGGTGTCGTCGATAAAGATGTTGGTGTTGGCAAGCATGTTGGCCGCCTCGAGCAAGACCGGCCATTCTTCCTCCTGCACTGCACCGAGGCGTAGGCGATGGCTGTCAATGCCCGTCTCCATGGAGAGCAGCCGCTGCACCATCTGTTCGTTACTCATCTCCAGGCTAAAGACGGCGACGCGGGCATCGAAACGTTTGGCGGCGGTCTGGGCAATGGATAAACCGAAGCTCGACTTCCCCATTCCCGGTCTTCCTGCCAGGATGATCAAGTCGCTCTTTTGTAGCCCACCCAGCAGCCGGTCGAGCATGGTAAAGCCGGTGGGGACGCCCATGAGCGTGCCCTGGTTGCGGGCGAGGAAGTCGATGCGGTCCACCACGTTGTTCATGATGGCGCGGATCGGTTGCAGGTCGCGGTGGATGCGGCTCTCGCTTACGCCGAGGATGATCTGTTCGGCGCGGTCGACGACATCGTCCACCTCCTGGCCTTCGTCGTAGGCCAGTTCGGCGACCTTGCCCGCGGCGCTGATCAACCGGCGGCGCACCGCCTCGCGCTCGACGATACGGGCATAGTGGTCGATAAAGAGTGCAGTGGGTGTATTGCTGATGAGGTCCGTCAGGAAGGCCGGCCCGCCGATCTCCTCCAGTTGGCCGTGACGCTCCAGTTCATCCACGATAGTGACAAAATCGAGCGGCTCGCGGCGCTCGTTGAGGGCCAGCATAGCTTGATAAAGCCAGACATGGCGCTCCCGGTAGAAATCTTCAGGCCGCAGAAAGCTGGCGACCTTGACGATGGCGTCCGGGTCGATCATGAGCGAGCCGAGGACCGCGCGCTCGGCGTCTAAATTGGCGGGGATGCTCTTGGCAGGCGCTTCAAAGTCACTCATAGATGGAGAGAAAACCGGCAAAAAACGGCGAAGCCGCAACGGCGGCCTCGCCGTATCAGTGTGCAATCGCAGGAGAACCCGGTAACGTGGCGCGATTTGGGAGTAAACCGGGGATCAGTAGTTCAGTTGTTACCGAGTAGCTTGTCCAGGTCCAGCCCTTCGACAAAATCCTTGAAGGCGCCCAGGTCCTCGGGGGCGCCGTCTTCTGGTTCGCCGAGTTCAGGGTGGGCCGCACCCGTACCCAGGCTCATCTCTTCTTCAGGCTGCATGCCAGCGTGGGCCATCACTTCGTCGGCCACATAAAGGGGGGCGCTGGTGCGCACGGCTAGGGCGATAGCGTCGCTGGGGCGGCTGTCGATTTCGACAGTGTCGCCGTCCACGTCGAGCACGATCCGGGCAAAATAGGTGTTCTTCTCCAGGCCGCTGATGACAATGTGCAACACTTCTGCACCCAGCGCCTCGATTACGCTTTTTAATAGATCATGAGTCAGCGGGCGCGGCACTTCCATGCCTTGCAATTGCAGCGTGATGGCGTCGGCCTCAAACGGGCCGATCCAGATGGGGATAAACCGTTCCCCACCCTCTTCGCGCAAGACCACAATACGATTTTGCGACATCAGGCTGACTCGAATACTCTCAATCGTCACTTCGATCATTGTCTTTCTCCCGCTGCTCTCAACGCCTCACAGGGAACGAAGAGGGAATCTGCACCAGAGCTATTCATCCGGTGGAAACTGCCGAGCACACCCTGGAGCGTCGCCATTATAGCACAGGTCTTGGCGTGCGCAAAGTGAACTTGATCCCCCGATTGAGCAACTGGCGCCGCCATAGCAGCTCGCGGGGGCCTATAGCGCGCCGTGCTACCGCATGTCCAGGTTCTGCTAAACATGTACTAGACACGGACAAAATTGTTTGAGGTGCGTAGGCAAGAGACAACCTTCGTGGAAAGGTGCTCGTAAACTCATCCGTCTATCTGGTAACAACAATGCATCTTTATCGCCTTATCAGCCTGTCTGGCTTACCCAGATCTTCGGAAAGGAGCACCCTCATGCAACCCCGTGTTATGACTTCGCCGTATGGCTGGCTCTGTAGTGCGTTCTGTCTGTTTGTTTTGCTGGTGACGAACGCCCGCGATGTCTTTGCCGGCCCGGCCTCTCCTGCCGGCGCTGACCCAATAACCAGTTCCTCTGTCTTCTTGCCTATTGTGAGCCAGGGTGAAAAGCCGCCACCGCAGGCTCTCTTCAATCCTCACGCATCGACCCAACTGGCCGGTGGCGAATACACATTTGGCGGTCTTGACATCCCCGCCGGGATCACGGTAACCGTGCTAGGGCCGGTCACACTCCGCATCAACGGCCCAATCCACATCGCCGGTGCATTCGTAGGAGATTGTGTGGCGATCACGCTGGAGAGTAGCGGCGATGTCACCATCACCGGCAGCGTTGACAACCGCTGTAGTGACCCCGACACCGGCGACCCTGGACCGCTCACGATTGTGGCCGGCGCTGCGCTCAACATCGGCACGGTCGAGACGGCTGCCCTTGTGGAGAGCAGCGGCGACATTACGCTTACCAACGACCGCTCGCTCCAGGAGTGGGAATTTGCGCTGCCCGATGAGTACCACTCGGCCGAGCTGTTGCCGCCGGTCTGCACCGCCAGCGCCAACACCCTTTGGCAGACGGCTCTACCCGACGACCCGGCGCTGATCCGTTTTACAGCCACCGGTGTAGACCCGGACGGCGGCCCCGTCATCTTTGCGTGGGATGTCGGCGACGGCAACCCGACCGTGACCGGCGCCCAGATCACCCATCTGTACGCCAACCCCGGCAGCTATTCCGTTACACTCACTGCAACCGACGACGACGGTCAAAGCTGCCAGGCCACGCTCTATCTTATGATCGATGATGCAGACGACGCAACGCTACTGGCTCCCCCCGCGCTCCAGATCGCGCCGGCTGACCTGACCGCGCCCGCGGGCGAAGCTATCGAGTTTATCGCTGACGCCCTTACTGTCCATGACGAGCCACTCACCTATGCCTGGAGTTTTGGCGACGGTACGTCCGCCGATGTAATCACCGCAACCCACAGCTATGCCGATCCCGGTCGCTATGAGGTGGTGTTGACGGTTGCCGACACCGAGGGCAACAGCCGCACAGCTACGGCTTCGGTCTATATTTACGCCCCGGACGAAGTGGCGGCAGCCGCGGTGGAGCAGCAACCGGCCTGCCCACCCCTTACGCCACAGGGCGCCTTTCTGGTCAACCAGGCCAATATCCAGAATCCACCCCAGGCCGGCCTGGGGCGCCACGGGCGTAATTTGACCTATCTCTATCGCGGCCATGTAGTCATCAATCGCAACGTCGTGATCCGCGGGCAAGATGGTGGTGACGGTCGCAACAAGGTTGCCGTGGGCAGCGCCCGTGGGCAGGATGGCGGCAACGGCGGCGGTGTCCGTTTTTACGTGCGTGGGCGGCTCACCGTCTGTGGCGGCGTCACCCTGCAGGCCGGCGACGGCGGCGACGGCGGCAACGCCACGGCCACCGGTCGCCCCGGCGGATCGGCGCACGCACGCGGTGGGAACGGTGGTCGCGCCGGTCGCGAGGCGCTCTTTGTCGCCACCAGCGGGATTCATTTTGAGGAACCCGGTATCACCATCGACGGCGGCAACGGCGGCGCCGGTGGCTTTGGCCTGGCAACGGGCGGTGACGGCGAAGATCGCTGCGCCGCTGCTCAGTCAGGTGGTGCAGCCACAGCGTACGGTGGGCGCGGTGGCCTGGCGTCCAAATCAGCAATTGCGAGCGGTCGTGTCACCGGCACCGGTAATGTGACCCTGGCTGGTGGTCTCGGCGGCGCCGGCGGCAGTGCTACCGCAACCGGTGGCGCCGGTGGCAACGCAGTTTGCCCCACGACGGCCCACGGCGGCGCTGGCGGTCGCGCCTTTGCAAGGAGCGGGCAGGGTGGCGACGCCTATCTGACTGGTGCGTGGCGGCGCTATCTCATTGTGGCCGGCGCATATACGGCCGGCAACGGTGGTCTCGCCACGGCGACCGGCGGTCCGGGCGGGAGTGGCGTTGCGACACCGGCTGCCGCCTGCCAGGCCACGACGGCCAGCGGCGGCAATGCCGGCAGTGCACGCGCCCTTGCAGGGAATGCAGGTCGTGGCCGCATCAACGGCATCGACCAGGCTGCAACGGCGACCGGCGGTAAGGGTGGTGATGCCACGGCCACGGGCGGCGACTGCACCGACTGCCAGAAAGGCGGCGACGCTACCGCCACAGCCGGTCATGGCGGGGTGGCCAACGCCCGTAAAGGGCGGCCTGGTATGGCGCTCTCCCAGTCACAAGGCGGTCACGGCGGCGACGCCACCGCCCAGGCGGGTAAGGGGGGAGACTGCCCGGAATGTCCCGGCGGTAAGGGGGGTGATGGTGGTGTGGCCAGTGCTACTGGCGGCGACGGCGGCGCTGCGTTGGGCAATGGCGCCCGCAACGGTGGCAACGGCGGTCTTGGCGACGCCCGTGGCGGCATTGGCGGCAAAGGCGCCGATTGTTGCAACCCTCCGCAGGCGGGCGGCAACGGTGGCAAGGGTGGCGACGCCACCTCCAGGGCTGGCGCTGGCGGCAACCCCGGTGGCCAGGTGGGTGGCAATCAGCAAAAGGCTGGCGACGGCGGCAATGGCGGCGAGGGCGAAGGTCCCGGCGCCGGCGGGCCGGGTGGCGTGGGCACCGGCATCCCTTTCGATATCCTCGACGGTGTCAAGGGGTTGGGTGGCCAACGCTGCCCGACGACGGTAACGGTCACACCCACGCCGACCCTGACCGAGACGGCGCCGACGCCCACCGAGCCGACCCCATCTCAGACGCCAGAACCAGAGGGGACGCCGGTGATCACTGGGGTCAAAGTCTCCACCTCTGTTACCAAGACAATCCCATCCCAGCCGGTAACCTTGACAGCAAAATTTGAGAGCGCTCAGCCGCACCTGGTCGACTCGTTCTTTGACATCTTCTTTCAGATCAGCGGGCGTGAGATCATCTCGGATTTTGTGCCGGCGGTCAGCGACGGCAACGGCAACTATCAGACCCAGTGGCACTTTACGGCAGCGGGCGAATACTGGGTCGATGTGGTGGTTGTGCGCAAAGCGGATGGCGAACTGCTGAACGACCTGGGTGACCGGCAACCGCTCCATGTCGAGCCGATCCCCACCGAGATCGTGGCGCTTTCGTTGAATGCGGCGCCCCAGATCTCGCTTCCCGGTCTGGCAGATACGCTGCTGCTGACGGCGCGCGACTCGTTCAACAATGTGGTTCGCAATGCGCCGCCTAGCGCGTTCAACTGCACCTCCGATATCCCGGGCGTTGTAGTGAGCCCGCCGCACTCGCTGCCGCCGGGCTCTGTTCCTGGCGGTGGTGGTGGAAATTTGGCCGTACCGGCCGTCAATGCCTTCCTGGCGATCACCACAACCCACAGCGAGTTCGCGACGGGGCAGGTGCAATGTGTGCATGGGCCAAGTGGCGCCACAGCCTCGATGCCGGTGGGTTTTGCCCCCTGGCGTCTGCAACTGGCTGATGCGCAAATGGGACCGGGCAGCGGTTTCCGCGCCGACTCATTCTTCGACATCTTTGTCGATGTGCGGCTGCCCGATAGCACGGAGGTGGGCTGGCAAACTGTGACGGCGCACCTGGCCTGGCCGGGCGATGCGCCGGTGCACTTTGCCGGTTGC
>QEUW01000653.1 GCA_003577005.1 Chloroflexota bacterium | reverse complement strand
GGGCAAAGCTTGGCCGTGCTTCTGTATCCATCGCCTGAAGGATACAGAACATCCACCAGCTATAGCTCGCTTGCTCCAATTCCTCTAAGCAGCCTTGGGTGGCGGCCCACTGCCAGGCCAGCCGGATGTTATCCAACTCGGCTTGGATTTCGGCACTTGCTACCTTTGGCTCCTGCCGCCCCAAGCGCAGACCACGAGCCGCTAGATAGTCGAGATAATAGCGACTATGCTTCATTGCCACTGCCGGACCTTCGCCGGCGGCATGCAATTCCTCCGCCGCAAACATGAGTTTGCTATTGTAAAAGTGATCCAGCCACGCGGATGAGCGATCTTTGAAAAGTGATCCATCAACAGCTTGCCCTTACAGTAGGAGGGATACTCAACTGGAAGGGAGGAAGGAAATGCTCGCGATGGATGCAAAGGCCCAAATACGTCATGCGGTGTTGGTGGAAGGCAAGAGCCGACGGCAGGTGGCGCGGGAGACGGGCTACTCGCGCAACACGATTCGCAAGCTGGTACAGGACAGCGAGCGGCCGAAATACCGACTGAGCCAGCCGCGACCACATCCGGTGTTGGGACCGTACAAGGCGCTGCTGGAGCGATGGGTGCAGGAAGATGCCGAGAAGCCAAAGAAGCAACGGCGCACGACGGTCCGCATGTACCAGTTGTTGAAGCAGGGGGCTGAAGGTCTCCCTGCGTACAAGGGTGCGGAGTCGACGCTGCGTGCCTATGTGGGGCGTCTGCGCCGCAAAGCCAGGCACAAGGTGTACATTCCGCTGGCGTATGCGCCAGGTGAAACCGGACAGGTTGACTTTGGCGAAGCCGAGGTCAGCATGGGCGGACAGCCCGTCATAGCCCACCTTTTCCTGTGCTGGCTGGGTTATTCGGGTGCGACGTTTGTGCAAGCCTACCCTGGTGAAACCCAAGAAGTTCTCTTTGCCGGCCACGTCGCCGCCTTTGAGTTCTTTGGCGGCGTCCCGCAAGAGATCTGGTACGACAATCTCACCAGCGCGGTACAGAAGGTGCTGAAAGGGCCGCGTCGCGAGGAACAGGAGAGCTTTCTCAGCTTTCGCACGCACTACCTCTTTCGCGCTGAATTCTGCAACGTCGCATCGGGCTGGGAGAAGGGCGGCGTCGAAGGACGCGTCGGCTATGTGCGCCGCAACTGGCTCATCGGCGCACCGAGTTTCGCTAGTTGGGAGGAGTTGAACCGCTATTTGGCCGAACAGTGCTGCCGGGAACAGGAACGCCGCCTGCGCGGACGGTCGGAACGCATCGGGGAACGACTGCAACAGGAACAGGCTCAGTTGCGGCCCTTGCCGGAGCGCCCCTATCCCTGCTGCAAAACCGTGGCTGTGCGAGCAAATCCGCTCTTGTTGGTCAGCTTTGCCACCAACCGCTACTCGGTACCGGTCGAAGTGGCACACGAAGCGTTGACCTTGTGCGCCTACGTCGAGCGGATCGAGATCAGCACAGGCCGGGAAGTCGTTGCCACTCATCCGCGTTGTTGGCAGCGGGAACAAGACATTTTGAATCCATACCACTATCTGTCGCTGTTGGCGCAGCGGCCGCGCGCCTTCCACCATGCCCAGGCGATTCGCCAGTGGCGTCAGAACTGGCCCGCCATCTTCGACCTCTACTTTCAAAGCCTGAAACAGCGCAATGAGACGACGCAAGCGACCCGGCGCTTCATTGAAATCTTGCAACTGGGACACACCTATCCTGAATCCCTCTTGGCGAAGACGTTGGAAGAGGCCCTCGCACGCCACTGTTTTACAGTGAGCGGTGTGCGTGAACTGCTGCGCCGCCGCATGGAACCGAACCCGCCGAAGCCTTCGCAGCTGGCTGCCTACCCTCACCTGGCGGAGATTCAGGTCATGCCGCCCAACCTACAGCAGTTTGATCAGCTGTTGCCCCAGATGGGCGGAGAGAGCCGATGAGCCGCCCTCCACAAGTCTCCGCCCAGGTGGTTGACATGCGCGTGCAAGGGGTATGCAAAGCCCTGCTTCTGCCAACGGTGGCGCAAAACTATCTTTCGCTCGCCCGCCAGGCCGCCGAGCAGGGACAGCCCTATCCTGAATATCTGCTGGCTTTGTTGGAACACGAGACCGCCCAACGCGAGGTGAATCGTCGCCGACGTCTGCTCAAGCAGGCCAAGTTTCCCGTTACCTACACGCTCGACACCTATGATTTCAGTGCCATGCCCTCGCTCTCCAAACAGAAGGTGCTGGAATTGGCGCGTGGCGAGTTTATTCGCAAGGCTGAGAATGCGGTCTTGGTGGGCCAGATCGGCACTGGCAAAACCCACGTTGCTTCGGCCATCGGCTATGCCGCCTGTGAACTGGGCTATCGGGTGCGCTTCTTGACCGCGATTGAGCTGACCACCCAACTCATCGAAGCCCAGGAGCAAAGGCAACTGAGCCGGCTTGAAACGATGCTGCTCAAGCAAGACCTTATCATCATCGATGAATTGGGCTTTGTCCCCTTCTCTCAACAGGGCGCACAAATGCTCTTTAGCTTCATCAGCCAACGCTACCGGCGCGGCTCGCTGTTGATTACGACCAACCTGCCCTTTACCGACTGGACACAAGTCTTCCAAGACGAAAGGTTGCTCGGTGCCTTGCTCGACCGGCTGACCCATTTCTGCCATATCCTGGAATTCGTCGGGGAGAGTTACCGATTTCGTCACAGCCAGGCTCGACCAGATGGTGGCAATTCACACAACCGGACCAGCCAACCGACGCCGTAGGGAAAGGCGTGCGTTGGTGGCGAGAACCGCCACTGTTGTTGTTGCTGATTCAACCCGTGCGGATCGGCGGCAAAAGTGGATCACTTTTCGAGGATCAAACCGTCCACAAACGCTTCGTTTTCAGCCCAGATGGATCATTTTTCGAGGATCGGCTGGATCACTTTTCAATTGACAAACACAGATGGTCGAGGTATCCAACGTGCTGGTGCGGCGTGGGCATCAGGTGACCTTCTATCATCCCGATGGC
>QEUW01000652.1 GCA_003577005.1 Chloroflexota bacterium | reverse complement strand
TGCCGCCTCGTCTTTGATTGTGTTCTCTAGGATCGCCTTTGCTTGCCCGATGTCTGCTTCGATCTTACGCTGCTGCCAGAGAAAAGACAAGGGGTGGAGCGTACCATCTTTCGGCGTCAATCGGCTCGACAAAATCTGTCGCCTGCAGTGACCGGCACTTCGCAAGTGCCGGTCACTGAACTGTCATACTGCTATTCACCCACGGGCATTTGCCCTAGTGAGCCTCCGCCAAGCCGGTGACTTCGACCGGGACAGCGCGCGTCTCGGTGGAACCATCCCCCAACTGCCCGCGGCCGTTTACACCCCAGCATTTGACCTGAAAGCCGGCTGTCACCGCGCAGGTATGGTCGCTTCCGGCATCGATGCTGATCACCCCTTGGGTCAGCCCAACCACCTGGGTTACGTTGCCGCGCTCGCGCGAACTCCCGTCGCCCAGTTGTCCCCACTCGTTATCCCCCCAACACTTCACCCCGCCGTTCGAGATTGAGCAGGTATGATTTGCGCCCGCCGCCAGCATTGTCACACCCTCATCCAGGTCAGCCACAGGGACAGGTTTCAACTGCACCGAGTCACTGCCCTTGTCGCCAAGCTGCAAATTATCGTTTCTGCCCCAACACTGGGCGCCCATGTCGTCGGCGATGGCACAAGTGTGATAGTAGCCTGCAGCCACGGCCACAGCCGCGCCGTTGAAACCAACCACATCAACCGGCGATGAATGCGAAGTAAAATCGCCTGTGCCAAGCTGGCCCCCCCAATCATTGTTGCCCCAGCACTTCAAGTCGCCGCCCTCGACGACCGCACAGGTATGATAGACGCCCACACCCAAAGCGGAACTGGTCGGCGTAGATATGTCCACCGGCTGATTGCGCCCGGTCGTCGTGCCATCGCCCAACTGGCCGTAATCGTTATCCCCCCAACACTGAATACGTCCCGCTCGGCTCAGGGCGCAAGTATGTTTTTCACCGGCCTGCACGGCGACGATATCCGGAGCGAGACCGACCACATCCACGGGTGTCATCCGTTGTTCATAGCTCCCATCACCTAGCTGGCCGAATTGATTCAGGCCCCAACACTTGACCCCGCCCGTGCCGGTCAAGGCGCAGGTATGATAGCCACCGGCGGCTACTGCTTTCACGCCGTCGCCCAACCCGTTTACCGTTACAGGCGTCAGGCTACCGGCTGTAGAGCCGATCCCCAGTTGGCCGAATAAATTCCCGCCCCAGCACTTGACCTCCCCACCCTGACTAAGCGCACAGGTGTGGAGGTTGCCCGCAGCAACCAAACCTGGGGCAAGATCGGGCGCAGGCTGCGTCCCATTGACAAAAGGCAAATAGACTGTTGCACTGAGCAGCCAGGCAACGCTCAACAAGAATAGGGGGTTCATACAGATTCCCTTGCACGGTGAAACCAGCGGAGGATTGATAGATGCCGCCGTCGACGCGCAATTGACATGCGGCTGGATAACAGCCTCGCGCAATGCAGTTGTGGACCTGTTCTATTGAGATTTCCCCTGTGCGGGGCCGGTTTTCTCCTCGACCGGGCCGTCGACCGGGCCGGGCGTGGTTTCGGCCACGGCGGCGCGATTGTGCCGCCGCTGCCAATAGCGCTGCAGCCCCCACACGATCACCCCCGAAAAGGCCGCCCAGACCGCGCCCGCCGCCCACCCCGCCACCACATCGGTCGGCCAGTGTACGCCAAGATAGACACGGCTGACCCCCACCAACACCGTCACCAGGATCGCCATCCCCATGATAAAGGCCGCGATCCGCCGCCGCGTTTGGATGCGCGCCAGCAGCACGCCCAAGGTCAGATAGACCGTGGCCGCCAGCATCGAATGGCCGCTGGGGAAGCTGGTGTAGTAGACCTGGGTGTAGTGGGGGACCAGATCGGGCCGCGGGCGGTCGAACCCCGCCTTGAGCGCCATGTTGATCAGATAGCCCCCGCCCACTGCCAAGATCACCAGCCAGGCCATGGTGGGGCGATGCACAAAGGCCAAGTAGACCACCACCCCAACCGTCACCAGCGTGAGGATGGCCGTCCCCCCCAGCGCCGTCAGGTCGCGGAACATCTCCTCCACGGCTGGGGGGCCGATGGGGTCGGTGGGGTCCGCCGGGTTGCGTAGGGCCAGCAGCACACGCTCGTCCAGCACGCGCGTGTCACCTTCGACCACCTCATCGGCCAGGAAGATAAAGAGCCACAGCCCCAAAAAGATAACCAGGCCGACGAGCAGATATTCCAACTCGATATGCTGCCGCAAATAGGCCAGCAGGCCGCGGCCGCGCTCGAGCCAGGCTGCCGCTTGCTCTCTCCGCTCGCTGATCCCCACCCGGTTATCCTCAATCGCTTATCCGCATAACAACGTCTGCGCTTCCGCTTAAACGGCATTCAGGGACAGAGGGCTGGTTTCCGACCGGACACCGCCCGCTCTGTCTCTTCTCTCACGTTGCCCTCACTTTACCCCGGCGCGCACAGATGCGCAATTGTCCTGCATAGAAGGCGCGGGCACGGATCGGGATATAGCTGTCCGGCGGCTGGCTTATCTGGCTGGGCCGCCCGTGCCGGTTACAAGCCTCTCCCTGTGTCCCTTCCCCTGGTTTTGGTTCTTCCGGCCCATGTACCTAGAACCTGTATCCCGATCTATGGCAGACGGCGCGCAAGCGCCCTATTCTAGCTTCACATAGCAATCGGCCCGCGCCCGCTGGGAAGGTTGTGCGGCTGTGACACAGCGCGACCGGCTGTCGATGCGTGTCAACTCATTCACCAGAAACGGAGGGCTCCCGCCGTGAACAGTCATTCTCAGGCATGGCCCGGGTTTCCACATGTATTCGGCTCTACCGGTACGCCCGTGTCGGCCATTATCCCCGCCTATAATGAGGCGGCTTCAATCGGTGATGTGCTGGATGCCCTGCTGCCTGTAGCCCAGTTGAGCCAAATCCTGGTTGTCGACGACGGCTCGGACGACGACACCGCCGACATTGTACGCAGCCACTGTGCGGTGG
>QEUW01000651.1 GCA_003577005.1 Chloroflexota bacterium | reverse complement strand
CTCCTCGGCAGCCCGGAGGTTCGGTTGGGGGAGCGACCTGTCACCGGCTTCCGGTCCAGCAAGGCGCAGGCGCTGCTCTACTACCTGGCGGCGAGCGGACGCCCCCAACCTCGCGCCACCCTGGCGGGGCTCTTCTGGGCCGGCGTGGGTGACTACTATGCCCGCCGCAACCTCAATCGCACCCTCTCCAACCTGCTTCAGTTGGTGGGCGACCACCTCATCAAGGCGCGGGAGATCCTGACCTTTGACCGCAGCCAGCCCTACTGGCTGGACAGCGAAATCCTGGACCAGGCGGTCAACACGGCTGCAACCAGCGGCGATACAGGGCGTCTCCAGGAGGCGCTGAACCTCTACCGGGGAGAGTTCCTCGCCGGCTTCTACCTCCACGACGCCCCCGAATTCGAGCAGTGGGTGCTGGCCGAGCGCACCCGGCTGAACGAGCGGTATCTGCATGGTCTGCACACCCTGGCCCACCTGCTAGCCGGGCAGGGCGACCTCCCCGGCGCCAGCAGCGCCGTGCGCCGGGTGCTGCAAGTGGAACCGTGGCGTGAGGAGGCACACCGCCAGTTGACGCAGCGCCGCCCTGGCCCAGTTCGAGCTTTGCCGTCAGGCCCTCGCCACAGAACTCGATGCCGAACCTGAACCGGCCACCCTCGACCTCGTCGCCCGCATCCGCGCCAACGAATTCGCCCCGGCCAGCGACTCGACAATAGAGGTTCCGCCGGCCAATCCGCCTCACGAAGAAGCGCCGCCTGCACCCGAACCACCGCCGCACAATCTGCCACTCCAAACAACCCCGTTTGTTGGACGGGCAACCGAGCTGGACGAGATCGCCCGGCTCTTGCTGGAGGAACCCACCTGCCGGCTGCTGACGCTGGTCGGCCCCGGTGGGATCGGCAAAACCCGCCTGGCTCTACGATCAGCCGAAGGGATTGTGGCGGCACAGGCTGACAGCGGCGTGTTTCCGCAGGGGGTCTTCTTTGTCCCACTTGACGCAGTCCGAGATGGCGATGGCATCCTCTCGGCCATCATATCTGCCGTTGCTGAAGAAAGTGGCTTTCCACTGAGCACAGCCGCCCCATTGCGGGAACAATTGCTCGACTTCTTACGTCCGAAAGAACTATTGCTGGTGCTCGACAACTTTGAACACTTGCAGCAACATGCGACTCTGCTTTCCGCCATCTTGACTGCTGCACCTGAGGTCAAGATCCTGGTGACTTCGCGCGAAATGATCGCTTTGCAGGAGGCCTGGTCCTATTCGATTGCTGGTCTCTCCGTTCCCCCAAGCGAGGAAGAGGCAGAGGAGGCCGCCCTCGATCACGACGCAGTGCGCCTTTTTGTCCAGTGTGCGCGGCGCATCCAGCCGGGCTTCTCGCTGGCGGCAGAGGAGGCCGCAGTCATCCGCATTTGCCAAATAGTCGAAGGGATGCCGCTGGCGATTGAACTGGCCGCGGCCTGGATCAAACTATTGAGCTGTGACCAAATCGCCGCTGAGATCGAGCGAGGCATCGACTTTCTGGCGGCGCGCTACCAGAACATCCCTGAACGCCACCGCAGTATGCGGGCGGTACTGGAACACTCGTGGCGCTTGCTCTCCCCCGAAGAACGCACAGTTGCTGCACAGCTCTCGGTCTTTCGGGGCCCATTTAGCCAGGAGGCGGCCGCGGCGGTTGCCGGCGCTTCCTTGCCCATGATCGCGTTGCTGGTGGAAAAGGCGATCTTGCGGGTGCGACCGGATGGCGGCTATCAGATACACGAGTTGACGCGCCAATACGCCAGCGAACAGGTGGAGCAGCTGGACGAACTGCGCAACGCACACAGCCACTACTATGCCACTCTCGCCGGGCGCCTCAAGACACAGATGTTTGGTCCACAGAGCAAGACCGCCATGGATGAGTTTACTGCCGCGTTTGACAACCTACTGAGCGCCTGGCGCTGGATCTTGCAGACAATCGAACAAGGACGCGCAGACCCACGCTCACCAACCTGGCTGGCGCAACTGACCCCGGCGTTGGCCGAGTATTATTACGCAAAAGCGCGCTTTGAAGAAGGCCGGCAGACCTTTGAACGGGCGTCCCAAACCCTGGCCGGGGCGGATTGGCCGGCGGCGCAGGCGACCGATCAAAGCCCTTCCGATCGCCAAACAGTCTATGCGCAGCTTCAGATCCGCATCAGTATGCTTCGCTGTGAACTAGGAGAACACAAGGCCGTTATCGCCCAGTTCGAGCGCGACTTGCCACTGCTAGAAGCCTGGAACGATGCCGGGGAGCTGGCGCTCGCCTTTGCCCTGGCCGGCAAGGCCCACTACCGGCGCGGGGAACGTGCAGAGGCGCGCACGCTTCTGCAACAAAGTTTGCACTATGCTCAGAGCGCACCCGATTTGCTAGGCCAGGCCATTGCCCTCAACAATCTTTCTCACCTGGCTGAAGACGAAGGCGACTATGAGGAAACCGAACGGCTTTTACAAAGGTGTTTAGCGATTTACGAGAAGATGGGCTACGCATCTGGGATGGGCGCTACGCTTTGCAATCTTGGCTATCTCTACGAGCTTCAGGGGTTGCATGACAAGGCGCTGGCTTATGTTCAACAGTCGCTGGCTATCGCAGAAGAACAAGATGACCCCGCCTCAGTCATGATCAATATCTACCACATCGCCGAGTACTATCGGGCTCACGGAAGGCTCCAGGAAGCGCTGGTCGAGTATCGACAGAGCCAGAAGCAAGCGCTGAAATTAGGTCAGCTCCGCTGGGTGGTTCTCAACTTGAACGGGCTCGCCGCGATCTACGCAGCATTGCACGATGTGAACCGCGCCATCGGATATGTGTATGAAGCATTAACCTTGTCACTTGAGACAGCGAGCGTTACGACCGCGCTCAACACCCTTGCGCTGCTTGCCAATATCTGGGCGCGTCAAGGCAAGATCGAACCAACGCTACGGGTCCTGGTTTTCGTGACCCGGCACCCCTCCACAACTGCCCTGACAAGAGAAGCGTTGCAGGAGTTGCTCGACGAACTGGTTGCAGAGCTTGCACCCAGCATTGTGACCCAAGCTGAAACCTGGGCCACAGACCAGACGCTCGATGAAATCATCGCCTGGGCCACCGCCCAATCGCCTGATATAGGCGCCCAACGATTGGCGTTGTATCCCGCACCCTCGCCCAGCCAGCGTCTGCCCAGCCACCGCACCCATCGAGCAACTTATCGGGAAGTAAAATAGACCGTGGGATGCGCTCAGAAAAAGGGACGAGGAGGTGACTGTCGCTGGACGCTTGTGTATACGGCGAAGAGACAGGGTGATGGCGCCCACTGACAGCACCTGGTGCGAAGTTTTGGTCGCATCCTAGACTGTGGCTTGGGCGTATAACTGCCGATGAGAAACACGAAAGAATCTGCGACAATCGGCCCCATTCGCCCTATGCGCGGTCTGTTGGGGTCGGAGAGTGGGAAAGCTGCTTATGACACAACGGTTGGAGCTTGCCCTCCTCGGCAGCCCGGAGGTTCGGTTGGGGGAGCGACCTGTCACCGGCTTCCGGTCCAGCAAGGCGCAGGCGCTGCTCTACTACCTGGCGGCGAGCGGA
>QEUW01000650.1 GCA_003577005.1 Chloroflexota bacterium | reverse complement strand
GACCGTCATGTCATAGAGCGGTCCGCCGCCGGGCCGGCGGTAATACCAGGCCGGGTTGATATTGGAGAGCGGGTCATCGCCGGTACGCACCCGTTCGCGCTCGTGGTAGGTGCCAAAGGCTGCACCGGTCACGGCCCAGGTCAGATGGCCGAGAGCGCCCTCTTGAATCAGTTCGCGGTAGCGTTGGAAGATGGGTCGCAGCATCTGCCCAGGGCAGGAAACGAGCTTGACTCCTTTTTGTTTGGCGCGCTCGATGAGGTCGTCGGCTTCGTCCACCGTGGTGGTCATGGTCTTGTTAAAGTGGACGTGCAACCCGTGGTCGATGGCGGCCTTGCCCTGTTCATAATGCAGGCCGATGGGTGAGGCGATGGTAACTGCATCACATTCGCCGGAGGCCAGCAACTCTTCGTAGGTCTCAAAGGCATGGGGAATATCAAACCGCTCTGCCGCAGCCTGAGCCCGGCCCGGCGCCGGGTCGCAGACGGCGGAGAGCTGCACGCGATCCTGTACATCTTCCATGCTCAGATGCGGCAGGATGCCACGCACCGAGATACTGCCGGCGCCCACAACGCCTAGTCGAACAATGTCGCTCATTGAGTCTTCTCCAATTCTTGGATTGATATTGGTACTTGGGTAGACAGGTATACAGGGAATCTCCCCTTTCACCTGGCTACCTCACACATTACTTTAACACAGATCGCGCCAGCTCGTCTTGTGTTCCCAGCCGACCGCTTTCTTTAGTTTGTCGCAATTCAAGAACGACTGGTGACCCTCCATCTTGTCGACCAGGGGCAACAGCGCCGGGTTGAACCGTTCCACCAGTTCGAGCGATGGTTCCAGGCAGGTGGTGTCGTCGGCGTTGAGAAAATAGACATCGTGAGGGGGCAGCGAATCTGCTTTTTCCATCAACAACTGGTGGGCGCTGGCGACATCCTCGCTGCCGACCCAACACCACAGCCATTCGCTCCACGCCGTGACGGGTTTTGCGTTGTCGGCGATCTGCTGGCGCCGTTCGGCCGGGCAGATACCGGCTATGCGTGTCACATAGGTGCGGATGCCATAGGCGCGTGTGTAGCTGGCCAGCAGATCCTCACCCGCGCGCTTAGAGAAGCTGTACGAATCTTCCGGGTGGGTGGGGTGTGTCTCGTCGATGGGCAGCCGCTCGATGGGAAAGGACGTGCCGCTGATGCGGAAACCGTGACCAAGCGCACAGTTGCTGCCCGCCATGACCACGGTCTTGACGCTGCCTGCCTCGGCTGCCGCCTGCATAAGGTAGTAAGTGCCGAGCATGTTGGTCTTGAAGGTGGCGTCGAAGGGGATCCCCCGCTCCTCGGCGCGGGTGCGCATCTGCGGGTGGTCCACGGGCCAGGGTTGGGCGCCGATGTGTTGGATGGCGTCCACCCCTTCGACCGCCCGCTGGCAGGCATCAAAATCGGTGAGGTCACCTTGAATCCAGGGATAATGAGCAAATTCTTCAGACGGTTGGTGGCGCGCAAAGAGGACAATCTCATGATTGGGCGCCAGGGCGCGGATGACATAGGCAGCCAGTTTGCCGTTGCCGCCGGTGATCAGTACTTTCATGGCTTCTGGTAATGGTTCCTGTGAGTTTGTGGGTATTCGATTTAGGCAGTCTGCAGAGACGCCGCAGGGCGAGACCAGACCGGTGTGAACTCGAGAACAGAGCGTCCTACTGATTGCTCCAAAAAGTGGCTGAAACCTAGGATTTCCATGCCCGCCAGTCGCCCATCAGGTCCGTAATTTGCGATCACCTCATCGGTCAACGGGCGCACCTCGGCAGTGCCATCGGCAAGGGGACGAAATTCAATGTAAAGCGCGTCCACTTCTTCGTCATAATAGATCTTCATATTGGTTTCCTTTAGCACTACTATCTTTCTCTGTTTGAAGACCGGAGTTATCTGAAGGAGCAAGCTGCTCCGCAAACTCCGGTCTTCAAAGCAACCGCAGGATGGTCAATGGTAGTAGACCAAGACTGTGACTACTACGACAACGTACAACGTTAAATTGGCGCATGCGAGGTGGGCCGACCTCCGGGAGGTGACCGGAGACAACCTGATTCGTCGAGCATTCATCCGGTCACCTCCCGGAGGTCTTATCGAAATGTAACGTTGTCGAACTACTATCAGTTCAGTCGGCTCGTCTACAAAGATAACATGAATCGACTTGGAAGGGTAAATCTTGCCGTTGATCGGTGAAGCAAGGCCGTACGCAAATACCTTACGCGCCTGCACAATCGGCCTCGTCTTGCGACAGCCCAGGTTGTTGTCGCTATCGTCTCCGCAATCTCGTCACGTGTTGCACCACGCAAGCGGGCTTGATCGAGAGCATGTTGGGGGAAACGAATAGGTTTCACTCGGCCTTTGCCTTTGTCGTCAATGTCTACCCCATAGCTGTTAGGTTTTCTTTCCATCATAAATCGCTCTACGATACTTTGTCAAAGCGACTTGGCGACTTCATAATAGCGCCTGCTTTGACAGCACGTGTGACCGGTGCTATCATAGCGGCCAAACCGCTGCACCCGTTGCACTTCGAATAATTGTCGCTGCAATGAACGCGCCTCAGCGCTTTGGTCTCCCCCATGCTGATTGGCCAGTGAAGCTTTGGCTGCGCACCGGGCGCAGTTTGTCTGTCAAACCAAAGTTCCAAAGGAGATCTCCCCGTTATGATGAAGAGCAATCTCAGTCGCCGTCACTTTTTGAAGTTTAGCGCACTGGTGGGTGGCGTCGCTGCCCTAAGCGCCTGCGCCCCGGCGGCCCCGTCTGGTGAGGGTGCCGCCAGCACCCAGAGTGGCGAAGCTGCCCCCGCGGCCGCAGCCAGCACCCTCAGCTACTGGACAAACTGGAGCAATCTTGACCCGGCCATTGCCAAGTTCGTTGAAAGCGAAGAGTGGCAGGCGCATATGGGCGACGTGACGTTGGAATACAGAGGCGCCGTCAACGACGAGGCCATGCTGACTTCCATCGCCGGTGGCAACCCGCCCGATTGCCACTCGAACCATGACTATCCCAATTACTTTGCGCGCGGTGCGGCGATTGCGGTCCAGGATATGATCGCAGCCAGCAGCATCGTCCAGAAGGAAAAAATGTTGGACTGGGTGTGGGAATACTCCTTCTTCGATGGCCAGCAGATCGGCGTCCCTGGCATTGAAAGCTATGTGCAGTGGGGGCTCAACTATAACGCTGACGCCGCTGAAAAAGCGGGTCTCGACCCAAGCGCCCCGCCCACAACCTGGGCCGAGACCTTTGAGTGGCACGAGGCCATGACCCTCAAGGACGATGCAGGCAATCTGCTCCAGATGGGGCTTGACCCGGGCGACGCCATGGGCGGTGACGTGGACTTTGGCGCAGCTTCCTTTGGCGTCAAGTGGTACGATGAACAGACCAAGGAGTTCCGCCTAGACGACGAGCGCGTGGCCGCTTATCTGGACACGGCTGCCGAGTTTATTCGCTTTGCTGGCCCGGACCAGTTTGCCGGTCTGCGCCAGGTGCAGGGTCAGGGTGCCTGGGGCGCGGCCTTTGAGGCCGGCGTGCAGACGATGATCATCGAAGGGTACTGGCACCCCGGTGAGGCCATGATCAACCGGCCAGAAATTGCTCAATACAACCAGGCCAGTTGGGCGCCCGTCTCTGAGGAGCGGCGCGGGACGAAGATGCAGGCAGTGAATGCCCACTTTGTGCAGATCCTCAAAGATGGCAAGAATCATGAGGGCGCCTTCAAGCTGGGCGAGTTCTTCAACACGGTCAAAGCCTGCGAGATCATCTTTGCCGAAGTCGGGTGGATCCACCCGGTGCGCGAATTTATCCCCACGGTAGACGCCGAAGCCTACCCTGGTCTGAAATTCTATGTGGACTCCGAAGCCGAGGCATCCGAGTGGTATCTGCTGCGGCGCTGCCCGATCCACTGGTTTGTCAAGTCGCAGTTGGATGAGATCCGCGACCTCATCGCCCGCGGCCAGATGACCGGCGAGCAGGGCGCTGCCGAACTACAACGCCGCGCCGTGGACGAGTTTGAGGCGCAAGGACTGGGTTGATGTGAATTTTGGATATTTGACTTTGGATTTGGGATTGGCCGGTCAAGCCTCCCAAATCTAAAATCAAAAATCCAAAATCGAAACAGGGGGTAGCGATGGCAGTGGCGACGGCCTCTGGCAACCAAAGGCAAACCAGTGGCATGACTCGGCGGGAACGGCGCAATCAGCTCTTGGGTCTGTTGTTTATCTCGCCCTGGTTGATTGGGTTTATCTTTCTGGCGGTCATCCCGCTGGCGATGTCCCTCTATTATAGCTTTACTCGCTATGATTTGATTGGCGAGCCGCGCTTTATTGGGGCGGAGAATTACGTCAGGCTCTTCACTAATGATCCGGATTTTTGGACCGTGATCTGGAACACCTTCTACTATGTCCTGTTGGGTGTGCCGCTGGGGGCGGCGGTGGCCTTTTTTATCGCCAACCTATTGAATACCGATGTGCAGGGGCGGGCGGTCTTTCGCTCGATCATCTACATCCCGGCTATTGTGCCGGCAGTCTGTACGGCGATGGTCTGGCTATTTTTGTTGAACACCCAATACGGCGCAGTCAACGGCATCTTGAAGACCTTTGAGATGCCCACCATTCCCTTTCTTTCTAGCCCCGACCTTTCCAAACCGACCCTGGTGATGATCTATGTCTGGGCGCAGGGCGCTGCGGTGGTCATCTATCTGGCCGCGTTGCAGGATGTGCCGCGCTCGCTCTACGAGGCCGCCACGGTGGATGGGGCCAATGCCTGGCACAAGTTTTGGAATGTCACCGTGCCGCTCTGTACACCGGTGATCCTCTTTAACACCATCATCGGGTTGATTACGGCTTTTCAGGAGTTTACACTGCCCTGGCTCTTGACCCAGGGTGGGCCGATGAAATCGACCGAACTCTATGTGATGAGTCTCTACCGTAATGCCTTTATCCAACTGAGCATGGGCAAGGCCTCGGCCATGGCCTGGATTCTGTTGGTGATCATCTTGGTCTTTACCATGATCCTCTTTAGCACGTCGGCGCGCTGGGTCTACTACGGGGGTGAGAAATGACAACAGCCAGCCAAACCGTTTCGACCACAGCCAAGCCGCCGGCGCAGGTGCGGGTACGCAGCGCGGCCCGGCTCAATGCCCTCACCTCCGCAGCCAAATATATCGCGTTGATCCTGTTGGCATTCACATGGATCTTCCCGCTCTACTGGATGGTGACGACCGCGCTCAAGGATGACCCGCAGATCCGCACGGTGCCGCCGGTTT
>QEUW01000649.1 GCA_003577005.1 Chloroflexota bacterium | reverse complement strand
CTTGCCTGGGCGCAACAGAATGCCCACTATTTTGACGAGGCGCGCGCCAGCGCCGAACGGGCGGCCGAGCTAGGACCCGACAATGCCATCGCCCAGCAAGCCCTGGCCGATGTATTGAGCAGCGTCTACGAGCTCGACAGCGCTTACGCGGCCGCGCAAAAGGCCGTCGATCTCGGTCCAGAGAGCGCGGCAAGCTGGGGTACGCTTGGCACCATCGCGAGTTTGCTCGAATACCCGGACCGCGCCGGCGCGGCATACGAGCGGGCTGTTGATCTGGAACCCGACTTTTTCGCCTGGCACATCCTGCTGGCGCGGCATGAGTTAAACGTGACCGGTGATGTTGAGACTGCGCTCGAACTGGCCCAACCTGCTATCGATGTGCAACCGGAGCACCCGTTTGTTCTCTCTTTTCTGGTCGATGTTGCCATCGAAACCAATGACTGGACCGCCGCCGAGGAAGCGTGTGTCAACATGGTGGCCTATCACCAGCCTGACACGCCCTACCCCGACGGCTATTCCTGTCTGGCAGGGGTGCGGCTCTTCCAGGAGGATAACGAAGGCGCCAAGACCTTTCAGGAACTGGCCGAAGCCGTTGCACCGCCTCAGCGGCGCGACATCACGGTCATGCGCATGAGACTCTACAACGATGATGACGATTGCGAAGCGAGCCGCGCCCTGGCCGAATCCTGGCTCGAAGAGCGGCCTTACAGCGTCGTCGCCTTGCGGATGATCGGGGTAAGCTATCTGTGCGAGGAGGACTTTGTCAAGGCAGCCGACTATTTCGAGCAGGCGCTGGCCAAGCTGCCCCGGTCGATCAGCGACGCCCGGCTGTTGGCCAATGCCTATGCGCGCGATGGCAAGGCTGCGGAGGCGCGCGCTGCGCTCAACCGCGTCCAGTCGTTTGCGGCTGAGAACCCACTCTATTACCAGGCGCTCTTTGAGGTTCATCTTTTCTTGGGGCAGACCAAGGAGGCGATCCGAGCGGCGCAACGCTGGCAAGTCTTGCGCCCGGAGAGCACCGAGGCGATGACCAGCCTCGCGCTGGGCGAACTCTTCGACAACAACCCCGCCGCTGCCCAGAGTCATGCGAGTAGTGCGCTCGATGCTGGGGCCACCGGGTCAACGGTCTATGCGATCCTGGGTGAGACGTACAGCCGCGCCGGCGACCAAAACCGGGCGGAGGAGTACTTGCTGAAGGCGCTTGCCATCAACCCCGACCACTTCCTGGCGCGCAGTTTTATTGTTCAGCTTTACCTGTTTAGCAGCCAGTGCGATAAGGCGGAGCCGCATATCGACTGGCTCAAGAATGAAGCTGTTGATGATCCGGAGGCGGTGGAGCGCTACAACAATTACCTGGAACTCTGCCGCAACCGCTCCAGCAGCGCCGCGCCCGACCCGGCAACTGCGCTCGATGATGCCGCAGTTTTGACCGAAGTGCGAGCCACCTTACGTGAGGTCGGCGTTCGTGTGCGGACTGTCGAATTTGCCGAGGATGACTCACAGCGTAGTCTCTTCGTCGCCTATTCGTCGGAATTGGAGAAGGGCACAACCGAGTTTGTCGGATTGGAGCGGACAGTCGCTATCGAGTTGGCGCGCCTGTTGCCACGTATGAGTAGCCAGCCTGATGGCCTGCTCCTCCTCTCTGGCGCCCAAGATGAGCCACAGAATATCCTGTTTATTACGACGCGTGCTGCTAGCCGTTGGGTCCGCGGTGAACTCTCGGACGCCGAGTTCGAGGAGACCTGGCTCAAAGAGAGCGCTGAAAGCCTGCGCGAACAGGAGTAGGGCAGGCGAATTGTCAACGATCAATTGTCAATTTTCAATTGTTGGTGAGTGGCCGTGCAGAGTATCCGCGGCAGTATATCACCAATTGTTGGTGCTGGCACGCCTACACCGTCATCAATTCACCGCCTGATCGCACTTCTTGCCAGCCACGGGCTGTGCTATAATCGACCGCATGAGCAGCGACACCTATTCGAATCCGTATACGGTTGATAGCGCCGTGGGCGCGGCGCCGGCGTCCCGGTTGCGCCAACGCCTGTTGCGCTGGCTGTTAACCCTGACGTTGGTCGCTCTTGTTCTGGCAGCGATCTTTGCCGACACGCTGACTTCTGGCGCCGGGCTTCCTTTTCTCTCCCAGCGTTTTCAGACCTTTGTCACCATCTTTTTGGGCATCTTTATCGAAGCGGCTCCCTTTCTGCTGGCCGGCTCCATCGTCTCTGGTTTTATCGCTATCTTCGTCGACCAGAGCATGTTGGACCGCTTTCTCCCCAGGCGCGCCCTGCCCGCTGCCTTGTCGGGCGCAGCGTTGGGGATGATCTTTCCAGTGTGCGAATGTGGGGTCGTGCCGGTCACACGGCGGTTGTACGAAAAGGGTCTGCCCATGTCCATCGGGATCGCCTTTCTATTGGCAGCGCCGGTGGTCAACCCGGTGGTGATTGTCAGCACCTACGCCGCCTTTGGCTGGGGGCCGGTGCTTTGGGCCCGGCTGGGCGTGAGCTTTGCTGTGGCCGCTATCGTCGGTCTCATCTTTCATGTGGCGCGGCCGCGCGAGATGCTCTTGCCGGCGGTCAACGACTTGCATCATGAGGCGTGCCACCATTCCCAGGGCAGTCATGGTCACGCCCACTCATCTCAATCGCCAGCCAGCATGGGAGACCGCACACGCCAGGCACTCAACACCGCCGGCGACGACTTTCTCGACATGGCGCGCTATCTTATCATTGGCTCGATGTTGGCCGCTACGATGCAGACGCTGGTGCCGCAGACAACGCTGCTGGCGATCGGCCAGGGGCCAGTGACCTCGGTGCTGACCATGCAGGCGTTGGCCTTTGTCCTCTCGGTCTGCTCTACCGTAGATGCCTTTCTGGCGCTGGCTTTTAGCAGCAGCTTTACTCACTCATGTTTCTGGGTGTCTTCCAGAGACGCATCGTGTTCTATCTGATCGTCCTGCCGTTGCTGCTGACGATGTTGGCAGCTGTCTTCTGGAATTTAAATATCGGGATGTGAGATGCGACAACGTTTTGAAACGCCGCTCAAGGCGCTCCTGCTGATCGGGATGGGGCTCTTTCTCTACAGCCGTCTGGCGAATGGCTCGCTCTACTTCTATATCAACCAGCGCTTTATGGTTTTTACACTGCTCACTGTGGTCGGCCTGGTGATCGTGGGGCTGAGCTACCGTTTCAAACGGAAGGCCGACGAAGAAGCCCACGAGCACGCCGAGCACGACTCCAGCCATGCCGGGCACGCTCACAGCCACGGGCTGACGTGGGGTGGCGTGGCATTGGTTCTGTTGCCCATTGTGTTGGGGTTGGCAGTGCCGCCGCAACCGCTGGGGGCGTCGGCGCTGACCAATCGCGAGATCAACGCCGGGTTGAATGACACGTCGATGCCCGGTATTGTTGGGGCAACCGCCAATCTTCCTACGACCGAAAAAAATATCCTCGACTGGTGGCGGACCTTCCGCTCGTCACAAGCCGTCAATGAAGATGAGCGCATCATCGGCCAGGAAGCCAGAGTGCTTGGCTTTGTCTACCATGACGAGCGGTACGGCGAGGGTCACTTTATGCTGGTACGCTACACTGTAAGCTGTTGTGTCGCCGATGCCTCGGCGCTCGCCCTGGTAGTGGCTAGCCCAGAAGCCGCCACACTAGAGAGCGACCAATGGGTCGAGGTGAGTGGGGTCTTTTCCCCCGGTGATCTGCCCAACTGGAAGATGCCAGTGCTCGTCGCCCGCTCTATCACCTCTGTCGATGTCCCTGACCAGCCCTACCTATACCCGTAACGGCGCCCTCTGTTGGGAACTCCGGAGCGCAGATTCGGCTGATTGGTCGGATTCATGCAGCTGGCGCTTGCACCCACTTCGTGAGTGAAAGCTGGAAATGATCTCTATTTCTTTTGGGTGCTCGTAGGATATGGCGACGATTTTGCCTCGCAGCCGTTTTGACCGGCTGGTGCTTTATACGATTTTAGGCTCGCTGATCGCCCTGACGCTGCTCATCTGGCGCGGCGACCAGATCGGGGTGCAGGCGATCGCGGTGAGTCCGCCTCACGATGCACAGGGGATCTCGACCCACACCCAGATCGAAGTTCACTTTGACCAGCCGGTTGCACAGGTCGACGACGTCGCTGGTCTTACCCTGACCCCACCGGTGGATGGCA
>QEUW01000648.1 GCA_003577005.1 Chloroflexota bacterium | reverse complement strand
GCTGTACACCCGGTACCCGTTCTCCGCCCGCTGTGGTTTGGGGAGCAAGCCGATGTCCTCGTAGTAGCGGATGGTCTTGCTCGGCACGCCGGTTTGTGCGCTCAATTCGCCAATTTGCAGCATTTTCCTCACCTCAATGTTGTATTTTAATGCTTCCAGCAACTGGAATGTCAATAAGAAACAACAGAACTCTCATCTTGTGCTCATCAATCACGGCAGGTTGCGGGTTGTTCAGCCGGAGAATTGCCCATCCATCCGCGGTGCTCGGCTGCGCGTTGCGGCTCGTCTCCCGTTGTCGCGCTGTTCTGGATGCTAAACGTCACAACCCCAACATATCGAACCTCACTGTCTGAAAATTCGCCGGAGTATATTCTTTATATTGAATATAGATGCAATCCTTGCAGATCGCATAGGCAGACATGGGAGGCAAGTTCGCTATGGCAGACAATCCGAACTTCGTCAAGCCCTGGCACGGAATCCCGCGAGATGAGATCGCCTGGTATCCCACCGTGGTAGCTGACCGGTGCATTGGGTGCGGAATGTGCGTGACGTCCTGTGGGCGTCAAGTCTATGCATTTGATTATGAGCAGAACGTCGCCGTTGTCGAGCATCCACTGCAGTGCATGGTTGGATGCACCACCTGCGCCACGTTGTGCCGCCGCGACGCGATCGAGTTCCCTTCTCAAGGGTATATCCGGCACCTGATCCGCGTGCAGAAACTCGAGCGGAAGACAAAGGATGCACTCAAAGCAAACCGAGACCTTTATGACATTCGGATGCGAGACAAAGTCACCAGCGAATGAGCTTCAGACTGAAGCAATGACTGGTGCACCGAGAGTGTCAAAGTTCGAGCATGCGCGCTGTGCCGGTTGACCGAGTACGCAGTGGGGTCTCAAAATAACGAGGAGCTATCCAGCAATGAATCTACGTTGTGCCCGTCTCGCAACCGTGGCTGCGGTTGCCCTTATCTACGCCCTTTCGGCGACTGTCGCCCTGGCATCGGTTTCTGAGTCAAATACCGAGAGCGTGTCGCAGCAAGATACCCCGGTTGTGCGTGCGGTCCTGTTTTGGTCGGCGACGTGTCCCCATTGTCATTATGTGATCGACAACGTACTGCCACCGATCAAGGAGCGATATCGCGACCAGCTGAACCTGTTGCTGGTTGAGATAAAGACACGAACGGATTGGCAGTTGCTAAGCCACGCTGCCGCCCAGTACGGTATTCCACAGGATCGAATAGGGGTTCCGTTTCTTGTGATCGGTGATACAGTGCTGATTGGCTCAGGCGACATCCCAACCTATCTGCCCGGCCTGATTGACAGCCATCTTGCCAGCGGGGGTCTCGATTGGCCGAATCTACCCGGGCTGGAGAGCGGAGTGCTTTTTACACTGCCGGGAGAGGCCGCCTGTGAGGCGGGCCTGGATTGCTCTGAGGGGAGTGCGGTCGTCGGGTCGAGCAGGGCGGAAGGGCACAACCTAGCGATTGCGGTCATGGTCGGCATGATAATCTCACTGGCCTATGTGGGTGTGAACACATTTCGCTATTTGGGCAAGCTGTCGCTTTTCGCTGCGCCAGGCTGGGCTGAAAAGTTGACGCCGTGGCTGGCTGTTGCGGGGTTGGCTGTTGCAGGCTACATGGCTTACGTCGAGACACAGGCCGTCGATGCGATATGCGGCCCGGTGGGCGACTGCAACGCAGTTCAGAGCAGCCCCTATGCCACGCTCTTCGGGGTTCTGCCCATCGGTGTGTTAGGTGTTATTGGCTATTTGGGGATTCTGGCAGCCTGGTTGGTCGCGCGATGGCGGCGAGACAGCACGGGACGCCAAGCGCGGCAAGCAATCCTGATCATGACGGTGTTCGGGACGCTGTTTTCGCTCTACCTGACCTATCTGGAACCATTTGTCATCAAGGCGGTTTGCGCCTGGTGCTTGACCTCGGCAGTGATCATGACGCTGTTGATGCTTGTGAACACTGCTCCCGCCTTGCAGCATGCAGATATCAGGAGCCGCTCGGGGGTACGTTGAGGATCGTCCGCATGGCCGGCCATCGATCTCGCGGCATCCTGGGATGAGAGAGGGCGATGTTAATCCAAGACTATGCACCTCCCCAGCGACCTGCACCAATAGCCGTTTACAATCTGTTGCCTGAGGCTTATCTATTCTTGCATGCGTGCGGTGCGAGGGCGAAAATTGGCGCAATGCAGTCCGGATGCTGGGCGGATGAACAGCAAGGCTTGTAGGATGCGACTGCCCGGCTGAAATCCGCCGGACTGTGGGGATGCGGGGAGGCTGTGATGAAGAAGACAATTACACTCGCCCTGGATGACAGTCAGTTGATCGAGCTCATGCGTATTGTGATGGACGCGGATGCAGAGGCCGCGCTGGCGTTCCTTCAACAGCACCTCAAAGGCAAGGTACGAGAAGCGCTCGAAGGTGGGTGAAAGGTCTTGATTCAGGTGCCCGGGGCGGGCATCAGCACGCCGTATGGCAATTTCTCTCGCCACTGAGAGGGTAGCATTGTGGCAGAGGATGAACCTTATCTGGAGTCTATCGCGCTGGTGCGGACGCTGCCGTGTCTGGCCGAGCCGGGAAAAATCATTGTGATCGGCAGCCCATCACGCGACTTGAGCGATGTGCTGCCGTTTCTTGCCTCACTGCCGAATATCATTACCTACAACCCAGGCGCATGTACGCTGACGTTTCGCCGTGAGCGAGGTTTCCTGACCCTGTTTCGCGACAAAGTCGTGTTCACCCAGGTGGATGATGCGGAGCAGGGGATGGAATTGCTGGCGGCGTTGGTCGATGCGATCAATGCGACCTGGACACACCGCCACGAACTCACGTTTCAAACCCGCCCTCGACGCGCGCCCCGCCCGCTTGACATATGGGCACTTCTGCCGCAGTCCAACTGCAAAGCATGCGGCGAAGTCACCTGCATGGCGTTTGCGTTCGCCCTGTTGCAGCAGCAGCGTGCGCTGGACGAATGCCAACCGCTGGCCGCCGATGATAGTCTGGCCGAGCGGCGCGTTACGCTCGAAGCCATGCTGGC
>QEUW01000647.1 GCA_003577005.1 Chloroflexota bacterium | reverse complement strand
ATAGGCGATGGACCATGAACCATCGTCTATCGTCTTTCAGTTGGGGAGTTCCCAAGACGAGGAAGTCTTGTCAGTGGGTGACGCTTACGCCTCTTCCACGGCGCCCAACGCCAGGAGCGCCGCCTTCTGCGCCGGGGTGATGCCGGTGACGCCGCTGATGTTCATGCCGGCGTAGGGACCTTCGGGGCGCAGCGTATTGAGGCATGCGCCCGTGTGAGGGTCCCAACAGTGGATGTTGCCATCGCGGCCGCAACTAAAGAGCAGCGCGCTGTCGGGGCTAAAGACGAGATCGGTGACCTCTGTATCGTGGCCATAGAGGGTGCGTTGCAGACGGCCACTCGCTACCTCCCAAATACAGATAGTTCTGTCGTCGCCGCCCCTCGCCAGCAAGGCGCTGTCCGGGCTAAAGGCGAGCGTTGTCAAACAGACGCTGTGTGCTTGCAGGATGCGGGGTTCCCCGCCCATACGTAGATTCCACAAATAGATGCGCGACAGACTTGTATGGGCTAGCCAGGCGCCGTCGGCGCTATAGGCCAGCGCCAGTAGCTCGATCTCGGTCTCAGTAGCCGTCATTTTGCGGCGGCTGATTGACTCAGTGGGCTCGTTGCGTGTCATATCCCAGAAGCGCACAGTCCGGTCATAGGAGATGCTGACTAGCATTGCGCCATCGGGAGAAAAAGCGATGTCGTTGATATTCTTGGTGTGGCCGCTCAACAGCCAGCGCACTTCTCCACTTGCCACATCCCAGAGGTGAATCACCTTGTCGGCCCCGGCGCTGGCCAACAGACAGCCATCCGGGCTGAAGACCAGGGTACGGACCGGTGTTGTGTGCCCAACCAAGAGCCGGCGCACTTCTCCACTTGCCACATCCCACAGGCGAATCACCTTGTCGGCTCCGGCGCTGGCCAACAGACAGCCATCCGGGCTGAAGGCGGTGGTGTTGAGCCGGTCACTGTGCCCGCGTAAGCTGCGATTGGGCCCAGAGGGTGTTGCGCCGCGCAGAGACCAAAGATGGACCTGTTGATCATAGCCGACGGCGGTTAACGTCTGCCCATCGGGGCTGAGCGCAAGGGCGGTTAGCGATTCCAGTTGCCCTTGCAGCGCATAGAGCGCCTGGCCGCGCTCAGCATCCCAGATACGCACGGTCTGGTCGGAGCCGCCGCTGGCAATGAGCTTGCTGTCGGGGCTAAAGGCAAGCGAACGGATGATATAGGTGTGGCCTGGCAAGGTGTAGCGCAATTGGCCGCTGTTGACATCCCAGATGCGCACCATCTGATCTTTGCCCGCGCTGGCCAAGCGCTTCCCATCCGGGCTAAAGGCGACGGTCAAGATACTCCCTGCGTGCTCATCCAGCCGGCGATGGACCACCCCGCGCCGCCAATCCCAGAGGATCACAGCGCCGTCGTCATCGCCCGCGCTGACCAGCCACTGACCATCTGGGCTGAATGCCACCGCCCGGGTGCGATGGGTAGGCATCTGCAGGCGTCGGCGCAATTGGCCACTCTCCGCCGGGTTCTGCACCTCCCACAGGTAGACCGCCCCGTCAAAACCGGCGCTGGCCAGCGTCTCGCCATCGGGGCTAAAGGCAACTGCCAACACCTCACCGGGATGCCCCTCGAAAGTGTGCAACAGACGGCTACCTTCAACGGGGCGAACTGCCCATAGCCAGAGGGAGCGGTCGAAGCCGCCGCTAGCGAGGAGCGCACCATCGGGGCTGAATGCAATAGCTTCTATCCCGGCAGTATGCCCACGCAACACCATGTATGGCTGGTCGTGCTTGTCTAGTTCAGTGAGCGACCACAAACAGATCGTCGTGTCAAGACTGGCGCTGGCCAGGAATCGTCCATCGGGACGAAAGGCCAGGCTGGTGACAAAGCCGGTATGTGCCCGCACCACCCGCCAAAGCTGTTGGTCGGCCGTGCGCCAGAAATGAATTGTTCCGTCACGCGTGCCTACCGCCAGCAACGCGCCATCCGGGCTAAAGGCAACGGAGACAATCAGCCCCAGCGGCTCGCTGAAGACTGTATTGGATAGATCGGCGCCGGCAAAATTGATACCCGGCGTCGTCGCCCCCCGCAAATGGGCTTGCCAGACTGCCACGCGAGAAAAATCGGCGCCGTGCAGATTGACCTGCAGATGCAACAAGAGATGCAGAAAATTGGCTGCAATATACCCTGGCGCCAACGGGGCTTCTTCTTGCAAACGCCGGATCGCTTGTTGGCAATGGCCAGCAATACGTCCTTTGCTCCAGCGGGCCGCCAGCCACTCGGCCACCGAGCGTAACAGGAGGCGCACCTGGCTCTCGCGCACATACTCTTTGGCCTGCGCTTTCACCAGAGCATAGGAGTTCACCGCCGATTCTAGCAACACGGACACCGGTGCGCTATCGCTCCCTTCGATAGCCTGGGCGATCTGCGCAACCAGCCGGTCGGTGATGTACTCCAGGATCACATTTTGCAGCCCATAGTGGTCATCGTACTGTTCGAGCAACATCCGCCGCTGGAGCGACCGCATGGCCTCGACAACGAGACGGCTTGGCGCTGAACGGACGAGATTGGCGCGTACGGCGTCGAAGGGCGCCGGCTCACGGTCCACGGCCAACCAATAGAGCACCGACTGTTCAAGGGGCGAGAGCCGGGCAAATTGTTGGTCCAGAATATCGCGAATATCATCAAAGACCAGCGCCTCTTGGGCCAGAAATTGCTCCACATCACCGGCAAAAAGTTCCTGGATCACGGCGGCGACCAGTTTGAGCGCCAGCGGGTTGCCCGAGTAGCGGCGCACGATCTCGGCGTTGGCCGCCCCCTCACCGCTGAGGCCTAGCTCGTGCAGCAGGGTCTGGCCGGCCTCTCCCGCCAGCCCGCCCAACCGCAGCGAGCGGATAGCGGTAGCCCCCAGCGCCAGCCGCGTCCAGTCGTAGGGCTCTTCGCGGCTGGTCAGCAGCAGACAGCTCTGGTGGTCGAACTCGCCCACCCGTTGCAGCAACTGCCCGTACACTTCGTAGCCCGGCCGGTACTGCCCGGCGCGTTCGCTGGTGGTCAGGATGCTCTCGAC
>QEUW01000646.1 GCA_003577005.1 Chloroflexota bacterium | reverse complement strand
CACTTTACTGACTATGTGAAAAGTGTAACATACAGAGCGTAGCGGCGTCAAGAGAGTTGACATAAGATGAGTCACGCTGCCGGCGCACATCCTCGTCGTGCCTTACCAGCTTGGTAAAAAGCACAAAATAAAAACACTGTCTGACTATGTCAGACAGTGTCATAACCTGCGGGTTTGGCTCCGCAGAGTCGTGTGGGCAGTGGGTGCGAACCTGCTTATGCAGGTGGGTGCCGATTGGGCGCTTCCGTCTTACCCTCAACGGGCTAACACATCCACACCACGTTATCAAGCTCCCGTTTCGTTTACGTTGGCTCGCCCCGTGTTGCTGCCCGAAGCACGGAAACTGCAGAGTCACCCGTACTATACCATACTTCGCCCGGCAAAGCAAGTCATGGGGACAGGCCTATGGACAACGTCGTCTTTTCGTTGCGTAAACGCCTGACAACCGGGAGAGCAATCCAAACTGAACCCCACAGAGCTCTGCCAACTCCGCCGGATAGTCCACCTCGATCCTGGAGCGCTGCTGGTGAAGTTGGCAGTTCACTCAACGGCACTTTCACTTTTGCGGAGGGCGCAGCGTGATGTGCAATTCTTCCAGTTGCTGCTCTGTCACCCGGCTGGGGGTGTCGAGCATAAGGTCGGTGCCAGCAGCAGTTTTGGGGAAGGCGATCACCTCGCGGATGCTGCTTGCCTCGGCAAAAAGCGCCACAAGCCGGTCGATGCCCAGGGCAATGCCGCCGTGGGGTGGGGCGCCATACTGGAAGGCTTCCAGCAGGTGGCCGAACTGGTAGTGGGCCTCCTCTCTGGGCATACCGATGGCGGTGAAGAGTCGATCCTGCAATTCGCTGCGGTGGATGCGGATGCTGCCGCCGCCGATCTCCCAACCGTTGAGCACAATGTCGTAGGCTTTGGCCAGAACGGCGCCAGGGTCGCTCTCCAATAAGGACCAATCCTCATCGCGGGCGCTGGTGAAAGGATGGTGTACCGCCTGCCAGCGCTTGAGATCCTCATTGTACTCCAGCAGTGGAAAATCGACTACCCAACAAAAAGCCAGCAGATTGGGTTCGATCAGCCGGGCGCGGCGCCCGATCTCCAACCGCAAGTTGGCGAGGCTCTGGGCGACCACCGGCGGCTGGTCTGCCACCAAGAGGATCAGATCGCCAACCTGGGCGCCACTGGCTTCGACGATGGCGCGGATTTCCTCAGGCGCCAGGAATTTAGTCACCTGGCTGCGCAGTGTCTCAGCCGGGTAGAGTCCGGCAGCGTCCGGGCCACCGACCACTCCGATCCAGACGAGGCCTTTGGCGCCGTACAGTTTGACAAACTCGGTCAGTTCGTCGATCTCACGGCGGGTGAGGTCGGCGCCGGCGGGGTAAACGAGACCTTTGACCTGACCGCCACTGGCGACCGCGTTCTTGAAGACGCCAAAACCGCTCTCGCGCACGGCCTCGCTCACATTGAAGAGTTGTACGCCAAAACGTAAATCGGGCCGGTCGATACCATACCGTTCTACAGCCTCGGCGTAGGTGAGCACAGGAAAGGGCAGTTGCTGGATCGGCTTGGGGTTGAACACGCGGCAGAGGCCGATGAGCAATTCCTCGATCAGCGCGCGAATGTCGGCGGCGTCGACAAAACTCATCTCTAGGTCGAGCTGGGTGAACTCTGGCTGGCGGTCGGCGCGCAGGTCTTCATCGCGAAAACAGCGGGCGATCTGGAAATAGCGCTCGATGCCGGCTACCATCAACAACTGTTTGAGCTGTTGTGGACTCTGTGGCAGCGCATAGAATTCACCCTCGTGGAGACGGCTGGGCACGATAAAATCGCGCGCCCCTTCCGGCGTACTCTTGAGCAGGATTGGCGTCTCGATCTCCAGAAAATCGCGATTGGAGAAATACTCACGGATATAGCGGACGATGTTGTGACGTAGCTGCAAATTCTGCGCCATCTTGGGGCGGCGCAGGTCGAGATAGCGGTATTTCAACCGCAGCATCTCGTCCACGTCGTCCGCCTCGACCACGGTAAAAGGTGGGTTGCGCGCCGGGTTGAGGATGGTGACCGCATCAGCCACGACCTCGATGGCGCCGGTGCTGAGATTGGGATTTTCCTGGCCGGGAGGCCGTGGCCGCACGACGCCGCTTACTTGCATCACATATTCGCTGCGCGCCTGGGCGGCAATCTCATGTACCCCTGGTGATGTGGCGGAGTCAATTGTGATTTGAGTGACGCCAAAGCGGTCGCGCAGATCGAGAAAGATCAGCCCGCCGTGGTCGCGCCGCCGGTTGAGCCAGCCGGCCAGGGTCACGCGCTCGCCAACGTGCTGATGGGTCAATTCGCCGCAAGTATGGGTTTTGAGCATGAATAGAACCTTTAGTCTGGTTGGAAATAATCGAGAAGTATTATAGCCTTCCCCAATTGCAGGCGCAATTTCCACTTTGAAGCGGGGTGCATCCAAGACCTGGATATGTTCTGGCCGCGGATCGCTCCCGTGCGGGCTTTTTCTTGATCGCGTCAGGTAGTTTACGGCTTTTTCAGAACTGGTGCAGAACAACAGGATGCGGTATACTTACGGCGTAGTCGAACAATCATCTCACGCAAGGGGCACGGGTATGGCTGGCAACCCACGGCGTGAACCGCTTTCCAATGTAGATCGGGCCTGGCTGAGGATGGGTAGCCCGGTGAACTGGATGATCATCAATACCGTGCTGCTCTTTGATGAACCAGTGGACTTTGAGCGCTTGCGCACTGTATGCGAACAGCGGCTGGTAGGAAAATATCGTCGCTTCCGCCAAAGGGTGATCACGGCGCCGGGGAGCCGGTTCTACTGGGAAGATGATAACCACTTCGACCTGCGAACGCACATCCACCGCATCGGGCTGCCGGCGCCGGGTGATACCCCCACTCTCCAGTATTTGCTGAGCGACCTGATCAGCGAGAACCTGGATCTGGCGCTTCTACCTGGTTGAGAATTTTAATGGCGGCTGCGCGCTCATTTGCCGGATTCATCACGCAATTGCCGATGGGATTGCGCTGGTCAAGGTATTGCTTTCATTGACCGATGAATGCGCCGATCCACCTTTGGCCGGCCCGGTTGGCCGCAAAGAGGCTATCGCCCCAGGATGCGGGTTCACACAGGCTGTAAGCAACTTGAAGCAGACCGCTACGAAGATGGCGGCGCGCGGGGTAAGCGAACTGTTTCGCAGCATCGACGACCCTACCCATGCGCTGACGTTGGTGCGTTCACTGGGGCTATTGAGCGCAGCCAGCGTGGCG
>QEUW01000083.1 GCA_003577005.1 Chloroflexota bacterium | reverse complement strand
CCGGCGGGCCCGGCCGGTCGAGCGAGACCGTGGTTGAGCGCCGATGGTGTTTTTCTCAACCCGCACAGTGCGGCGGAGCAGCAGACCTTAGCCCTGGCCTTTGCGCGCTTTATCACCAGCCCGGTTGCCGGGGAGATGCTGGCGCAATATGCGCGCCGCTTGCCCGCCAATCTGGCGGCCAACGTGGACGACGATCCGCTCCTGGTGGGTTTTCTCCAGCAGGCGGCCAGCGCTGAGCCGATGCCCACCGTTCCTGAAATGGAGAGCGTCTGGGGCTATGGCGGTGATATGATCATCAAGGTACTCAACCAGGTAGGCGACCCGGCCGCCATCGTGGCGGAAACTGCAACGCTGATCAACGAGGCAAATGGTCGATAACGAAAGCCCCAACGACGGCGATAGAGGGCAAGCCTTCGCCAGCCAGATCCAACTCTTTAACCTGGAGAGCATGGCTGGGGTCTCGCCAGGCACGCGCACTCAGCGCTTTCAACGGGTACAGTTGTTGCCCCTGGAAGGCGAGAGCGACAGGCCGGTCTGGGCGCAGGTTCTCTGGTATGATGACCCGCCTTCCTGTGTAGTCTTCCTTCCAGGGAGGGATGGGCGGCCCTCGCCAGAGCCACTGGTACGGATTGCTGAACCAGATGGCTCAATCCATCATGCCCTGTCGAGCGCGCTGCATCAGGTCGGCTGGTTCTTGCAGAGTTGTGGTCTTTGCCGTCACTGGCAACCTCAGGCGAGGCGAACAGCCGACGGCTTTGCCGCCGGGCGTTGTGGCTGGGGCGTAGGGGATAGGCCGGCCTCGGTGCTGGCCCTCCAATCTGCGTTGGCGCTCCGCTGTCCCCACTGGGAGCCGCTCGCGCAGCCGGCTTCGGCGCCGCCAGAACCGGCGCCAGCGAATCAAATCGAGCCGTTGCGCAAGATCGCCGAGATTTCCGAGAGCAAACTCCCCTTCTGGCGCCGGCTGCTGCGCCGGGTCAGACCCATGCCTGTGCCATCTGCGTGGGAAGAGAAGCTGGCCGAACGGAGTGGTGTTGGCGCCGGCACCGAACCCTGCTTCGCCTGCCAGGGGCGCATTGCCAATTTGGGCGCCCTGGCCGTGGAGACGGACGAGGGCGATACGCAGACCCTTAGCGTCTGGCGCTGTCGTGTCTGTTGTAGCACCTACCTCAACGACTGGATCGACCGCTGGGTGCGGCTGGACAATCTGGAGACCGAGGAACGCTATTACCGGATTGCGCCCTCTGAAGCTGTTGAACTGCTCAATCGGATCTATGATGTCCAGGGGGGCGAACACCCGGCGCGCCGGCGCGAGCGTGTGGCCCAGCGCGAATATTTTCTCCAGTTCATAGCCGGGCGTACGCCGCTGAGCCACCAGATCCGACAAGGACGGTAAAGACGCTGTGACTACTTCAACCATCCCAACTGCGGCCAACGCCGCTCTTACGCTCGAAAGCCGGCCTGCGCGCCTCATTGCGGCCCGCTACAATGACCTGCCCTTCCCGAATATCGGGCCTACCCAGGAGGTGGCCTTTGACTTGGGCATCACTGCTCACAACGATACGGTGACGTTGGGCGGCATGGTGGTGCAGGGGTTCAACGACCACCAGTTGCTCTTCGAGCAGCGCTGGCCGGCGCGCATCTTGCTCAAACACACCGGCGAGCGCGCCCTGACCATCCCGCCTGGCACGGGGCTGGCGGTGCGCACCCTGCACTTTTTGTTGCACGGCTATGAACCCCTGACCCATGTGGTGGCGACGGTGATCGGCACGGCCCACGCCGATGGCCGCCCCCTCCAGGAATCTATCCAGATCCCGGTGGTCTATCATACCCAGCAGACGGACCTGCACTTTCCGCTACGCGGGGCGTGGTGGGCGATCCAGGGGTCGGATTGGAGCGATCAGCACAAGCAGGAGGTCTTTAGCCAGGCCTACGCGCTGGACTTTGTCAAGCTGGGGCCGGAGAATCACTTCTATCGCAACAGTGGAGCCGATCTAACAGATCATTACAGTTGGGATCAGCCAGTCTATGCGACAGCGGGTGGTAAGGTTGCTTACATCTGTTATGATATGCCTGATCTCGCGCCGGGTACGTTGCCCAACCCGCTTATGTTTCGCGATGACCCGCGCCGCATCCTGGGCAATGCCGTCGCCATCAGTCACGGCAACAGTGAGTTTAGCTACTTTGCCCACTTGCAGCAGGCAAGCATCCAGGTCAACCAGGGTGAGTTGATCCGCCGCGGCGCCTTGATTGGGCGGGTGGGCAACAGCGGCCAATCGCCGGGGCCACATCTGCATTTTCATCTGATGGAAGGGCCGAATCTCTTCATCGACCAGGGGCTGCCGGTCAAGTTCAGCCACTTTTCCGCCGGTGGACAATTTTTTGAGCAGCCACGCACCATCCCGACGCGTATGATCGTGATTGGTCCCCCAGAATGAGAGTGACAGAGAATCATGAACAAAGCCGCAGATCTGAATCTCTACACGACCGTCGATGATGAGCTGTATGACGAATTAAACGAACTGACCGAACAAAAGGTCGTTCACGTCGAACTATGGGAGGATTCACTCGCCGATGCCTTAGGCGACAAGGCGGATAGCGCGGCGCCCGATACCCTCTTCGACCTCGACCTCTATCTGGAAGATGGCGTCTATTTTGAACTCTACGGGACGCAGTGCTTTACCGATCCCGACGATGAGCCCTGGCGGGGTCTGGAAACTGTCCAACGCCAGCTGATCGCGCTCGTCAAACGCGGGTTATGGCTGGTCGAGGTGGCCGTCACGGCGGAAGATGGGCTGGTGTTGGTCTTGGGTCAAGCCGAGGCGCCGCAACTTTACCTCGAGGTGGGCGGATGGCTGATTGAGGAATGGGATGAGTTGCCAGATGTGTAATCAAGTGGTATGATTCGCCATCATACCCATCCTTTTAGGTTCCACAGGAGTCCACCGCAATGATACCACTCGTGGCTATGACAGCAACCCGGACAAACACCAGCCCGTGGCTGGCTTCGGTCTATGCGGGCGTGATCTCTGCGATTTTTGCGGTGATTACGACCTTCCTGTTTCCCAACGTGTTGATCGGTTGGATCGTTGGCTATCTATTGATCGGGGTCGGCCCGGTGATCGGCTATCAGCTTGCCACGGGCCAGGGGCTCGACTGGCGGCCCATTGTGGGTGGTATTCTTGGCTCGGTCTTGCCGATCATCATCCTCTGGCCGATTCTGGTGGGGGCCCTGGCCAAGGACCAATCCGTCGGCAAACTGATCTTGGGGGCGTTGATAGGCGCCATCCTGGGCTGGATCGTCTTTTTGCTCATCGCCACCGTCATGGGCCAGGACCCGGCCTTCTTCCCCTTTGCCTTTGTCATGTACAATGCGGTCTGGGCCGGAACGCTCGGCGCCGTTATGGTTGCCTGGGCAGAATGACGATGCTGATGTAATCTCAGCTAAACACGATCACGAGGCGAGCCTGTTTAGGCTCGCTTTTTTTATATCTGAGAGGATAGTTGTGGAGCCCATCCGTGGGCGTGCGAACTCTGCAACACCCTGTGGTACGTGGCTAATTTCCTGGAGCCGAAACGAGCACTGAAACCCGGTCCTGGCAGAACGGTGTAATCGCCCCTCAGAATTGCCTATTCAGCTATCCTCATGTATACTCTGCACAAATAGAAGCCCATACAGTGAGCATATAAACGCCAGTTCTTACGACTTCAACTCAATTCATTGGGCAATATGTACAATAGTGCCACTACAATCGACGATATCTACCGTTTAGCCTTGCCAGCCGGCTCCGAGTTGCTGGCGGGTACGGAGGTGCTCAGCCGTTCGGTGAGTTGGGCGTGCAGCCTGCGTCCCAGCCCACCCGCCTTCCCCAAGCTGGAGGGCAACGAATTGGCGCTGATCGACACGGACGACCTGCGCCGGCTCGACGCCCGGATGCCGCTTGAACGTGTTGTACGCAATCTACAATCGGCGCGCATCGCCGCTATTGGCGTCTTGGGTGACATCAGCGATGAGGCTGTGCGTGCGGCTGTAGCCAGCGGGATCGCCCTCTTTCGCCTTCCGCTGGAGGTGCCATTGGTGCAGGTCGAGCGCGCTGTGATCCGGCTGATCGTGGACCGCGCCGGCTATATCGCCCAACGCTCGGGTGATCTACAACACGATCTCAACCAGATTGCGCTCGATGGCGGCGGGCTGGAAAAGATTGCCCACCACATCACGCAGTTTGCACAGCAACCTTTTCTGCTTTTGCGCGAAGATGGCCAAGTTGCCGCCCATGCCGGCCTGGAAACGCTGCCCGAAGCGCGGCGCCATTCGATCCTGGGCAGCCTGCCCAATATCACGGCGCTGCGAAGTTGGGTTGCCACCCATTCGGTGGTGGGCGGTGGCAAAAGTGTGGTCGGCATTTTGCCGCTCAACAATGGTGCTGGCGCTGGAGGGTACAGCGAGGCTGTGCTCACGCCGATCATCGTAACCGATTCAGTGCGTGGCTATTGTTTGGTGCTGCGGCCGGTCACAAGCACCAGCCCAGAAGTAAGTGCCGTAGAAGAGATCGCCGTCAGCCAGGCGGCGGCCGCCGCCGCGCTCGAGTGGGCCAAGCAGAATGCCGTTGGCCTGGCCGAAGAGCGGATGCGCGCCGCCTTTGTCGATGAGTTGCTGGCCGCCGAGGTCGCAGACGAGCAGGCATGGATCCAGCGCGGAGCGTCGCTCAACTACAACCTGACCCGCCCGCACGTCGCCTGGATGGTGGAGACGGCGCACGTGCCGGACTGGCCGGCGCCCATGCTCAAGTTTCTCCACGAGCAGAACGTGCATGCCCCCCTCAGCCGGCGTGATGAGGGGTTGCTGCTCTATTGGCCCACCAACAACCCGAAGAGTGGCCGCGAACTCAAGACTGTCGCTCTGACCTTTGCGGAGCGGTTACAGGCCAGCTACCCCAAGGCATATATCATGATTGGCATTGGCCGCCCGGCTACCGGGCCGTCCACCTGGCTCCAGAGCCAACAACAGGCGCGCGAAAGCCTGCGCCTGGGCAAGGAGTGGAAAGGCTCGCCCGTCACCTACTTTGGCGATCTGGGGCTCTATCAACTGTTGACAACACTGGGCAACAATCCTGAAGCCGGACGCTTCTACCGCCGCACACTTGGCCGGCTCATCAGCCACGATGACACCAAACACGCCGAACTGGTCGAGACGCTGGAGGCTTTTTTTGCCTGCCACGGCAATCTGAGCCAGACGGCACACCGGCTCCACATCCACCGCAACACGCTCACCTACCGTCTGGAGCAGATCGCCACCATCACCCAGCTCAACCTGGATGACCCCGATGCCCGCTTCTCGCTCCAGTTTGCGCTCAAGTTGCGACCGGTGATGAAATGATGCTTTATACAACTATGCATCCAGTACTTGCAGAACGGTCGCCACGACCTGGTCGAGTGGGGCGGTGGTAACGATCTCGTACCCGGCGCTCCGCCGCAAGAGCGGTTCAACTCTCTCAAGGTAGTAGAGGGTATCAGCAAGCTCGTCGGGGTGCTTTCCGTACGAATTGTTGGTTCTCGTCCTCAACCGCTCAACGAGGACAGCAGCCGGTGCGCTGAGCAGGATGATTTCGTCGAGCTGGGGATAGAACTTCCCCTGGTTCGTCGCACAGCCACTCACGAAGAACGCTTCCCCCTCTTCGCGCGACAAGAGCTCTTGGACACGGTCCTCGCGCCACACCCAGTCTCCATCCGGTGCATACTCGGACCAGTCGGGATGGTCCAGGTCGACTGCCCTGTATCCGCGCGCCGCAAGCTCGCCGATCACGGTCGATTTGCCGGTTCCAGACATCCCTGTCAGAAGAATTCGCTTCACGACTATGTTCCCTTCGCTCCATCCTTTCCGATTCGCACGCTGCAAAAATCGCACTGGTTCCACCGCTGCATCAGCAGATGATGTCCGACCACAAATGCGGTCAGATCATAATGCACCCTCTACTGTCTCAAGTTCCTCGGGGGTGAAGGTCAGGTTGCTCAACGCGCCCACGGCGTCCTCGATCTGCGTGGTGCGGCTGGCACCGATGAGGGCCGAGGTCATCGTCGGGTGGCGGAGCACCCAGGCCAGGGCCATCTGCGCCAGGGTTTGGCCGCGAGCCTGGGCCAGGTTATTGAGACGACGTACTTTCGCCAGCCGCTCGTCGGTAATCTGCGCTGGCTTGAGGGCGCCGTGTGCTTTGGCGGCGCGCGAACCTTCGGGGATGCCGGCCAGGTATTTGTCGGTAAGCAGCCCCTGGGCAAGCGGTGAAAAGGCGATACAGCCGACGCCTTCCTCGGCCAACACATCCAGCAACCCCTCTTCGACCCAGCGGTTGAACATGTTGTACGACGGCTGGTGGATCAAACAGGGCGTGCCGAGCGAGCGCAGGATCTGAACGGCGACCCGCGTCTGCTCTGGCCGGTAGCTGGAGATGCCCGCGTAGAGCGCCCGCCCGCTGCGCACAATAAAATCGAGCGCACCCATCGTCTCCTCCAGCGGCGTCTCCGGGTCGGGGCGGTGGTGGTAGAAGATGTCCACATAGTCCAACCCCATGCGCTTGAGGCTCTGGTCGAGGCTGGCGACCAGGTATTTGCGCGAACCCCAGTCGCCGTACGGTCCCGGCCACATGCCGTAGCCTGCCTTGGAAGAGATGATCAGTTCATCCCGGTAGGATTTCAGGTCTTTGGCGAGAATCTGCCCAAAGTTCTCCTCGGCAGATCCAGGGGGTGGGCCGTAGTTGTTAGCCAGGTCAAAGTGGGTGATGCCCAGGTCGAAAGCCCGGCGCACCATGGCCCGGCCATTCTCAAAGGGATCGACCCCGCCAAAGTTGTGCCACAACCCCAGCGAGATCGCCGGGAGCTTGAGCCCACTCCGGCCACACGGGTTGTAACGCATGGTACTGTAGCGAGTATTGTTCGGTAGATAGTCCATGCGATTTCTCTCCTTTAGGGTGTTGAACTACCCGAAACCTGGCCGGTTTGGGATATCTCGTCCAGTGCACCCGGCTTCGGGGGCGACGCGAATTGCTGACAACTTTGCTTGCCGTCTCTGCCGGCGTTATGGTATGCTGTTTGTCTCAGGTTGTAAACAGGAGAGTGTACCATGTTTCGGCCACTCCGCTTGCCGGGTTCGGATTGCTGTGACGATGACGATGTGAGCAGTATCGCCTCATCTTGTTTGTCGTCGCTTGCATCCTATCTCGCCATGTCACAGGAGTGCCAACATGAATCACCAGACCTTTGACGTTCGTACGATTCTTGGCTTGACGGCCGCTGCCGCCTGCTGGGGAACAGCAACGGTCATCACGAAAAGCGTTCTTACTTCGATTCCGCCAATTACTCTCCTTGTTATTCAGCTGGCGTTTAGCCTTTCGCTGCTCTGGATGCTGGTCTATCTTCAGGGCAAACCCTTGCTAGGTAAAAGCGAATTGCTCAAGGTCGGGCTCATCGGATTGCTCAATCCCGGCATTTCTTATACGCTGAGCCTGGTCGGACTGGCTACCACGACCGCCAGTATGGCCACATTGCTATGGGCCAGTGAACCCGTGTTGATCCTCGGTTTGGCCTGGCTTATGCTTCGAGAGCGGCCAACCTCAAACTTAATCATCTTTTCACTGATAGCGGTTACTGGGGTCATCTTGGTCAGTGGCTCGGCTGCGAACGGCGTGGCAGGGAGTAGCGTGTCAGGCAGTCTCTTTATCCTCGGGGGTGTCCTGTGCTGTGCCTTGTACACGGTGTTGGTCCGTCACATGGATTCAGCGGTTGAGCCTCTGACTGCGGTCGCGCTGCAACAGGTCTTCGCTTTGTTGTGGGCATTGGTCATCTGGCCTTTGGAGTTGAGTGGCAACAATCCCATGAGTTTGCTCCAATTAGGAGTGACGGACTGGTTTTGGGCGGGCATCTCTGGCGTTGTCTATTATGCCATAGCCTTCTGGTTTTACCTGCATGGCTTGACCCGGACAAAGGCCAGTCTTGCTGGCCTTTTCATCAACCTGACCCCGATTTTTGGGATCAGCGCTGCTTACCTTTTTTTGGGAGAACGGCTAACACCGATCCAGTGGATCGGTGGCTGGACCGTGCTGTTAGCCGTCTTTGCCATTTTGCTACGGGGCGACCGTAGTGTGATACAGGCCACACCTTCCAAATCGTTGGGTTTGATAGCGAAATGAAAATAGCGGACCGAGTAGCGTGTTCCGCATGAATACTGCCTACTCGTCCGCTATTTGCCAGCTATCTGGGAGAGAACTCAATGATTGGGACAAAGTAAGAACTGCCAAAGTGACAGGGTGATCACCTCGAAAGCAGGGGCAAATAGACTCGGCTCTCACCCAGGACGATCGCCTGCGCCTCCGCCATGCTCTGCCCGACCAAGGCCTGCAAGGGGGGCAGGCGCGCTAGTTCGCCGGTGATCAGGGACCGGAGCGCTGGGCTGCCCGCCGCCGCAAGCGCATCGAGAAAGCTCACCAGCGCATCGATCTCCGCCTGCTGGATGATGGCGCTGTCGCCGTTGCCATCAGCCAGCGTCTGGACGAGGGGCTGCCACGCCTGCAACAGCGCCAGGGCGTCAGCGCGCAGAGCGGCATTTCCAGCGAGCAGCGCAAAGACCTCAGCGTTGTACGTGTCGTAGAGGCGGGCATAGCGCTGCCCGCGCAATGTCTCGATGAGGATCTGGTCGCGCAACGTTCGATAGGATGTAACGCCCTCGGCTGGGGTGGTGGCTGCGGTCTGCGGTGTTGACAGACCTGCAAAGAGCCAATCAGCGATGCAGAAACAGACCTCCCCAACGCCGTTGAGCCAGACCAGATCAGTACCGAAATTGCCAACAAAGGCGTCCAGAAAGCCGTCGCCGTTCACATCACCCAGGGCAACGGCTATGCTCGGTTCAGCGCCCAGACACTGTTCGGTGACACGCCCAGTCCCATCGCCGTCGTTGAGCCAGATGAGGTTGGATTGGCTCTCGACAAGGGTCGCGCCCGTGGTGATAAAGGCGTCGAGGTCGCCATCGCCGTTCAGATCAGCCAGCGCTACGCTGGTGCTGTTGGCGTTCTTGATACGGCGCCCGCTGTCGCGGAACACACCGGGCATATCCCCACCCGCGCCGTTGAGCCAGATCTGGTTGTCCCCATATCCCGCCACAAAGACCAGAAACAGATCGAGGGCGCCGTCGCCATCCAGGTCGCCGAGCGCTACATCCACCGCATCGGTCATAACCAACTGCGTGCGACGAAAGGCGCCGAGCGCATCTCCCTCCTCCCCATTACGCCAGACCTCCATCGTTCTCCAGCCAGTAAACACCAGGTCTTGACTGCCGTCGCCGTTCAAGTCCCCGGCTACCACGCGGGTTGCTGCGGAAAATTGCTGTTCGCTCTTGCGGAAGATGCCCACCGGGTCCCCTTCCGCCCCATTCAGCCATAGTTCGCTGCCAAAGGCGGAGGCCAGGACGATGTCCAGATCGCCGTCGTTGTCCACATCGACCAGAGCCACGCCCTCCGGGTTGGAGGTCGCCTCCACCAGCGCCTGCCCAGAGCGAAAGCTGCCCGGCGGGTCACCCCCCTCGCCGTTCAGCCAGATGCGGGCGTTGTATTCACCGCCGAAATAGAGCACCACGGCATCCAGATCGCTGTCGCCATCCAGGTCGCCCAGCGCAACCGCTTGACCCCAGCCGTCCTCCAGATGTTGCGCCTCGTGGAAGCGTCCAACTGGCTGTTCGCCGCCCCCATTCAGCCAGATGCGTGTGCCGTCAAAACTAGCCGTGATGGCGTCCAGCGCGGCATCGTTGTCCAACCTACCCAGGGCAATGCCAAAGGTTGGGTTTATGCCTAGCTCCTGGCCATTGGGGTTGAATGGCCGGATGCGCTCATCATCCTCGTCGTCGGGTCCGGGTTGGCTCGCGTTGAGCCACACTTTGTTGGGCCCGCTGTTGGCTACAAACACATCCAGCTTTCCGTCGCCATCCAGATCGGCGACGGCGGCGCGGAAGCTGGTGTTGTTGCCCAGTTGATCGTCGCTGGCGCGGAAGGTGCGGTCGCCGTTGTTGAGCCAGACGCCGTTGGCCGCGCTGCCGGTGATGCGCCGGGTGACAAAGGCGTCCACATCACCATCGCCATTGAAGTCGCCCAGCGCCACATCGGTGTCGTTCTGGTCGCCTATGCCCGTACCGGCGCTAAAGAAGCCATCGCCATTGTTCCACCAGACGACGTTGGCTTCCGAGGTGGCAAGATAGATGTCAAGGTGGCTATCGTTGTCCAGATCGGCAATGGCGACGCCGCTGTTGACGCCGCTGGTCACCAGCAAGGGACCGGGAGTAAATGTCTGCCGGGTGTTCCATTCATTCCAGAAGACCTGGCTGGGGAAGAGTTGGCCTTCGCCTGCCACAACAATGTCGAGATCACTGTCACTGTCCAGATCACCGAGCGCGATGTCATTGAGGCCAAAGAAGGGGAAAGTGGGCCCGGCGCTAAAGTTGCCGCCGCCATCGTTCCACCAGATCTGTACGCCTTGTGTGCCGGCGATGATGGCGTCCAGGTCACCGTCACTGTCCAGATCACCCACTTCGACGAGAAAGCTCTCCCCATTGGCGAGACTCTGGCTGGGCGCAAAGACGCCGGTCTCACCTCCTTGTGTGCCGCCCTGATTGATCCAGATCTCGTCGTCGTTGGGGATGGCGCTGCCTGCGTTGGCAATGATGATATCCAAATCACCGTCGCCGTCGAGGTCAGCCAACGCCACGCTGCGGCTGTCACCACCACCGATGAACTGGCCGGACTCGGTGAAGACGACGTTGCCGTTGTTAATCCAGATCACGTTCTCCTGTGCGCTGCCAAAGCTGCCCTGCGCGACCACAGCGTCCACATGGCCGTCGCCATCCAGATCGCCCAGCGCCACGTCGCGACTGGTATTGCCCCGGCTGCTCACCAGTTCCTGGCCCGAATCGACAAAGATGGGCGCTGCCGGCGCAGAAGGCGACGCAGCCAGCAGAAGCGGCGCAAATGCCAGAGTCAAGAGCATAGACGCCAACACCCAAAGAAAAGAACGAGAAATGGGGCGCAGCATAGGACCACCTCCTTACGGGGATCAATCGCTTGCCTGGCGATAGCGCCAGACCCATATTTCTATTATGGCATCCTCTGTCAAGAGGGGGCAGCGCATCGGGCAACCGTGTCTCGAGAGAACGAGTCGTCCCATTTTTCTCTGTGGTCTCTGTATCCCCTCGGCGTGGAGGGTGCGCAGGCTCTCCAACACAAAGAGGGGATTGCCGCCAATTTCGGCATATAGACAGACGGTGAAGCGTGCAGCAGGTTGGGCCAGCCCCAGGCCCTGCTGCACCAGTGGCCGGTCTCTTCGATGCTGAGCGGTTCGAGAACGAGGCGCTGGCGCACCCTACCCGATCCACCGCCTGCAAGCCAGCCCAAACAGCCGGGCGTTCCTGGGCGTCGTTGGGGCGGAAGTGGGATAGCCTTGCCAGCATCGATTCGTAGCTGTTTGCTTGTAACGAAAAAGCTACCGACGTCGCAGCAGATAATTTGCCGCCACACCAATCACCAATCCCCAAAAGGGAGCGCCGATGCCCAAGATCGTAATATCCGCCGCCGTGCAGAGGAAGGCGAGCAGCGCACCGTCCCGCTCCTTTGGCTCAGCCATCGCGTTGGTCAGTGCGGTCATGAGTGCGCCGGTCAACGCCAGACCGGCCACGGCGGCAACCAGTTCTCCAGGCAGGCTGGCGAAAAGCGTCACCGCTGTGGCGCCAAAGAGGCCAAAGAGGATATACCAGAACCCATACGCCACCCCGGCCACATACCGCCGGTCCGGGTCGGGGTGCGCCTCTGGGCTGACACAGAGCGCAGCGGTAATAGCGGCCAGCGACAGCCCGGAGCCGCCAAAGGGCGCCGTGAGCAGCGACATAATACCTGTAACGAGGATCGGCCCGTTGGGATTCGTTTGGTAGCCAAACGAGCGCAACACGGCCAATCCCGGTGCATTCTGCGACACATTGGCTAACACAAAAAGCGGCAGGCTCAACCCCAGAATGGCGCGGGGCGTGAAAACCGGCCACTGCCACACCGGGATGGTCAGCGCAGGCGCAAAGTGCTCCAGTTGTAATTGCCCGTCCAGCGCAGCGACCGCAAGACCCACACCCAACGTGCCGATGCTGGGCGCTCGCACCTTGAGCCGGCGCAGCACGAGATAGGCGACGATCATAGCGCCGACCAGCAGTTGCGCATCGGCCAGCGCCTGGAAGATGCCCAGCCCAAACCGCACCAGGACGCCGGCCAGCATCCCGGCGATGACCGGGCGAGGTACGTGATCCATCACCCGCCCAAAGAGACCCGACCAGCCCAGTGCAATCAACCCGACCGCCGCCACCAAATAAGCGCCGATTGCCTCGGCATAGCTGTACTGGGGCAGCGTCGTAGCCAGGAGCGCCACACCGGCCGCCGGCCAGGCAACCAGGATGGGTTGGCGATAGCGCAGGCTCAAGATCAGCGCACTCACGCCGCTGCCCACTGTGATCGCCCAGATCCACGACGAGAGTTGGCCGCGATCCAGCCCGGCGTTCTCGGCCGCCTGCACGACAATGAGCAGCGGACCGGTGTAGCCCACCAGCACAGCCACCAACGCCGCCACCATCGCTGAGAACGTGAGCGAGCCCGGCAGGTCACGCAGGTTGCGGAGCATGGGCGCCTGTGGCAAGTTCTGCGCCCAGCCTGCGCACAGCGTCGACCCCCTCTGCACTGCCAGCGGCTTTGACCAGGGCCGAGCCGACGATAACACCATCGGCAAAACTGGCTACTGCCGCCGCCTGTTCGCGCGTGCTGATCCCAAAACCGACGGCCAGCGGCAAGTCCGTCTGCCGGCGGACGCGTTGCACAAAGTCGGCCAGGTCGGGCGGTAGTTCCGCCCTCGCGCCGGTGATGCCGGTGACACTCACGAGATAGATAAAGCCGGCGGCGCGCCGGGCCACCAACTTGATCCGTTCCTCGGTGCTGGTGGGCGCCAGCAGATAGATCATCGCCAGTCCCGCTGCCCGACAGGCGGCCTCCAGGTCGTCGGCTTCTTCAGGCGGCAAGTCCGGCACGATGATGCCATCGATGCCCGCAGCGACGCTGTCCCCAACAAAGCGCTCGATGCCATAGGCAAAGAGCGGGTTATAACAGGTCATGGCGCAGAATGGCTGTTGGACGCCATGATCACGCAGGCCACGCACCATAGCCAGACAGTCGGCGACGGTGGTTCCCTGGCTGAGGGCCGTGTAGGTCGCAGTCTGGACCGTTGGCCCGTCGGCCAGCGGGTCACTGTGGGGAATGCCGATCTCAAAGAGGTCGGCGCCCGTCTCGGCCAGCGCGGTGATCATCTCCAACGTCGCTGCCCGGCTGGGATATCCCATGGCGTGGTAGGGCATGAAGGCGGCGCGGTGTTGGCGTTTAGCAGTGTCAAAAGCGGTTTTGATACGTTGGATGCCAGTCATAAGTCCTCCATGAAAGTTAACAAACACCCGGCGTCGGCTGCGCCGACGCCGGGTGTTTGTTAACTAGAAATTTTTCATCACCGTCCCCAAATCCTTATCCCCGCGCCCGCTCAAATTCACCAGGATGATCTGGTCTTTGGGCAGGGTCGGTGCTAGCTCCAGCACATGGCCGAGGGCGTGCGAGCTTTCCAACGCGGGAATGATGCCTTCCAACTCGCAGAGCAATTTGAAACCTTTGAGCGCCTGTTCGTCGGTGCAATAGGTGTATTCGGTGCGGCCCAGATCGCGCAGCCAGGCGTGTTCGGGGCCAACGCTGGCATAATCGAGCCCGGCGCTGATGCTGTGGGTGAGCGCAATCTGGCCGTCGTCATCCTGGAGAACGTAGCTTTTGGTGCCTTGCAGCACACCCAGGCGACCCATCTTGGGGTCGGCAAAACGGGCGGCGTGCTGGCCGGACTCGATCCCGTAGCCGCCTGCCTCCACACCGATCAGGCGGACGTCCTCGTATTCCAGAAACGAATGAAAAATGCCAATGGCGTTACTCCCGCCGCCAACACAGGCGACCACCACATCGGGCAGGCGTCCAGGGCCATCCTCGCCATCGCGCATCTGGTAGACGGCCTCGCAGCCAATGATGCTCTGGAAGTCGCGCACCATGACCGGGTACGGGTGTGGGCCCAGCACGCTCCCCAGCAGATAGTGGGTCGTCCGCACATTGGTCACCCAGTCGCGGATCGCCTCGTTGATAGCGTCCTTGAGCGTCTTGCTGCCGCTCTCCACGCCGCGCACCTCGGTTCCCAACAGCCGCATACGAAAGACATTGGGTTCCTGGCGCGCCATGTCTACCGTGCCCATGTAGACGATGCACTCCAGGCCGAGCAGCGCGCAGACAGTGGCTGTCGCCACGCCGTGTTGGCCGGCGCCGGTCTCGGCGACGACGCGCGTCTTGCCCATCTTGCGTTTCATCAGCAGCGCCTGGCCCAGGGCGTTGTTGATCTTATGGGCGCCGGTGTGGGCCAGGTCCTCGCGCTTGAGATAGATTTGCGCGCCACCTAGATGCTCGCTCAGGCGGCGCGCATAGGTGATGGGGGTGGGCCGGCCCACAAAGGTACGCTGGTAATAGGCCAGTTCCGCCATAAAATCGCGGTCATTGCGCGCCTGGAGGTAAGCCTCCTCCAGCTCGTCCAGCGCCGGCATGAGAGTTTCGGGCACAAATTTGCCCCCATAGGGGCCAAAATGGCCGGATTCATCGGGTACGGACTGGTAGTTGGTGGGTGTGTGCGTAAGAGTTGCACTAGCCATATGTGATTTTCCTTTTGAGTTGACTTATTGCGACAAAATCAAGGTTTGCTATCGTTTGCTTTTGGTCTGGGCGCGGAGCGAAGCACAGAGTGCAGCCAGTTCGGACAAGCTTTCAATGCGCCAATCCGCATGGGGACAGTCGCCCCAGTGTGCGTCGCGCATCCAGACCGTACGCATGCCGACCTGCTGTGCGCCATCGATATCGTTCACGGGGTGATCACCCACGAACAAAGCATGAGCAGCGTCAATGTGCAGTCGATCAAGCGCCCGGTTGAAGATATGCGCATCCGGTTTGCGCACACCTTCAGTTTCCGAGATGAGGATCACGTCAAAGAATGGTTCAATTTCCAACGCCTGGATCACACCACGCTGAATCTGTTCCCAACCATTGGTGACCAGGCCGAGTTTCATCTCCAATGCCCGGAGACCCGCAAGCATCTGCCTTAGGCCAGAGAAACCGATGCACTCGTCATGATAGTGCGCATAATAGTCATCGCACAGGGTTTGGGCCAGCGCCGGCGGCCAGCCAAACTCTTCGGCTAACTGCTGATAAACGACACGCTTGTTGACATAGCCGCGATCATCCAACACCAGAAAGCGTTCCTGATAAGCCGCTTGTGGCGTTCCTTGTAGAGCCTGTGTAAAACGCGCATATTGCCGTTGCACACCGGCCGCCACCGATGTGGTTCGATCAAACAACGTGCCATCCAGATCGAACAAAACCGCTTGAATCATCAGCTTTGCTCACTGAATCACGGCAAGAATCCTCACTATAAAACTCTCTTTCACCTGAACAGATCATCCACGGGCATACGCCAGCCGGGCACCGCCGGCTCGGCCTCGGCCAGGTCGCCCTGGCGGTAGATGGCCGGGTGCTCCGGGTCGATTGCCCGGTAGACTTTGATGACATCTTCGCCGAGCAGATCGACATCCCATACCACAAGTGTGCCGGCGGCGAAATAGTCATCGATCTTGCGGGCAATAGCGCGCTCGGCTCGTGGCCCATAGTCACCTTCGCTGCGCACTTCGACGGCGAAAGTCGGCGCGCCTTGCAAAAATTCCATCGTATCGACATCACCCACGTACCAGGCTGCATCCGGGCTGAAGGATTTGCGGTTGGGCAAATTGACGATAAAACCAACGTTGTCGCCGATAGCGTAGCCGCCACCGTGCTCATCCTCATGTTGCATCAGACTCATTACAATTTTGAGCGCCGCTCGCCCCGGCTTACCTCCGGTAGGGCTCATACGCACCAGTTTTCCGTCGACGATTTCGGCTTTTCCGTGTTCGGGAACCCGGTAGAGATCCGCAATGGTTGCCTCGTCCTTTGTTTTTGTGATCATGGTCATACCTCCCTGAGAAAAGTATAACATGGGGGGGCGATTGGTGCTTAGTGCTACAACGAGAGTGGCTGCCGGCAAGACCTCCGCGCCCAATGGGCTCCCGTGACCCGAATCAGCTTCGTCGGCCAGACTCTTTATGGTCACCTCCCGGAGGTCGGACTGTGACCCCGTACCATTCATGTTCCGGGGAAAAGGGCGGGGTAACCTATTTACCTGTTCCCCTGTTTACCTATTTACCTACATGCACAGCCAAGAGCGCATCCAGCGAGAGTTCGAGCGCGGCGATGGGTGTCCGGGCGCCCCAGTTGGTCAACACTTGCGGCGACAGTTCACCCAAAAAACCCAGTGGCATCGCTCCTTCGCCTGACCGATCTGCTGTCACCAGGGCGCACCGGCCTTCGATAAACGACGGATGGGGCCAGTGTGTCACCCGAAAAGCAATATCTAGCGCGCCCAGCAACGCATAAAGGGGGGCTTGCGCGCTATCAAACGACGCATCGTCCGCAGCGACGATGGCGGCCAGCCGCGACTCGGTCCGCGAGCCAAGATTGGCCTGGGGGTCAAACACCGCCACCTCGCCCACCTCAAAGACCCGGTGCGGATAGAGCGCGCCGGCGGAATGGGCCTCGATCTCAAGCAGCGATGGGATAATCCAGTCGCGCAGATGGGCATAGCTCTGGCTCATCACATTGGCGATGCGCACCGTTGGCCCACCATGAAACGGTGGCGCGCCGGGTTCGTCGATTTCCATGTAGTGGCGTAGAGAGGAGCTATCAGTCAAAATGTTGCAGATCGCCTCCTCAAAGCCAAAGCCGATCATCAAGTCGCGCACCAGGTCCTCGAACTCGGTCAGCGGGTCAAGGCGGCCGACGGTGAACTCTTGCTCCATGCTCGCCGCGATAGCGTCATAGCCGCGACTGATGGCGTAGTCCTCGACCACATCGACGGCGTGGAGATAATCTTGCCGGTAACTGGGGATGGTCGCCACAATCTCCTCTTTGTCCACGCGTGTGTCCACCCCGTAAGCTGTCAGTTTGCTGGCAATGTCGGTTGCAACAAGGGGTTCACCCAACAGCCGTGAGAACTCGTTGGCGGGTGCGCGCTGTGTGATCGGCATAGGATGCGGAACGGTTACACTGCGACCGCGCGGCGTATCATATGGATATACGGTCGCCACCCGGCGGATCGTCCAGCCGCGGTCGGCCAGATTGGTCGCCAGGATGTTGAGGGCGAGCAGACAGTGATCCTGCTCCACACCCGTTACGTCGACAAAGAGCGTGGTCATGCCGGGTGTCACGCGCCCCAAACCGGCGCTGTTGATCACGGGGATCAAAGCCAGCACAGCGCCCGTGGCATCGGTAAGCAGGGGCACCCGATCATGCCCGGCGAGAATGCCGGCGTATTCTCGCCCGGTGGGGTGGCGTTCCAGAATCTCCTGCGGTGTCATCTCGGCGCCGGGCGGCCAGTCAGCTGGCTCGCTGGACGGTGGCAGCGGCTCGAAACGGAGCTCATGCCGGCCCACCGCCCGGAACTGAACAGGAAAGACAATATGCTCGCCGTCGTATACACCCATAGAAAAGGTGCTGCGCTTGCGGCCAAAATTGCGGGTGAGCGTCTCCTGCGTCTCGATAAAGGCGCGCAGGCTCTCTTCGCCGACCACGCCGCCGTAGGCCAGAAACCCGCCCGCAAAGGGCCGGATCGGCTTTAGCGCCGGGTCAACCTCTAGGGTCAAGTCGGTTGATTGCGCACGAAAACAGTCGTACGCCTGGCCGTAGCCGCGGCGATGGTCGCGCAGTTGGCGTGCGATCCCCTCGACGCTCCACAGATCGGGGCGGTTGGTATCTTTCAGCTCGATGCGCAGCCTGAAATCCTGGTCGTCGTCGATCCAATCGCCGTCAGCTGTACGCAGGCTGAGACCCTCGTAGGTGCGCGAACCAAGCTCACCCTTGACCAGAGCCAGCGCATCATCCAACTCGGCGAGTGAATAGGTGGGCGGCAGACCGGCGAGCTGGTAGAGATCTTGTCGCGAGACGGTGATAGTTGGCATTGTATTTCCCCTAAATCTCTACAAATCCCCAAATCTCTTCAATCTCCAGAGCCTTGAGGAGATTTAGAAAGATTTGAGGAAACTGTGTGAAATTCCCGCATGTCGGCCAGGCCGTTGGACAGATTGTTGGTAAACAGGTGGCGGATATCGTTGACACCCAGGGCGACCATCGCCATGCGGTCGAGACCAAGACCCCAGGCGATAACCGGCACATCGATACCCAGTGGCCGGGTCACTTCTGGACGAAAGATGCCAGCCCCGCCCAGCTCGACCCAGCCCAAGACCGGGTGTTTCATCGCCATTTCGACCGAAGGTTCGGTGTAGGGATAGTAGCCTGGCGTAGCTTTCACCTTATCCGCCTGGGCCACTTCACGGGCAAAGAGGGTCAGAATGCCGAGCAAATGGCGCAATGTGATCTCTTCGGAGAGCACGATGCCCTCAATCTGGTAGAAATCGGGGGCGTGGGTGGCATCCACGCTGTCGTAGCGAAAGCAGCGAGCGATAGAGAAATATTTGCCGGGAATCTTGGGCTCCTGCGCCAGTTTGCGGGCCGAAAGCGCCGTCCCCTGGCTGCGAAGAATCAGCTGGTGGGCGCGCTCGCGGTTGAACAAATAGCCCCAGCCGCGCGAGCCATAGTCGCCTTTGCCTTCGTGGACAGCAGCCACATTGATAAGCCATGGCTCTCCGATCTCCTGGGCCTGGACCGGCTCGGCCACAAAATAGACATCGTGAATATCACGCGCCGGGTGAAACTGGGGCATAAAGAGCGCATCCATGTTCCAGAACTCGTTCTCGACCAACGAGCCGCGTATCTCTTCAAAGCCCAGCGCCAGCAAGGTCTGTTTGAGCTTGTCGAGAAAGCGCCGGTAGGGATTGCGTGCGCCTGCCACCAACCTGGGTGGCAGACCAATGTTGTAGCGGCGGAAGCGCTTGCCGCGCCAGCTGCCGTCGCGTAACAGAGCGGGGGTAAGCGGGCCGATCTCATCGGCAATCGCAGTCGCCTGTTGGCGGAGCGCCTGCCCCGTGGCGGTCAGCGCATAGCTGCGCACCTTTGTCTCGCGCAGGCGGAAGAGGTCGCGCAGCCGCCGGTCGCGCAGCCACTCCTGTTCCTGGACCGAAAGATCGTCAAGCCGCATGGCGCCTGCCTGGTGAACCCGCTCGACCAACTGTTGGCGGGCGCGCAGGCCGCGGTCATCGGCAGCTTGCGCCAGCCGCACCTGTCCCTGGTCGAGCACAAAGTGGCCCTGCGTCTTGAGCGCGCCAAAGGCGGCGCCGGCCTCGCTGGGGGGCAGGTCTTCCCGGCGCTGGATCTCCTGGACCGGCACAGCTCCTCGTTCGGCCACTACATGCCAGAGGCGCAGTTCGGGGAGGAGATGGTGGGCGCACGCTTCGCCAAACGGAGTGAGCGCCACCGTCGTCTCGACTCGCTCGCCGGTCGGCGCAACCGCCTCGCGCAGCCGGAGGCGCTCCACGGCCGAGCGCGCCTGGGCCAGGTCGAGCCCGCTCTGGTCAGCGATCTGCTCCAGCGTCAGTTCGGCGCCCTCATCCGCAAAAGCCAACAGCACCGCTGCTTCATGCGGGCTGAGGACGGGGTTCCGGGTTGTTGTCATGATGTTTCCTCGACTCGTACACTCGCACCACTTGTTTGAGTCAGGCAGGTGCGTCGAATCTCATCCATTCCATCCTAAAGGAGCCGCTGTTCGAGCTTTTGGATCTCCGGGCCTGTCATGCCAATCTCGTGTAGATAGCCGGTGACGCCGCCATAACGTTCATCCAAGTGGGCCAACATATTCTCGATCTGGGCCGGTGGGCAGCGAACCCGTTCGAGCGTTGCTTCGCGCTCACGGGGAAAGGCGGCCAGATAGGGCTCGCGCAGGTTTTCTGTCGAAAGGCCGTAATCCTGCGCAATCACCGCCGGTTTGACATCGGCCAGCGCCAGAAGCAGCGCCGCCACAAAACCGGTGCGGTCTTTGCCGGAGACGCAATGGAAGAGTACGCCCCCTGCTGGCGCCGTTGCGATGGCCCGCAACACGGCGCACGTTTCAGCCCTGGCGTATTCGAGCACACGACAATTGAACGTCTCCTTTGGGCCGGGTGGACGAGTTGCGACCCAGGCGTCGGGAGTCGCTCCGAGTAGGGAAATGTGCAGGTGGTTGACCAGGCCCGGCTTCTGGTGGAAGAAATTGGGGTGCGTTTCTCTGTCCGCCGGCCAGCGCAGGTCGATCACTGTGCGGACGCCGTAATCCAGCAAGGCTTGTACTCCGTCACCGGTGAGCCGGCACAGGTCATCGGCGCGCAGCAGCGAGCGCTGGCGTAATGGCTGCCCCTCTCGTGTTGTGTAGGCGCCGAGATCACGCACATTGAGCAGGTTGGAAAAGACGAGATTGTTAACTGGATGATGCACTGCGTCCTCCTGTTGACTTTCGCGATTCCACCTATGATGTCGTGGAAAGCCGCATCCGATAGTTGAAAATCTCGAAGCCCTGCTGGGCAAAGAATCGCTGCGCCTTTTCATTGAAGGCCCACGTATCCAGTATCAATTCTGGTAACTGTTGCTCTTGAGCAAATGCTTTGGCTGCCGCCACCAATCGCTCGCCGCACCCACGCTGTTGAAATGATGGCTTGACCGATAAATGGTGAATATACAAAAAATCCTGTTCATACTTGGATGGGCTTACCGGAGAGGTGCGCTGTTGAGCATAGAGGTAGCCCGCCGGTACACCGTCACATATTGCCACCCAAAAGTAATGGTCAGAGTTTTTGATCAACTCGCCTACAGCAGCCGGCGGCCAGCTTTCATCGGTCGGCGGTTTGAAGATGTGCGGCAGCGCGTCAGCATGGAGTTGCTGCACATCGGCGTTCAAAGTTGAGATGAGTTCGGCATCTGCGAGCGTCGCCAAGCGCACCTGAACGGTCGCATCCGGAGCGGGTCGCGGCAGCACACCTCGCGCCCGCAGATCATCGAGTGCTGCGCGCCGCATCGTGTCCACCGGCGGCTGTTGGCCCGTCCAGCGTTCAAAAGCAATCGCGCCCTGCCAGATGAGCATCCCCAACCCACCGATGGTCTGAGCGCCGTCACCCGCCGCCCTGCGCAGCAGGCGCGTCTGTGGCGGGTTGTAGACCAGGTCGTAGACTACTTGATCTTTGCGCAAGGCCACATCCTCATCCCACGGTGTCGTCTCCACATTGGGCGTCATGCCCAGCGAGGTGGTGTTGACAATGAGGTCTGCGCTGGCAGCCAGCGTGGCGATCGCGCCCGCTCCACGGTGCGGTTGGCGATGGCGACCGAAACACAGCCGGCCTCAGCCAGCCCATAGACCACCGCCCGCGCCGACCCGCCCGCACCCAACACCAACACACGCCGTCCTGCCGGATCGACGCGATGGTCGCGCAGGTCGGCCACAAAACCGGGCGCATCGGTGTTGTCGCCGAGCAGCGCACCGTCCGCTTCGACAATGATCGTATTGACCGCGCCGATGGCCTCCGCGGCAGGTGAGAGGCGATCCAAATGCAGGATTACTGCCTGCTTGTGCGGCACGGTCACGTTGGCCCCGCGCAACCCCAGCGCCCGCAGCCCGCGCAC
>QEUW01000645.1 GCA_003577005.1 Chloroflexota bacterium | reverse complement strand
AAAGGAGCATGGCGGCGATGTGGAGGCAACGACCCGCACCTTCTACGACCTGATGACCGAGCGCCGTTTCTATCCCAACAGCCCCACCTTCACCGGCGCCGGCACGCCGCTCGGCCAGCTTGCTGCCTGTTTCGTGCTTGGCATCGATGACGATATGGGCAAGAGTCAGGAAGGCATCTTTAGTACCCTGCGTGTCGCCGCGCTGATCCAGCAGACAGGTGGTGGCAATGGTTTTGCTTTTAGCCGCTTGCGCCCCAAAGGGGATGTCGTCCATACCTCAGCGGGCAAGGCGACCGGCCCAGTTGGCTTTTTGCGCGTCTACGACCAGGCCTTTGGCGAGATTGCGCAAGGCGGCACGCGTAGGGGCGCCAATATGGCAGTTTTACGTATTGATCACCCCGATATCGAAGATTTTATTGTATGCAAGGCTGAAGAAGGTAAGATCACCAACTTCAACATCTCGGTCGCCATCACCGATGAATTTATGCAGGCCGTAAAGGATGACGCCGACTTCAACCTGCGCAACCCGCGCGATGGCTCGGTCTGGAAGACGGTGCGGGCGCGCGACCTGTTTGGAAAGATCGTCAAGTACGCCCACCACAACGGCGAACCGGGCGCGCTCTTTATCGACGCGGCCAACCGCAGCAACCCGGTGCCGCACCTGTACGAACTCGAGGCCACCAATCCGTAAGATCCATCCGGGCGAGAACCCGGCTGGAAAATCCCTTCTGATCGACTTGGAACCCTCCTCGTTGCGCCATGACGAGAGGGCCACAGGGCCGAAAGGCAAGAACAATTCTGCCTACGGTGAGAGACTGAGCGAAGGGATGCCCCAATGCAACTGTCAATTGCAGGGTGGGTAGTGCGACAGTCCGACACTCCGGGAAACCGGAGCAACAGCGAGGTGGAGAACAATGGCTTGGTCCATACGAAAATTGCTGTCTGGGTTCGATCAACCTGGCCGTCCATGTCACCGTAGACGAGGACGGCCAACCCCAGGTAGACTGGGAACTGCTGCGGCGCTCGGTCGAGGAGAGCACCCACTTCCTCGACAACGTGGTGAGCGCCAACGCCTATGTGCCCGTCGTGCCGGAGGTGGCGCAGGCGGCCTATCGCGCCCGGCGCATCGGTCTGGGCATCATGGGGTTGGGCGACCTGATGTACCACCTCGGCATCCGCTATGGCAGCGAAGAGGGACAGGAGTTTGCCGCCCAGGTAATGGAGTTCATTCGCTTCCATTGTATGGCAAAAAGTATCGAGTTGGCCAGGGAACGCGGCTCCTTCCTGGCTTTTGAGGGCAGTATCTACGACGCCAATCAGCCCAGTGGTATGAAATGGCAGCTCGTCCGGCGCTGGATTGGAGCCAGATCATCGAGGGGATTCAGCAGCATGGCCTGCGTAACGCCGCGCAAACGACTGTCGCCCCGACCGGCACTATCGCCACGGTCTGCGGCTGCGAAGGCTACGGCTGCGAGCCGGTCTTTGCCCTCGGTTATGTGCGCCACTTCAAGGACGGCGACAAGGATGTGGAGCTGCTCTACACCAGCCCGCTCTTTGAACAGGCGCTCAACCGTACCGGCCTGAGCGAGGCGCGCAAACAGGCGATCAAAGAACACGTCGCCACCTACGGCGCCTGCCAGGACCTCGCCGATCTGCCCGAGTGGATGCGCCACACTTTTGTCGTGAGCAGCGACATTACGGCGGACGAGCATGTGCGCATGCAGGCGGCGATCCAGGCCTTTGTTGACAACAGCATTTCAAAGACCTGCAATTTCCCCGAAGGCGCCACAGTCGAAGACGTGGCCAAGGCCTATCTGCTGGCCTGGGAACTGGGCGCCAAAGGGTTGACCGTCTACGTCACCGGCAGCCGCCAGGAGGTGGTGTTGGAGACCAAGGCCACGAAGCAGAAGAAGGGAGAAGCAGCCGGTGAGGTGATCAGCAGCGTCACTGAGACAGTGGCTTTGAATACCCACGCTCAAGCCAATGGCCATGCAGATGCCTTCAAAGCCGGCGCGGAAGCCAGCCAACCCGAAACTCGCCTGCTGGTCAAAAAGCGCCCGCGCCCCAGCAAACTCAGCGGCAGCACCTACCGCAAGGAGACGCCGCTTGGCCGCGCCTACATCACCGTCAACAGCGACGAACGGGGCGAACCGCTGGAGGTCTTCTTGAACGTAGGCAAGGCCGGTAGCGAGGTCAGCGCCGTGAGCGAGGCGATTGGCCGGCTGATCAGCCTGGTGCTGCGGATGCCGGGAACGCTGCCGGCCAACGAGCGGCTGCGCTGGATGATCGACGAACTGGTGGACATCGGCGGCGGGCGACCGCTGGGTTTTGGCGCCAACCGCGTCCGCAGCCTGCCCGACGGCATCGCCCAGGTGCTGGCCGAGCACCTGAGTGAACTGCCGCCCGGTCGCGAGCAACCCCAGGCCGAACAACTGGCGTTGCCCATCCACGCCCACCCGCTGGGCGACATCTGCCCCGACTGCGGGGAGGCAACACTCTTGAATGTGGAAGGATGCCGCAAGTGCCAGTCGTGCGGGTACAGTGAGTGTTGAGGGTTGGGAGAAGACCACAAACAGCCACGACCAATCCTATCCAGATTGGCCGTGGCTGTTTGTGGTCTGCGATTTGAACTGTTATTGCCGTCAGCCCTTTCTCGCGTTACACTTTGCATTAGGCAGATAGATCGAGAAGGGGGTCACCTGATGAGTGCAACTGTGCAGCATCCTTTGCCGGCAATTAAATACGAAGTAGAGGTGCGCGAGCAGGGGCGCGTGGAGTTACAGGTGCCCTTTGCTGCCGGCGCACGCATTGTCGTATTTGTAATTCAGGAAGCGCCGGCCGAGGAGGCATTCGACGATTTGCTGGCCGCCGCCGAAAGCAGCTTAGCCTTTTGGGACAATCCTCTAGATGATGAGGACTGGAACGCTGCCTAAACAAGGTGAGATCGTCCTTATCCCGGTCCCCTTTACCAATCTCTCCTCTGAAAAGCGAAAGCGTCGCCCTGTAATTATCATTTCAAACGATGAATACAATCAAATGGCGGCGGATATGGTCGTGGTTGCGATGACATCTACCCCTTCGGTTAGTCCATATAACTTTGTGGTCACATCAGCAGACTTGACTCATGGTAAGCTGAATCGCCCAGGCACAGTCCGTGTCGATAAAATATATACGCTTGATCAGTCACTCATTGTGCGGACGTTTGGACAAGTCAACTCTCAGGTACTGACTCGTATCCAAACCACCCTTCGTAGGCTGATAGCCCGGAAACAGCAGTCCAACGGTCGATAACGCTGCTCTACGCGTGATAGCGCGAGGCTTCCTGCCCCTGAGCGTCGGCGCTGCGTTCCCGCCAGCGGAATTTGCGCAGCCGCCAGTCCTCTTTGCCCTCTACGGCGTTGGCGATCAGGTCGCCAAAGATCGGCCCGAACTTGAAGCCGTGACCGCTGCCGCCGGCCGCCACCACCAGCCCCGCCAGGGTGGGGTGGCGGTCGATCCAGAAGTGTTCGTCAAAGGTGTCGCAATAGAGACAGCGCCGGGTATAGACGATAGGCGCCTCGGTGAGCGCGGGGAAGGTCTCAGCCACGAACGCACGCAAGCGGCGCATGTCCTGAGCGTTCACCACTCGTTCGTCGTTTTCGGGGTGCAGCTCAGGGCCAGGGCCATGAAACCCTACCTTCACCACCCCCGCCTGCGGGTGCAAGGGAAAGCCATACCAGCCCGTGCGCGAGACATCCGCCGCCCAACCGGTGAAGAGTGGCGGCGCAAAGAGCTGCGGGTCAGGCGGTTGCAGGTGGAAGACCGGCATCCCCACGCTCTTCATGACGGCCTTGAGTTCGGGCACCAGCAACCACGACCAGGTCCCCATTGCCACGACCACCGTGCCCGCATGGAAACGTTCGCCTTCGCGTGTTTCGATGCCCACAACTTGCTCGCCCTCCTTGACCAACCGATCTGCCGTCTGGCCGGGGTAGAGTTCGATGCCCACCTGCTGCGCCTTGTGGGCCAGCACCTCGACCACCCGGCCACTGGCCGCCCACCCCGCATGTTGGCTAAAGTAGCCGTCGGTGTAGACCTCGGCATTCCAGGCCGGGAAGCGGCGGCGGATCTCGCTGGCGTCGAGCCGTTCGATGGGGTGGCCGCGTCGTTTGCAGATCTGGTAGCTCTCGTACTCATAGCTACCCGGCTGCATGGGGCCTCTGGTAAACATGGTGATGCCCCACTCGTGGTAGAGCGTCTCGCCAAACTCCTCGTTCCAGGCCCGCCAGCCACGGCGGGCCTCTTCCATCATGATAGTGTATTCTTCATCGGGGCCATACTCGGCGCGGATGGCCTTGCTGATGTCGGTGGAGGCGGCCAGCGGGTGCGGGATCGGGCCGGGGTCAAGGATGGCGACGCGGTGGCC
>QEUW01000082.1 GCA_003577005.1 Chloroflexota bacterium | reverse complement strand
GGCCACGGTACGCGCCTATCTTGACGCCGACCTGGTAATCAGTTGCGCCGGCAATTTTCTCTACAGCCGCGGCCACGGTGCAGGACTGCCGCTGCTGGGCCCGGTCTTCACCATCGCCTATGCCTGGCTGGTGGGTAAACCGGTTGCCATGCTCCCACAAAGCGTCGGCCCGCTCTGGCGCAGGTGGGAACGCGGGCTGGTGCGTTGGCTGCTTGGCCGCTTACACACGGTGCTGGTGCGCGACCTCGCCTCCGTCGAACTATTGGAGCGAATGGGTGTGCCGGCTGACCAGTACCGGCTAACGCCCGACCTCGCCTTTCTCTACACTGTCCCTAACCACGAGGCGGGGCGTGAATTACTCTGCCGCTATGGGATCGACCCGGACCATCAACGGCCGCTGTTGGGGGTGACGCTGATCAACTGGGGCGCGCAACACCCTATCTTCAAAGAACAGGTGCGCTATGAAGCGGCCGTTGCAGCGGCGATCCGCCATTTTATCACCGCCTATGATGGCCGGGCAGTGCTCTTTGCCCAGGTCTGTGGCCCCACAGCGGCGGATGATGACCGTATCCCAGCGCGCCGGGTGCGCGCTGCTTTGGATGACCCCCAGTTCGCCGGTCGCATCACCGTGATCGACGAAGAAGTATCGGCGGCAACGCTCAAAGCGGCGTACGGTTGCATGGACCTGTTTCTCGGCAGCCGGCTCCACTCCAATATTTTTACGCTCACTGAGGGGGTGCCGGTGCTTGCCATCGCCTACCAAGACAAGACCTTTGGCGTCCTCCGCATGCTTGGCCTGGACGAGTGGGTGGTTGACATCCGTGCGGTCGAAGCGGGCCAATTGGTTGACTTATTGAGGCGGTTGTGGGCGGTGCGGGCAGAGGTGCGCGGCTTGATCGCCCAGCGGATCGGCCCCCTGCAAGAGCAGGCGCACACAGCGGTCGAATGGCTGCGCAACAGCGAAGGGATGGCGTAAAGATGCGGCCGCTCCGTGTCCTCATCCTTGTTTCGAGCTTTGCTATTGAAGAGCCGTTAGGCGGGGTTGCCCGTTTTGTAGTTGAGTTAAGCAGGGCTTTTGACCGCACCCGAGTGACACCGATCCTGGGTGCGTTGTGGGACTATCACACCGAGGCCGACCAACGCTGGCTGCACCGCCTCCGTGACGAAGGTTTTCAGGCATTTGTCGGCGCCGGTTGGGATGAACAGGCTCCCTATCGCAGTTGTGTGGCAGCCCTGCGCGGGCTGTGGCGCCAGGCACCCCGGCCGGTAGACATCATTCACAGTCACGGGGAATTCAACGATCTGGCTGCCCTTGCCCTGCGTCGCCATCTGGGGGCGCAGGCGCTGGTTCGCACTGTCCATAATGAATTCGAGTGGGCAAAGCGCCCCCTCTTTGGCCGCCTTTTTCCCAACTTGCTCTATCCCTTTACCTTTGACGCCGAACTTGGGGTAGCGCAGCAGGTGGTAGAGAATCTGGATCGTCGTCCCCTGGTGCGTTTGCGCCAGCGCCGCGCCACCCGGATATATAATGCGCTCAACATTGAACGCTTTGCCAGATCGGATGTTGACCGGGTGCGCAAACGGCAGAGTTTAAGTCTGCCTGTCGATGCTACCGTTGTAGGCACTGTCGGTCGCCTGGCGCCGCAAAAGGGCTATCATGTACTGCTCGATGCCGTTCCTCATGTGTTACAGGCAGCGCCCAACACAGTGTTTTTGATCATAGGAACCGGCCGACTTGCCGAACCGTTGCAGGCGCAAGCGCGGGCGCTCGGTATTGCCGAGCGGGTGTTCTTTACCGGACCGCGCAGCGATGTGGAAGAGTTGTACGCCGTAATGGATTGTTTTGTCAGTTCGTCGCTCTGGGAGGGGCTGCCCACGGTGGTGATGGAAAGTATGGCTGCCGGCGTCCCGGTGGTGGCGACAGCGGTGGGCGGTAGTGTCGAACTGGTGAAAGACGGTGAGACTGGGCTGTTGGCGCCGCCCGGTGACGCGCGGGCGTTGGCCCACGGCATCTTGCGTTTGCTGTGCGAGCCAGAATTGGCCGGCGCACTGGCAGGGCGCGCTGCAACGCTCGTGCGCGAGCGTTTTTCGATCACAGCGGTGGCCCGGCAGCAAACGGATGTGTACTATGAGCTCCTGGGAAAGAGCAACGTGGCAAGATTGTCGTTGCTGATTTAAAGCCGTGGATCTGGTAGACAGGTACACAGGCAAACAGGGACCGATTGGCGGTCGTTAGCCGGACAATTGGCATTACAAGGTCAGATCATCCACTTTTGCGGGCGACGACGGTGTAGTTTTTGCACAGACCTACATGTGTGACCTTGTGACGCAAGTCCAGGTAGGTTGCCAGGATCGAGGCTAGGGCGAGCAGCGGTTTGAGGGGTAAGGCTAGCAAGGCAGCGCTCCAGCCAATTGCACCGCCGCCATAGTGCCTGGGGAGCACCGGCAAGGCAAGTGCGGCAGAAAGACTCTGATAGGCCAGCGTGCCGTAATAACCCTCGAGCCATTCAAGCTGGAGAATGTCGAAACCGCTCTTTTCCAGCAAATAACGCAGTCCAAACTGGGTATAGCGAAAGTAGTCGTGCGGGGTTTCGTGTTCGGCGTAAAAGAGTGGAGTCGAGAGCCAGAGCGTTCCCCCTGGTTTCAGAACTTGATGCAGTTGTTGCAGCATCTGCGCCGGCTCATTGATATGTTCCAAAACCTGGGAGCAGATGACCTGATCGTAGTAGTCTTCTGCAACCGGCAAGTGGCGCAAATCGGAGAGAAAATCCAGTCGTTCAAACACATAGTGTTTGTGTACCTGGCCGAAGTCAGTCGCCTCATACTGGGTATGCAGAAAGAGGTGGCGATAGCGTCCATCTCCGGCGCCGGCATCCAAAACACGAGCGCCGGGCGGTGCGGCAGCGGCAGCCCGGCGCAGAAAATCTTCCAGATAACGTCGTGAGGAATTGACAAAGAGCAAATTGTAGAGAAAACGCAGGATCAATTTCATGCCGCACTGGTCTGGAACTGTAAAGAGCGAGAGACATCAACCGATGCATCTCTCGCTCTTTTATTGCCGGTATGCAAACCTCTTTAACAAGGCTAAGTCAAGCTCTATTTGAACCCAGGCATTTTGGTGGTTGCAAAATGCCTGGGTTCAAAATAACCGCATCTTAGTTGATCGCAATACCGTTGTAGTCCTCGGCGACCTGAATGCCACCTTGATCCGGAACACGAGAAGCAACACGGGCGATGGCGATCAGCTCAGCGCCAGCCGCCTCGATGACGACAGCACCACCAAAGCCGCCACCCGGATTTGCATCGGGCGTACCGAACTCCAGCAGCCTGGCCGCGTCACCCTGGGCATTCGGTGGCGTGGAGTTGGCCTTAGCGCCGGGGGCGATGCTGGCAATGGTGTGCGTGCCAACGGTGGCGCCCGTCTTGTCCAGATAGCGTACTTGCACATTGTTGGCAGTGCTCGAACCCACATTCTGGATGGCGATAAAGGTGCGCTGGCGGGCGCCCGAAGCAAAGGTGGCATCGGCCGTCCAGCGAACATAGGGGAGGGCCAGCTTCGGCGCACCTGCACCTTCACCCAGGAAGGCAGTCTCGAAACCGGGAATGGCGGGCTGGGCAAAGGCCTTGCCGATCACCACAATGTCAGCCCCCTGGCTTGTAATCGTCGCTGCGCCAGAGAAGCCCGCCGGGGCTCCGTCGTCGCAGGCAATAAAGCTTTGCTTCTTGCCAGGTTCGATGGTCGCGTTCTTAACCGTGCCGTTCGAATAAGTCACCGTCACAGCGGCGTTGTCTGTGCTGCTGGTGTTCTGGACGGCATAGGCTGTGCGCTGGCGGTCGCCAAAAGCGTCACACAGCGCCGTGGCCATAAAGACAGTGCGGCCACCGCTCGTGACACCCTCAAAGGCCTTGGCCGCAACACTGTTTGTGGAGAGCTCCATGACCGAAGCCACGATGTTGGCCGGTGTGCTGGTACCGGAGCGCACAGCTGTCACAGTGGCAGAGCCATTGAAGGATGCCGCCGAGATGTTCGACAGGGTGTGCAAATTAAAGTACTTGGCCGAACCCACAGGGATGTTCTGCTCGGTGACCTGGATGGGCGGGTTGGTCGGGTTGTCGGCGTCGAAGAGGTTCACCGTGATATCGACGGCGCTGTTCGGCTCGGCGTTTTGCACCGAAAAGACCGACGACGTTCTGAATTGGTTCTTCAGCACGGTCGCCAGCAGCACGCTCGACGACGCAGTGTTAAAACCGTTGGAGAGCGGCCGGTTCCGGACCGGGCTGGTGTTGCTGGGCTGAGCAATCTGTACCAGGGTCGCCACAACAGGCTGATTGGCCGAGAGCACCGCCGAACCCTTGAAACCCTGGGGCAGTTGCTCGTTACCACTCAGACCGCCCACAAAAAGCGAATCACCGGCGCCCGCAGCGATATCGCGCATGACCGTCACCGTTTGACCTGCCCCCTTCTCGTTGTGGAAGTTGAACTGGACCGTGGTGCTGGCCGTGCCTACATTCTGATAGGTGATGGAGGTGGCGAAGGGCGTGTCAATCGCATTTTGAGCCGATACCAGCCCCGTACTCATCAACATCATGAGCGCACTGAGCAGCGCTGCCACTTTGATACGTCGCATAGTGGTACATCCTTTCATAAGAGAACATGGACTTGAGAGAACATGGACAAGACAACTTTGTTTGGAAGATTTGAAGACCAACCTTTCTTTACTCTCTTTACAAACACTATACTGCGGTTGCTTTGAAAACCGGACTTTGCGAACATGCTTACCTCTTCGAGTAACTCCGGTTTTCAAACAGAGCGAAGGATAGTTGAGAAACACTGGTTGCTTCGAACCCACCATTTCAAACGCACTCAACACCGCGAGTGCTACTGCGCATTGGCTACACCATAGCACAAACGTAACGAGCAACACAATACCCCATTGGTAGTAATCCGCTTCCACCGCCACTTTAGCCCGTTGGCGGTATTGCGTCTTACCCAATAGGGATTATAATGGAAACCGCATCTTGCTTATGATCTAAGCCGTGTGGCGATGGCGCTGCGCCAAGTACATGAATATCGGAACAGAGAGGCTGACGAATGCGACGCGTCCTATACCAATCAATCTTATTGTTGCTTTTTGGTGTGCTCCTCATCGGCGCCTGCCAAAGCACTGCAGAGACAACCCCGCCGCCTGCACCACCGGCGCAAGAAAATACGCCCACACCGGCAGCCAGCACGTCCACCCCCGTCGCCCAGGTAAGCCCCCTCTCTGCTGCTGAAAGCCCTTTGGCGGCTGCGGAGAGTCCGCTCGCCGCACCGGGGATGAACGACCAAGGCAAAGCAATGGTGGTCGGACGTCTCTTCTCGCAACAAACGGGCCAGCCTCTAGTCCGCGAAGTGGTGCGTCTGGCCGAAGTCTACTGCCCCGACGATACCAAGCCCGAAGATAGGTCAGAGGAATGCTTTTGGGCCCTCTCTAACGCCTTTAGCCCCTCGACATTTACGGATGAGGCTGGCTATTTCGAGTTTTTGAATGTCGAGGCGCGCGATTATGTTCTGATGGCCGGCGATTATATCGGCAAGTATGCTTTCATGGAAGATGAGGATGGCAAACCCATTATTATAACGGCGCCAGCGGATGAGGCGACGAACGTGGGCGAACACCATCTCGAATACTAACGGAAGCGCCACCGGTTTGCCTCGTCTATTGCGATTGCTCATTTTGCTTGTAGCATTCGCACTACGCACCTGGGAATTGGATGGCCGCGCGCTCTGGTTTGACGAAGGGATGGAATACTGGGTGGCAACGGCCGCCCCAACAGAAATTTTCGCCAGCGTGCAGCGTGGCATCCAGGACCCGCCGCTCTATTCCGTGCTTCTGCATTGGTGGATGCAATTGGGTCACGGCGAATTCCAACTGCGTTACCTCTCTGTGTTGGCAAGTGTCCTGAGTGTAGCCGGTGTCATTTTGCTTGGTCACCGGTTCGGAGGCTCGGTTGCCGGTCTCTATACGGGTGCTTTGTTTGCGGTGCTGCCCGGCGAGATCCGCTATGCGCAAGAGGTTGGGCAGTATGGCTTGATGATTTGCCTGCTCACCTGGACGACCGTCGCCTTTTTTGCAGCAATACGCCAGAACTGGACGCGCGCGTGGATCTTGTGGTTGCTTCTGGCAACCGGCGCCACCTATTCATATTATGGCGCTGTCTTTACCGTACTCACACCATTTGCGCTCTATCTGGCTGGCGAGATCATACAGCGACGGTGGCGCCGGGCGATGGCGCTGGTAGCCATGGTATTTAGCTACACCCTGTTTGTTCTCCCGCTTGTCCTCTTTTTTTTACCCCAGCAGCTCTTTCGCGGGCCAACAGCGCAGGCGCTGCAGTCGCGTTTCGCCTCGCCTTTAGCAGAAGTGCGTACCTTTCTCGGTGAGACACAAGGGCTCCTGGCATTTCAGTTCACCGGTTGGCCGTGGACCGGGTTGCCGGCATGGTTGCCGGCGCTGCCTATCTCGCTGGTCTTGGCAGCGGCGGCCCTAAGCGCAATGCGTTCTCCAGGTGCTCGCCAGAGCTTGCTTGTCCTGGTAGCAACTACCGGGATTTATTATACCGCCAGCCGTTGGAACCTCTTTCCCTATGGCTTCCGGTACGGTCTGATTCTCACACCGCTCCTTCTGCCGGTAATGGGAGTGGGTCTTGCCACGACAGCCTCGTTCAAGTCACGCTGGACGCCGGCAGCATGGGGCGCCATGCTGCTATTTCTTTGTCTGGTTGGGATAGCGTTGCTCTCTTTGCCCCATCCATCTGTGCGAGAACGGCTTTTGTCCCCAGCGACGCCACACGCCTGGCCAGAGCAAGAGGAATTGCGGCCTGTAACGAGCTACTGGCTTGACCAGCGGGCGCCGGGCGAGATCACGTATGTTTACTATGGCGCAGCGCCGGCCTTTCGCTACTATTTGCGTCTGCTGGGTGTCGATTTGGCTCCTGTGCCGGCCACCTGGTATCTTGACTGCTGGCGATCGGCGACACCAGCGTATTGCCAGGTGGAGAATATCTACTTTGGCCGCGGCCTCCGTAGTCTCGCTGCGGCAGAGAAAGGGCACACGGTGGTTGAGGCGTTGCCGCTGGCGTTTGATAGTGGATGGTTTGTCTTTTCCCATGTGTTTGCCGATGAGCAAGAACTCATCTTGAAGACGTTGAGTCAGGATTACGAAGTTGTGGAGCAGGTGGAGACGACCGGTGCAGCTCTTTATCGGTTGCGCCGGCAGTGAGCAGTGGGACAAGACGCCATCTTGCCCTACACATCATCGCAATGTTGCATATCGGCTGGTAAAACCGTTAAACTACACCGGTGAACCATGTTGATACTCGTTGGTAAACGAGAGGATAGCCTGCATGAGCAACCATTCCAAGACGACGATCCTGATTGTCGACGATGAGCCGCGCATGGTGCGTTTCGTCAAGATGAACCTGGATCTCGAAGGGTATATCACGCTGGAGGCAAACAACGGTCTCCAGGCGCTGGAAAAGGTGCGTGACCATAACCCCGATCTGGTGCTGCTTGATGTGGAGATGCCCGGGTTGGATGGGTTCGAGACGCTCAAACGGCTACGCGAAATTAGCGATGCGGCTGTGATCATGCTCACAGTGCGCTCAGAAGAAGAGGCGCGCATTAAAGGCCTCGATCTGGGCGCTGACGATTACGTCACCAAACCTTTTAGCCCGCGCGAGCTCTCCAGCCGCATTCGGGCGGTTTTGCGCCGTTTCGAACATACTGCCCGCCCAGACCGGCAGATCATCACCATCGACGACCGCCTCCAGGTTGATCTACAACGCCGCGATGTGATCGTCGAGGGTGAACGCCTGAGTTTGCGTCCGACTGAGTACCGCCTGCTCTATCACCTGATTCAAAACGCGGGCTGGGTAGTCCCGCATGAGACATTGCTTACCAAGGTCTGGGGCCATGAATATATCAACGACAACCATCTTTTGCGTCTCTATATTACCTACCTGCGCAAAAAGATCGAAAAGGACCCGGCTAACCCGCAGTACATCTTCACCGAACGCGGTCTAGGCTACCGCTTTGTGGATTTCAAGCAACCCGAAGAGTAACGATTCGACTGGGTACCCTGTTGCACCCCTCAGGATTGCCAAATTTGGTCAAGAAGCAAGGCTTTCTGAAAAGATTCGCTTTTCTGGCCCTCGAACCAAATAGGGAATTCCTGTTCGTCCCTCGTGTAGTTTGATCAACTTGGCCCTCTTGTGTTATTATTAGTGATTGGTGTCTATTAGACACCAATCGCTAACAGCCTACACGTCACGGGACTGCCCGACTGGGTGCCGGGTGCGCTTCTTGTAAAGCAGCACGGTCGGTCGGGTAGGGTGAACGGGGCGGAAGTACAACCCATTTCATAGGAGAACCGTATGTCTGTTGTCTCAATGAAAGAACTCTTGGAGGCCGGTGTCCACTTCGGCCACCGGACGCGCCGCTGGAACCCGAAGATGCGCCCGTTTATCTTCACCGAGCGCAGCGGCGTGCATATCATCGACTTGCAGCAGACTATGCTGCGCCTGAACGAATATGCAGCCCTGGTGCGAGACTTGGTGGCCAAGGGCGGCACCATCCTCTTCGTAGGCACCAAACGCCAGGCCCAGGCCACCGTCCGTCAAGAGGCGGAACGGGCACAGATGCCCTATATCAACGAGCGCTGGCTGGGTGGTACACTCACCAACTGGGTGACGATCAAGCAGCGCATCGATCACTTGCTCCAACTGGAGCGGCGGATGGATGCCGGTGAATTCAATGTGCTCTCTAAGAAAGAGCGCCTCACCATCCAGCGTGAGATCGACAAGCTCAATCGCCGCATCGGCGGTCTCAAGACAATGAGCCGGCTGCCAAACATGGTCTTTATCGTTGATACCAATATCGAAGATTTGGCCGTCACCGAGGCGAACAAGCTCAAGATCCCGGTGATGGCCATGGTAGACACCAATAGCAACCCTGATCTGGTGGACTATGTCATCCCCAGCAACGACGACGCCATCCGCGCCGTCAAGCTGATCGTCAGCATCATCGCCGACGCTGCCGAAGAAGGTGTGCGGATCCGCGAGGTCGATATGGTCGATACAGGGCAGGTGACCCAGGCGGACCTAGAGGCCATGGAACAGTATCTCGGCCCCAGCACGCTGGCCAAGCTACAGACCGTCGAAGAGGAAGAGTTTGACGAGGGCGAAATGCTTGCGGAAGATGAATCCTCCGACGAGGAGAGCATCTACGAAGAAGATGAAGACGAAGGGGATGGCGACGATTTCGACGAAGGTGACGATGAAAGCGCCGAAGACGAAGAATTGACACCGGAAAGCGCCGACTAAGCAGGGTGCCTGCCCAGGCTACTATAGGGACAGCCCCGTTACCCCGTTTGAATTGATTCAGGAGAAAAAGAATGGCCCAAATAACCGCACAGATGGTGAAGGAGCTGCGTACGGCAACCGGCGCCGGCGTCAACGATTGTAAGAAAGCGCTTGAAGAAGCCGGCGGCGAATTCGAGCAAGCGGTTGAAATTCTCCGCAAAAAAGGTCTTGCCAGCGCTGCCAAGAAGGCAAGCCGCGATACCCGCGAAGGGCTAATTGGAAGCTATGTCCACCATGGCAGTAAGGCGGCAGCCTTGGTGGAGTTAAACTGTGAGACCGATTTTGTCGCCCGCACCGACCAGTTTCAACAACTGGCTCGCGACCTGGCTATGCAAGTGGTCGCTGCCCGCCCACAGTGGCTCAGCCGCGAGGAAGTGCCCGGCGATGCCATTGAGAAAGAAAAGGCAATTTATCACGAGCAGATGGTCAATAGCGGCAAGCCTGTCCAGGTGGTGGACAAGATTGTTGAAGGCAAGCTCGACAAGTGGTTCACCGAAGTGTGTCTGCTCGAACAACCCTTTATCAAAGATCCAGACCGTTCCATCCAAGACTTGATAACCGAAGCCGTCGCCTCGCTTGGCGAAAATATCCGGGTGACCAGGTTCGCCCGCTTGGAGATCGGCGGATGATGAACGATGCCCAGCCATACGGCTGGGCATTCGTTTGTTTGTGACATTGCCAAATCGTTACGTTATGTTTGTCTTACTGGCGCAACCGTCTCCTCTCAATCGATTGAGAGTACGAGGGGTGGGTAACTGGGGATGCGCCCCTTCCACGGAATGTCGAGAAGGTACGCGCCGTTATGATAAAAGAGGAACAGGATATGGCTGAGTTACAGTACCGGCGCATCTTGCTAAAGCTCGGTGGTGAAGCATTGGCAGGCGAAGGTGGCTTTGGTATCAACCCTGCCCAGGCCGACTTTCTTGCGCGTAAGGTGGTAGACATCATCAATATGGGCGTCCAGGTTGCCATTGTAATTGGCGGCGGCAACATCTGGCGCGGCATGCAAGATGGGATGGAGCACGGCATGGAGCGCGTCACCGCCGACCATATGGGGATGCTCGCCACGGTCATGAACTCGCTGGCGCTACAAGATGCACTCGAGCGCAACGGTGTCCCCACCCGGGTCATGACTGGGATCGAGGTGCGTGCTGTAGCCGAGCCATACATCCAACGCCGGGCCGTCCGTCACCTGGAAAAAGGACGCGCCGTTATCTTTGGGGCTGGCACCGGGAACCCCTACTTTACTACCGATACTGCCGCAGCACTGCGTGCAATGGAAATCGACGCCGAGGCCCTCATCAAGGCCACAAAGGTGGATGCCGTCTACGACAGCGATCCCAAACAAAATGCCAATGCCCGGCGCTTTGAACGGCTCACCTACATCGATGCGCTCAATATGCGTGTCGGCGTCATGGACAGCACGGCGATGGCGATGTGCATGGATAACGACCTCCCTATCTATGTCGTCAACCTCTGGCAAGACGGCGCGCTTGAAAAGGTAGTGCGCGGAGAGCCAGTCGGCACGCTGATCGCCGCTTAATCCTGAGACGATAGACGACGGTTCATCGTCTATCGTCTATCGTCTGTTTTTGTCCTGGCCCAGATTTTGCTAAAATAGTGATTATCTGGCAATCTGCCCAGCCCAGACGCTTGATACTCCCATCAGACCTACAGGGGCGCGCCGCCAAAGTGGTCGCTCGAATGCCAGAAACGGGCAGCGTACTCGCCCGATTGAGCTCAGCTTGAGGCAGTGCGCACCGTCGGCCATTGATGGGCCACTATTTCACGGCAGGAGAACCGGACATGATCAATGAAGTCTTAGCCGAAGCTCGCGAGCGTATGGAAAAAACGATCGACTCCCTGCGCACCGACTTGATGTCTTATCGCACCGGCCGCGCCTCGCCCGCGTTGGTCGAACGGATTACGGTGGAGTACTATGGTTCGCCCACTCCCCTGCAACAACTGGCTACCATCAGCGTACCGGAGCCGCAGCAGTTGCTGATCCGCCCCTTTACCAAGAGCGACATCCCGGCTATCGAAAAAGCAATCGCCAAATCTGATTTGAAACTGACCCCCAACAACGACGGCCAACAGATCCGGCTCATCATCCCACCGCTGACCGAAGAACGCCGCCGCGAACTGACCAAGCTCGTCTCCCGGCGGGGAGAGGAGGCGCGGGTCGGCGTCCGCAACATTCGACGAGACGCCATCCACGACTTGCGCGAGATGGAAAAGGAAAGTATGATCTCGGAAGATGATCTGCGCCGCGGCGAGGAAAAGGTTCAGGAGCTTACCGACACCTTTATCAAGCATGTCGATGAGATTGTGCGCGAGAAAGATGTCGAGATCATGACGGTTTAGCCATCCTCTGCACCAGGCCGTTGCCCAACCTTCAGGTACTGTCTCAGGCGGATGGCAATGCCATACAAAGCCAGGGGTGAGTGGTGCTCACCCCTCTCTTTTCTGCCGGGTGGGTCACCAGCACCCTCATACGCGTGGGCCAGGTCGGGGGTGTTTTCGTTGCAGAGAGGGTATCCATTTGTGAGTAGTCAACGACCGACCGTATTTCCACCGCTTGCGCGCGTGCCCCACCACATCGGTATCATCATGGATGGCAACGGGCGTTGGGCACAGGCGCGCAGCCTGCCCCGCTTCGCTGGCCACCAGGCAGGCGTCGATAACATCCGGCGCATCCTCGAGAGTAGCGTGCAGTTTGGCGTCAAGGTGCTGACCATCTACGCCTTTTCCACCGAAAACTGGCACCGGCCACCCGAAGAAGTAAGCGGCCTCATGCGCCTGCTCGGCCTCACCATCCAGCGCCAGCTCAACGAACTCCACAAGAATGGCGTTCGTATCCTCCATAGCGGGCGCATGGATGGTATCAGCCGTAGCCTGCAAGAGCAGATCCGCCATGCGCTGGAGGTGACACGCTACAACGACCGTATTCTACTCAACGTTGCCTTTAACTACGGCGGTCGCGCTGAGATTCTCGACGCTGTCCGCCGGATCATTGCCGATGGCGTCCAGCCGGAGGCGCTCAGCGAAGAACTTTTTAGCCGATATCTGTACACAGGCGGCCTACCCGACCCAGATCTGATCATCCGCACCGGCGGGGAGTGGCGTCTGAGCAATTTCCTGATCTGGCAGGCGGCCTATGCTGAGTACTATGCCACGCCGACCTATTGGCCAGATTTTGATGAGGAGGAGCTTTATCGCGCGTTGCTAGAATACAATCAGCGCGAACGCCGCTTTGGCCGCGTGGCCCAAAAATAACCTCCGCCTAGCCATCCCGTCACCCATCTCTTTTCGACCACGGTGAGCCTGCCCGCGTGACGACCCGTATCATCGTTGGACTTATCGCTCTGCCACTCGTTCTCGCGCCGATCTGGTTTGGCGGCGTTTGGTGTCTGATATTGCTCCTGGTAGTAGCGCTGGCTGGGGGGGTAGAGTTCTTTGGCCTGCTCGACCACGGGGGCTACCGGCCCTTGCGCTGGATTGGCCTCCTCTGGATTGGCGGGTTAGTGGCCACGGGTTGGCAACCGGGTCTCCCTCTGGCTGTCCCGTTGATCACTGTTGGGCTGGTGGTCATGTTGGTCATCAGCCTCTTTCAACGCGAACAGCCGGTTCACACGTGGCTTGCTACCAGCGGGGGGGCAATCTATCTGGGGCTGATGCTAGGCCACGTGATGGCGTTGCGCCAGTTGCCTGCCGGTCTCTGGTGGCTACTCTACGGGTTGCTCATCACGTGGACAAACGACACTGCGGCCTACTTTGCCGGTGTTACACTGGGCCGGCGCCGGCTCTGGCCACGGCTCAGCCCCAAAAAGACATGGGAAGGAACCGTCGCCGGGTGGGTTGGGGCGGCGCTCATGGGCGGGGTCCTGATGGCCGTTTTGCCAGTACAGATGCCCATTGCCTACGGGGCAGCGTTGGGAGCGCTGGGTGGGGTTTTTGCGCTCTTGGGTGACCTGGCTGTCAGTATGGTCAAACGGCAGGTTCGCGTCAAAGATAGCGGCCACCTCATCCCCGGCCACGGTGGCGCCCTCGACCGGCTCGATAGCCTGCTGTTCGTCCTACCGTTGATCTACTACGTGGTGTGGTACGGGCTTCCCTGAGCAGAGGCGCCAACACCACTCATACCTCTTACCCACTCATATCCCTTAGAAGCTTATTTGAAAAGGTCTGGTGCGTTGCACGCCTTGCGTGCAACGCATCTGTGGCGACGGGCAACCCTGAGGTGCAACGCACTCTACGAATGCAACGCACCGGTCTGGCAGCCACTTTGTAAACAGTCTCTTAGGAGTTACGCAGTTGCCCCAGGTGCGATGCACTTGCAAAGTGCGTTGCACCTCTGAGGAACGAATCCAACTACGTACCTCCTATCCCTACGACATGAATATCTCGGCGAGCCTACCCGGCAAGCGCCTGCCTGAGCGTGGCCAGGTTCTCGGCTACCGGCGCCTCCCCGTTGTAGGCTGCGCTGCCAACGACAAAGATGTTGGCCCCGGCTGTTGCCACATCGACGATTGTCTCCAGGTTGACACCACCATCTACTTGCAGGTCGCAGGTAGGGTTCAATTCTTCGAGCAACCGCTTCATGCGGCGCACTTTGCTTGTGCTGGTTTCGATAAAGCGCTGGCCACCAAAGCCGGGGCTGACCGTCATCACCAGCACAAGATCGAGGAAGGGAAGGACCTCGCGCACACTCTCCACCGGAGTGGCCGGGTTGAGCGCCACCCCCACCTGACAACCCAGGGCGGTGATCTCCTGCACTGTACGGCTCAGATGCAGAGAAGCCTCTACGTGTACCGTTAGGCTGTCGGCGCCGGCTTGAGCAAAATCGGCCAGATAACGCCCCGGCTCGTGCACCATCAAGTGAACATCGAGCGGCAAAGAGGTTGCACGGCGCACCGCCGCTACCACCGGTGGGCCAAAAGTGATATTGGGCACAAACATGCCATCCATAACATCCAGATGAATCATGTCAGCGCCGCCGGCTGCAGCCTCTTCCACCGCCGCGGCCAGATACCCAAAATCAGCCGTCAGGATGGAGGGCGCCAGTTTGATAGGTCGAGATCGTTGCATCTGCCTTGCTCCGTTGTTCAACTTGTCGCGCTGTGCCGGACCAAAAAGTCAAGCAGAATCGCTCGCACGCGCCACGGCTGGCGGAAGAGCAACGCATGGGTCTGCTCAGGAATGATATGCACTTCGGCGTCGGGCAGCGCTTCTGCCATCTGCTCGATGATATAGACCGGGAAGAACTCATCCTCCGCGCCGTGAATGAGACAGACGGGGATCTGCCATGAGCGCAGCGCCTCCAGTGGCAGATCGATAGCCGTCTCGCCGGTCAACCGGCGAAAGGCGGGCAGGAGCACTTCCTGATAGTACCCCGGTTCATGGTGTGGATCATGCAGCCGCGCCGTCGCTTCCATCCACCCGGGGTTGGCTTTGAACCGCTCCGATGTGGTGGTGGATGGGTTTTGAGTTCGCTCTGGGTTGGTGCTGTATGTCGTGCTGACCAGCGTGAGCGTCTGTGGCCGGGCAAAGCCATGATGAACCAGCAACTGGGCGATCATCCCACCGCTGCTACAGCCGGCCAGGTGTCCCTGGTCGGCGCCTTCGGCCGCCATCAGTGCTGCCACCTGGCGCGCCATCTCTGTATGGTGAAAATCTGCCGGGTACCCCTGCGAACGACCATGACCGGGCAGATCGGGCACAAGCACACGATAGTCGGCCGCCAGCGCCGGGATCAGCGAACCCCAGGCGCTGCGCCCATCACTCATAAAGTTGTGCAACAGGGTGACAGCCGGGGCGTCTGCCGGGCCAGTCATCGTATAGAAGATGACGCCGGTCTCGGTTTTGAACTCAGGCATCCACCGCGCCTCGCACTGCTGGACCGCTTTCGACGGCGCTACCCGGGGGCTGATTACGGTTTGCTAGCTGTTGATGGGCCCCGACGACGGCAAAGATTTCGGAAATGTCGTCCAGCGTGATCAGACCGACAAAGTTCGGACCCTCTTTTACTGCAACGACACGACCGCCTCCTTGCACCATCTTTTCCCAGAGCTTATCCAACGTCTCACGCGGGGAAGCAACGGGCACTTGATCCGCCGGGATCATGACATCAGTGACCCGTGCGTCTGGCCCTACTTCTTTGAGCGCCTGGACGAGCCGGGGTCGTGTCAAAACGCCGACAAAACGGCTGGAGAGGTCGAGCACCGGATAATCCGTCTGATAACTGCTCATGATCAAATCGACGGCGCGGTTGAGCCGCTCACTGGCGTACAGGCTGGCCGCCGAGGGCGTCAATGCCTGTTCGGCACGGACATTTTTTAGCACCGCACGACTTTCTACCGCTTCGAGTTCAGCCCCGCCGCCGACGTAGACAAAGAAGGCAATCAGCAAGAGAAAAATTCCACCGCCCATAATGCCCCAAAAAGCAAAGAGCGCCGCCATCAAGCGCCCCACAACCACGGCGATACGCGTTGCCTGCACATAGGAGGTGCCCATGGCCAGCAACGCTCGCAAGATGCGACCACCATCCATGGGAAAGGCAGGTAGCAGGTTGAAGAGCGCCAGCAACAAGTTGGTTAGGGTCAGATTGACGACAAGATTCCCTACCCCGGGTGTAATGGCAAAACGCCAGATAGCAACCGGACTGGTGGTCAGTTGCCCAGCTTCGACAGCCGAGACCACTGCATACCCGGCAAAGGGAGCCAACACCGCCGCCAACACAATGTTTACCAACGGCCCAGCAATGGCAATGAGAAACTCCTGGAGCGGTTTATCAGGCATCCGCTCAAGGCTGGCCACTCCACCGATGGGCAGGAGGGTGATGTGGGGCACATTGATTTTGTAGTACTTTGCCACAAGCGAATGGCCCAATTCATGGAGGGTGACGCAAAGAAAGAGCAGCAGAATCATGACGACGCCGTAGGCTGCGCCGATCATCGGGTTCGTTCCAGTTCCGCTGTAGATAAACGCGTAGTACACCACGATCAAGAGAAATGACCAGTGAACCCGCATATCGATGCCAAAGATTCGAATAAGTGTCAAAGATGTACCCATGTCGCTCCCTTCTCAGGTAATACCGTCGCCGCTGCCACAGCCGTGAGCGCGCTGCCTCGGAACGCTCGACTGCTAGCGGTAGAACGGGCGGTACGGCGTTTCTCACACAAGCACAAAGAGGCGCGTCGGGCCACCAGTGGCGCCGGCAATCTTTGGCCCACCCACAATCACGTGGGCGCCACTGGCGGGCATCTCGCCCAGATTGGCGACGCCCTCAATGCCCCACTTTCCAGCCGGCAGCCAGCAGTAGTGTACCGCAAAGTCAGCTGAGGCGCCGTAATCCAGACTCAAAGTGTCCACCAGAATTTCTTGCCCTGGCTGGCTGCAGCCGGAGGCGGCGGGGCAACGATCGGCGTACAGGCGGCTGCCGTCATCGCGGTGGCCGCGCTGGTCGCCAGTTTCAAAAAACCACGGCGATCGATCAGGTCGCGAGCGATCTTCTGTGTACAGGCTGGAACGCACATGTTGGGGCTCCTCGGTGTGGACGTCTCAACTGCACAGGTGCAAAACAGGGTTCAACGTTGCGAATGGATCTGGGCCAAAAACAGGATAAGGGGAACCTGACGCGCATTATAATACGGTTACCTGTAGCCGGCAAACTGTTGTTACGGCCCGGCTTGTAGGGCAAGATGGCATCATGCCTCACCGCTAGTAGTCGGGCAAGAACGGGGGTGGCCCATCAGGGTTGCACGCTGCGCAGGGACAACTACGACGTAGCGCCTCAAACGAGAAAATACCAGAGTCGTGCCCATCACTCCAGCGCAGGCGGAGGGCGTAGTTGCCCACCAGTTCCGCACCGGCCACCTGTGTGCTCGGTGGCGGGCCGCTGTGCAGACGCAGCGGGTCGGTGTCGAGCGCCGCTACACGGCGCTCCTCGCGACACGTAGCGCAAGGGCAGTGGCTGCGCACCCACTGCAGCGAATAGTCGCTGACATGGCCATCTAACCAGGTGATCCGTAGGTAGCCACTGTTGCGGTCAACGGTGATATTGGCCGGTTTTGGCGGTTGAGTTGAGCGTCTGTCCATGTTCATCATATGTTACCTCCGTATACTAGGTAGCGCTGGCGTGGCTCGGCCCCCTGTTGTCGTAGAAAATGGGCCGCCGCTGAACCGGTTGTTACAGGGCCAATCGTAAGCGTACGCCAACCCAGCTGTCTGGCCGTCGCCAGCGCCTGTTGCCAGAGTTGGCGCCCGACCCCTCGCCCTCGCCATGCGGGCGCAACGCCTCCATAGAGCAGACGCCCGGCCGGCACCGGTCTTCGGCTGCGCAACGCCAGCCAGAGCCGCCAGGCCCAGTTGCGCCCACCGCCGGCCAGACGCAGGCTGGAGGCCAGGTCGGGTTGTAACAAGATAAAGCCCGCGGGTGTGCCGCTCCGCAAGGCAAGCCAACCGTAGAGAGGTCCGGTCTGCAACCAATCCAGCAAAAAGCAAACTTCGGCGGCGTCCGGTGGGGCTGCATCTTCCAACCGCTGTACGACGGCAGCAAAGAGCGGCAACAGATCCTTAGCCAGACGTAGAGGCGCAAACGCCTCGATCTGGGCTGGGCCGTTGTGACGAGGGCCAACATCCTGAACGGTGATGTGATAGAGTTCCGATTCTTGCACCGGCTCCATGACGCTTTCGATTACTTCTGGCAGATAGGGCGGGTTATAGGGGGTGTGGGCGGGGGGTGTAACATGGAAGTAGTTTTGCAAGACACCGGCCGGCAAGAGGGGCGACAGCCCGGTAGGGCCAAGCACGTGGCGGTGCCCCACCTCCCACAATAGTTCCATCAACTCCCCCCAGAAGCGTTCCATCGTTTCGATATGATTGACACAGTGCAGGAGCCCTAGATATGCGGCCCCTGACGCACCTGCCCGGCCGGGCAGGAGGGCAGTGACAGCTACCGGTTCTTCCATCAACGCACCGGAAAAGCTTGGGGTGCCCAGGGGCGCCTCGGTGCGCTGCTGGCGCCGGGCCAGGGCCTCAAGCTGGAACAACTGTGGCGGCTGGGTAGCCAGGTAGTCATGCGCCGGCGCGACCAGCGCACGCCACAACCGGTCGTAAAGTGGCGGCACCCAACGCTGATCGCGGGTCTGTAGCCGCCACCAATTGTGGACAAACGCACGCCGATCCCACCACCCGTCGGCCACACGAGCTCTGTAGTTGAAGTAGTGCGTGTCCAAGCGAATTGCTCCGGGTAATTGGATCAGCCGTGCATTGAATGTTTACCCTGCGCACATGTACAACTCTATGGCGCAGACTTGCCTGCCGTCAACTATTCGTTAACTCAAGCGTTGATTTGTCAACTGCACGTCATTGCAGAATCTACAAATCCTTATATCACTTCGACGCAAGAAAAGCCATAATTTTACCGGACGGTGGATAACTCTGGGGATAACTTTGCCAACTAGGGAAAAGTCAGTTTTCCGCCTGTTGGCAAGTTTCGCGGCGGATCTGCGCCCCCAATGCAAACTGAAATCACACCTTAAAGTTATGAATCGTACGTGTTACGCCGCATTTGTTATATTGCGTACCCTTTGTTGATCATCCCCTATATCTTGCGCAGAACAGATGTTCCGCCCTGTAGGTTAACAATAATTAGCGCATTTTTGACGTACACGCTCAGCCTCAGGGGTTGTGTTTCCCGCTCATTTCTGGTATCCTTGCGGACACAAAAATTGTCAGGGTCGTCGCAGAGCAAGTGGCAATTTGGCGTGTAACTCTCATTCCTCTGCCATTCCAGCCACGCCTGATCACCAGATAGCCACAAGGCAAATCGCACTTTGGCTCAGGACTTCCCGACAGAATAGCTCCCACATTTCTCTTCGGCCGCCTGTGCGCAACGAACTCCAGGCGGCCAGACGGCGCAAGGTTTTGGGCCAAAACTCAAAAATGGCTGGGTGTGCGCTTGCTTTGGCGCGCCCTGCGTTCTTATTGAAGATCAACGTTCGCATCCCTGGCAGGTGGGTGCGACTTGATCATTATTGGCCCCATACAGCGTAGAGGAGGTCATCTAATAATGTACAGTGCATCATCGTCCAATGAAGAGGGTCGATCGCCCTATCCATATCATCGGGTCAACATTCGTACCAAACCTTCCCTTGACGCGGCACCCCCTCGTGGCTGTGGCCCTGAAGCTGCCCAAGAGCCAGCGTCCGAGGAAGCAGCAGGGCCGGCTCAAGCTGGCACGGAAGGCACCCTCTCTGCCAGGGAAATCGTAGCTCGCGACGCCCAGTTTGACCCTCACGCGGTCTGGCAGACTTTGCTGGGGGAACTGGAGCTACAGATGCCCTCGGCTACTTTTAATACCTGGGTGCGCGACACATGGGTGTTGGGGTATGAAGATGGGGAGTTTATCATTGGCCTTCCCAACGCCTATGCGCGTGACTGGCTGGAGAACCGGCTGCGCTACAAGATCAAGCGCATCCTGACGACGATGATGCAGCGCCAGGCACAGGTGACATTCCAGGTGACGCCGCGCCAGGTAAACGACGATTCAGCCGCAGACAAGCCTGCGCCACTCTACGCGACCCTTACCACGTCGCCGGATGAGCCAATCATCGAGCCGGTTGCCGAAGCACGGGTTGTCAAGGAACCAGCGCTTACGCCAGCGATTCCTGGCCCATCGCGCCGCATTACAAACGGTCTTCAGCTCAACAGCAATCATACCTTTGACACCTTTGTCGTAGGCAATCACAATCGTCTGGCCCATGCGGCAGCCACCGCAGTGGCCGAGAAGCCAGGGCAGACCTTCAACCCCCTCTTTATCTACGGCGGCGTCGGCCTGGGTAAAACGCATTTGCTGCACGCCATCGGCAATCGCGCCCACGAGTTGGGGTTGCTCGTGCTCTATTGTTCATCCGAACAATTCACCAATGATCTCATCGGCGCCATTCGCTCGCAGACAACCGAACACTTTCGCAACAAGTACCGCGAGGTGGACATTCTGCTCATCGATGATATCCAGTTTATCGGAGGTAAGGAGAGTACACAGGAGGAATTCTTCCACACCTTCAACCATCTTCACGCTGCCGGCCGCCAGGTAGTGTTGAGTAGCGACCGCCCCCCCAAGGCATTGGCTACATTGGAAGAGCGTCTGCGGAGCCGTTTTGAGGGTGGGCTGCAGACCGACATCTCCCAGCCTGATTTTGAGACGCGGGTAGCAATCTTGCAGGCCAAGGCAAGCCGGCTGGGGATTGCCATCGACCCAGGCGTGCTCATGCTCGTGGCCGAGCGGGTCGATAGCAACATCCGCGAGCTAGAGGGAGCATTAAACCGGCTGGCGCTCCAGGCGCGGTTGGCGCGCACCCCCCTCACCACTGCGCTGGCCACAGACGTCCTCGACGACCTGACACCGCTACGCACCGCCTGCCCGCCCCATGAGGTCGTACGTATCGTGGCGGGGTACTTCCGGCTGCAAGCTGCCGACCTCACCGGTCGCCGACGCACACAGGAGATTGCACTCGCCCGCCAGATTGCCATGTATCTGCTGAGCGAGGAACATGACCTTTCACTGTCCGCTATTGGCGATCACCTGGGTGGCCGTGATCACAGCACGATCCGGTACGGCGTGGACCAGATAGCCGCCGGGTTGGAGCGGGACGAACTGTTGCGCAACGACATCATGGCGCTGCGCGAGCTGATCTATGCTCCGGCGGCGCGCTGAATCTATTTGTCTCTCAATCTCGTTTGCAAAATTTGCACAATTTCTGTAAACTATGTATCTAAGCGCAAAAGTTGCATTGGAACTGCACAGACGATTCTTGCGGATAGTCATGGGCGCTTGGAGTTATACATGAGTAAGGATGGTCGCCAGAAGGCGCTGGAATCGACGCTGGCGAACCTGAACAAACGGTTTGGGGAAGGCATCGTCATGAAGCTGGGGGAAGCTACCCGGCTCCAGGTAGAGTCGATCCCAACCGGGAGTCTGAGCCTGGATATTGCGCTGGGGGTCGGGGGGGTGCCGCGGGGGCGCGTGGTGGAGATCTACGGGCCAGAGAGCTCGGGCAAGACCACCATCTGCCTCCACATCATCGCCGAAGCGCAGAAACGAGGCGGCATCTGTGGCTTTGTCGATGTGGAAC
>QEUW01000644.1 GCA_003577005.1 Chloroflexota bacterium | reverse complement strand
ATGCAATAAAAATTGACAAATCATATTTCCAGTATTGACAAATCGATGAAAATATCAACCGCCAAATGACGTATTTTATTGTGTCATCCAACGTATTGATCTTTTAGGACTTACCGAATGTTAAGGTCAGTGAAGTGTGTCCAGGTTTTGTCCAATAGATCTGGCTCTTCTGAGCGATTGCTTTCTCAATGCTTTTTTTGGTCTTTTCCTTATTCTGGAGGGCTTGGCTGCTGTGACGCAGTGGCCCTGGCCCCCACCCAGAGAAGGCTGAACGATTAGACCGTCTACACCTGCCGGCAGGGCATCTGGAGCAGCTGGCACAGCAAAGTTTGGCGCGGAACTGACTTTGCTTTCGGCTGACTCTGTGTTAAAAATAGGGGTTAGCAGAAACCCACGGTATCTGTTGTTTGCGCACCCAAATAGACCCCAGCCAAAGGAGAGGTATGGCCCTTCTCAAGTTACCCCCTCTAGTAGACCCGCATGTCCACCTGCGTGAGCCAGGAGCGACGCATAAGGAAGATTTTGTCTCAGGCACCGCCGCCGCCCTGGCCGGCGGTTTTTGTTGTGTGCTCGACATGCCCAATAACACGCTACCGGTCACCGACGCAGCGACGTTAGCCGCAAAGCAGAAAGCTGCTGCCGCCCACGCCCGCTGCGATTTTGGCCTCTACCTCGGTGCCGGCACCGACAATGTCATGACGGCCGCAACCCTCGCCCCCAAAGTGGCAGGGCTGAAGATGTATCTCGACCAGACCTTTGGCCCGCTCCGGCTGGACGACCTGGAGACGCTGGTGGCCCATGCGGAACGCTGGCCGGCCGACCGGCCCCTCCTGTGCCACGCCGAGGAGCGCACCATGGCCGCTGCCATCCTGGTGGCGCAGTTGGCTGGGCGCCCACTGCACATTTGCCACGTGAGTCGCCAGGTGGAGATCGAGCTGATCCGCAAAGCCAAAGAGCGGGGGCTCCAGGTCACCTGTGAGGTGACACCGCACCATCTCTTTTTGTCGCAGGCCGACATTCCCCGGCTAGGCCCCGGTCGCGCCGAAGTCCGCCCGCGCCTGGCAACGCCAGCTGATTGTAGGGCTTTACGAGCGAATCTGGATGTCGTGGACTGCTTCGCCACCGACCATGCGCCCCACACACTGGCCGAAAAGGACTCCCCACAGGCGCCGCCCGGCTTTCCGGGGCTGGAGACGGCTTTGCCTCTCTACCTGGAACTGGTGGAAACCGGCGCTCTGACGCTTGAACAATTGGTCGAGAAGACAGCACATGCCCCCCGGCGCATTTTGGGTCTCGCCGAACCCCCTGATTCATGGGTCGAAGTGGACCCGGAGGAAGTCTGGACCGTGCGCGGCGCTGAGCTACAGACCCGCGCCCGCTGGAGCCCGTTTGAGGAGAGAAAAATGCGTGGCCGCGTCGTGCGGGTCGTCGTACGGGGAGAGGATGCCTTCCGCCAGGGTCAGGTTATCGCCCAACCCGGCGCCGGTCGGGACGTTTGCACACCCTCAGGAGATTGAACATGACCAGGCTGACAAGCGCGGAAGGGGGCCCAACCGGGGTTCGCCTTCCGCTTGGCGAGCGCGGGGACGGGCGTTTTTACGGCCAACACATCCTGGCCGTCAGCCAGTTTACCCGCTCTGACCTTGCCTACATCTTTGCCGTGGCCAAAGAGATGCGCACGATGGTAGAGCGGGTTGGAACCTTCGACCTGCTCAAGGGTAAGATCCTCGCTAACCTCTTTTACGAGCCATCTACCCGCACCTCGTCATCATTTACTGCCGCTATGGAGCGATTGGGGGGCAGTGTGATTCCCATCAACGAAGTGCGCTACTCGTCGGTTTCAAAAGGGGAATCGCTGCCGGACACCGTCCGCACGCTCGAATGTTATTCAGACGTAATCGTGCTGCGCCACCCGGAGACGGGGGCGGCGGCGACGGCGGCGCGCTATCTGCGCAAACCGCTGATCAACGCCGGCGACGGCACCGGCGAACATCCGACCCAGGCGCTGCTTGACCTTTTTACCATCCAGGGGGAATTGGGCCGGCTCGATGGGTTGACTGTGACCATGCTTGGCGATCTAAAGTATGGTCGCACGGTCCATTCGCTGGCGCGCCTTTTGCGGCTGTACGGTGCGCGCCTCAACTATGTCTCGCCCGCCATCTTGCGGATGCCGCCCGCACTCACCGAAGAATTACGCCAGGCTGGCGTCGAACAACACGAATTTGCCACGCTTGACGAAGTGCTCCCCACAACCGATGTCCTCTATGTCACTCGTGTGCAGAAGGAGCGCTTCGAGCGGCAGGACGAATACGAAGCGGTCAAGAACGCCTATGTGATTACCGCCGCTACCCTCCGCTCTGCCCGGCCGGACCTGGTGATCATGCACCCACTGCCCCGTGTCAATGAAATCGCCATGGAGGTAGACGCCGACCCGCGCGCAGCCTATTTCCGCCAAATGGAATACGGTCTCTACGTGCGTATGGCGCTGCTAGCTATGGTTTTAGGAAAGGCATAACGATGGAATTTTTTCAGTGGTTGACAGAACGAGTCGACGCCGCCAACTCGTTGCTCTGTGTCGGGCTCGACCCGCGCGGTGAGAGTGCAGATGCGTTGCGCAGCGAGTGTATGCGTCTGATCGATGCAACGGTGGATTTTGCGGCTATTTACAAGCCAAATATTGGCTTTTTTGAGGCCTTTGGTTCCGCAGGGCTCGCGGCGCTCAAGGATGTGATCGCTCATGTCCCCCCCCAGGTGCCGGTGCTGCTCGATGCCAAACGCGCTGACATCCCTGATACGTCCGCCGCGTATGCCGCAGCCGCATTTGAGGAACTGGGCGCTCACGCGATTACGGCCAACCCCTATCTGGGTCACGATGCGCTGGCGCCGTTTCTGGCGGACCCGCGGCGCGGGGTCTTTGTGCTCTGTCGAACCTCTAATCCGGGCGCAAGCGAGATACAGGAACTGGCGGTGACCGACGGCGCCAGCGCAGCCCCGCTCTTTGAAATCGTGGCTCGCCGCGCTCAAGGGTGGAATCAACAGGGCAACCTGGGTCTGGTTGTCGGCGCAAACGACCTGGC
>QEUW01000081.1 GCA_003577005.1 Chloroflexota bacterium | reverse complement strand
CGGCCCCTGCGCAACGAGCGAATTGAAGAGAGCTTCCGCCAGGAAGGCGACCGGGCCATCTACACAGTCCGCAGCGAGGGCACCGCTCTTTCGCTCCCAGTCTGGAACTGGCGCGGCCAGGGACAGTGGGAAGTGGAACTCACGTCGGCGGTTCCGCTTGATCTTGAGATTTCCACTGGCGTGGGTGAAGCTACGCTCGACCTGGAGCAACTCCAGTTGAGCGCGCTCCAGATCAACAGTGGCGTCGGTTCAACCGAAGTGACCTTGCCTGGCCGGGGCAACTTCCGCGGCGAGATCAGCGGCGGCGTCGGCGAACTGACCATTCTGGTGCCCGACACGCTGCCGGTCCAGCTCACCGCCAGCGCCGGCTTGGGCAGTGTCGATGTCGATGGGGACTTTGCCCGTGACGGTAGAGTCTACACCTCGCCAGAGTATGGCCGCGCCGGGCAACGGGTGCAGCTAACAGTCAGCGGCGGCGTAGGGTCGGTTACGATCCGCCAGGTGGAGAAGCGTTAGATGTCCTGATATGTCAGGTGTAACGTACTTTAGATGCCAAGCTCCAATTGATGGGGCGCAGTTCGCTCGCCCGGCGCTTGTGAAGCCTGACAAATTGTTTCGGAATGACTATCCGGTGCTGAAGCGCTGAAGTAGGTCGCTCTACCAGGGCGACGGCGCTACATATCCGGACGATTGTCACGCTGATAGCGTGACCTACGGTAGGTGACTGGTTTATTTTCTTGATCTTCATCATCGCCGGGCGGTGGCGACGGAGAATGATGCCGAAAACGTTGCCAGATTCTGCACTAGGCGATAGAAGGCTAGCAACAGACGATTGTAGGGCAAGTGCTATCTTGCCCTACAATCGTCTGTTCCTTTTTCTGGATGCATCTACCCCTCAGACCCCAGTTGACAGCCCGCCGCAAGTTGGACTATAGTACACTCCAGCCACTGTCCAACCATCATGCACCGCCAGGAAGTGAGACACTGTCATGCGCATCGCGATTGCCTCGATTATGCACGAATCCAACACCTTTGCCGTGCATCCAACCACGCTGGCCGACTTTCGGGTGTGGCGCGGCCAGGCGTTGATCGATCACTACCGGCCCACCTTTCACGAAATGGCCGGTTATATTGCCGGCGCCGACGAGTACGACTATGAACTGCACCCCTTGCTTGGCGCCAACGCTACACCCGCCGGTGCGGTGACCACCGAGGCCTTCGAGACGTTGGTGGGTGAATTGCTCGAACAGTTGCGCACTGCCCTGCCGCAGACCGACGGCCTGCTTCTCGCCCTCCACGGCGCGATGGTGGCCGACGGCTTTCCGCAAGCCGACGGCGAAATCGTGCGCCGGGTGCGCCAACTCGCCGGGCCGGATTTCCCGGTGGTGGTGACGCACGATTACCACGGCAATGTGCCCGAACAACTGGTGCAGGACGCCACGGCCCTGATCATCTACAAGACCTGCCCTCATATCGACCAACCGGAACGCGGGCTGCAAGCCGCCGACCTGATCGTGCGCACCATTCGCGGCGAGGTAAAGCCAGTGAGCGCTATCGTCAAGCCGGAAGTGCTCTTCAATATTGCCTTTCATAACACCAGCAAAGCCCCCATGCAGCCGCTGATGGAGGCAGCCATTGACCTGGAGAAACAGCCAGGTATCCTGGCGGCAAGTATCGCTGCCGGCTATCAATACGCCGATGTGCCGGCGATGGGACCGTCCATTGTCGTGGTGGCCGATGGGGATGCGGCGCTGGCGCAGCGCGAAGCCCAACGCCTGGGTGAGATGATGTGGGCGGTGCGCGACCAGCTCATTCCCCAGATCGCTACCCCCGCCGAAGCGGTGCGTGTGGCGATGGCGGCCACCCAGACGCCCGTCTCGCTCTTCGAACTAGGCGACAACATCGGCGGCGGCAGCGCGGGGGATGCAACGATCATCCTCAAAGAGTTGATCGACCAGAACGCCGAGGGCTGGGTTGTCTCGATCTACGACCCGGAGTCTGTGGAGATTTGTGCGAAGGCCGGCATTGGTGTGGACGTATCCTTGCGTGTCGGCGGCAAGACGGATGCCATGCACGGCCCTACCCTCTCCATCCAGGGTCGGGTGCGCACACTGCACGATGGGAGCTACGAGGAGACCGAGCGGCGCCACGGCGGTGGCCGCTACTTCAACCAGGGATTGACGGCAGTGGTGGCCGTGCCGAAGCGAGGCGAGCCAGACAAACGGGGCGGGTTGCTCGTCCTCAACAGCAAACGCACGCCCCCCATGAGCATCCACCAAGTTACCTGCGTGGGGATCGCGCCACAGCAACAGCGCATCCTCGTTGCCAAGGGTGCGGTGGCCCCGCGCGCAGCGTACGAGCCGGTCAGCGCGCAGATCATCGAGGTGGACACGGCGGGGGCCACCACTATCAGCCGCCTGCCTGCCGAATTCCAGCGGGCGCGCAAGAGTTTTTATGAGTGGCAGGCGCAGTAACTGTGTGGACTCATCTATCGGCCGATGGCGTATAAACGCGTTGTCATCAAACTAGGCACCAGCGTTTTGACCGGCGGAACACGCCAGTTGGATCCGCCGCGCATGGTGGAGTTGGTGCGCCAGTGTGCCGAACTCTACAAGCAGGGCGTCGATCTCGTCCTCGTCTCCTCTGGGGCGGTGGCTGCGGGGCGGGCGCGGCTCAATTTTCCCGAGCTGCCGGCGACGATTGCCAGCAAACAACTGTTGGCTGCGGTGGGCCAGAGCCGGCTCATGCTGACGTGGGAGCGTTTTTTTGAGATCTATGGCATCCACGTTGGGCAGATCCTGATCACGCGCGCCGATGTGGAAAACCGCCAGCGCTACTTGAACGCCCGTGATACCTTTTCCGTCTTGCTCGACCACCGCATCGTGCCCATTGTCAACGAGAACGACGCCGTGGCGACGGAAGAGATCAAGGTGGGCGACAACGACAACCTCTCAGCGCTCGTCGCCACGATGATTGGTGCTGACCTGCTGCTCGTACTCACCGACCAGCCGGGGCTCTTCACCGGGGACCCGCGCACCGACCCCGCGGCCCAACTCATCCCCGAAGTGCGCCGCATCGACGAGACCCTGCGCGCCCTGGCCAGCGGCAGCAAGAGCGGGCTGGGCGTGGGCGGTATGGTCACCAAGCTGGAAGCGGCCGATAAAGCCCGCCGCGCCGGCGCCGACGTGGTGATCACCTCTGGGCGCGAACCCAATGTCATCCCCCGCGTGGTCAGAGGTGAGACATTGGGTACCCGCTTCCCAGCAGTGGAGAATCCACTGGAGAGCCGCAAGGCGTGGATTTTGTCTGGTCACAAACCGGCGGGCAGATTGGTTGTGGATGATGGCGCGGCGCTCGCATTGACGCAGCGCGGTCGTAGCCTGTTGCCGGCCGGCATTGTGCGCGTCGAAGGCGAGTTTCTGCGCGGGGATACGATCTCCATCTTCGACCTGCACCGTCGCGAACTGGCGCGTGGGATCGCTGCCTACAACAGCCACGACATGCGCCTGATCGCCGGCTGCCAGTCTGATGCTATCACCGAGCGGCTGGGCTATGCATACGGCGCAGTGGCCGTCCACCGCAATGATATGATCCTGCTGGCAGACTAGAACCTGTTGACATTTCAGCCTGCACAGTGGTGCGTGTACTTGAAAAGTGCGTTGTACCTGGTGCGTGCATCGCACCTGGCCGGCGCCACGCACGTGCGCACCCTGGCCGGGTCATGCGCCGCCGGACAAGTGTCAACAGAACCTAGATCCTGTTGGCTCTATCGTCTTTAAGTTCTGTTGCCCTTTCGCCAGAGGCAAGGCTTTTTTCGTCTGCCAACTGCTGGTCATGGGCGCCGTTAGGTGAAGGTGGCGCATGAAACTGGGATTCTACCTGTGAAACGCCCTCATACTGAAAAGGTTCTACGGTGAGGCCAGCAGCCGTAAGCAGATTGGCCGCGTGCTGGCCGGCTGCGCTCTCCTGGCCGACAACGACCACACGTTCGGCCTTGAGCGCCTCTTCCAGGTCATTGCCGATCATGGGGCGTACCCCGGCAACGTAACGCAACAACTCGATCAACTTGGCGGCATCATCGGGCGGCGTCGCCACAAAAAGGTAGGGCAGTGGCGCATCCGCTGCGGGGGTGGCGGCTGTGGCGGGTTGAGTTTTTGCGGCGCAAGGGCGTACAATATTGGGGGCGGCTGGCGTTGTGCTGTGTCGGAAGTGGACCCACACAGTCTCTAACCCGGTGAGGGTGACATCGGTCCAGACGCCAAGCCCTTCCGGCTCGATCACATAGTGGCCGGGGCCGAGTGGGCTGAATTCGAGGGCGTGCGGGCCATATTCGGGTTTGCTGCCGGTGCGCCGCATCATCCCTTCCCACTCTTCTTTCCAGATATGAACAGGCAGGTCGGTCTTACCTTCCACCTCGACGCGCACAATGCTATAGCCTGGCATCGAACCGGCGTTTGCCACTTCAGCCACCCAGGCGGGGAGCAGTTCGGCAAAGAGCACTTCCAGACCGGTGACCCCATCCGCCTTGAGGTCAGACTGGTGATACCCAGGGTCGATGGTGAGTGTATAGACGCCAGCCGGCAAGGCGGCAAAGACGACACGATCATCGTGGCTGACGACCTGATTCCACTCATTGCCCAGTGCATCGGTTAGGCGCGCATTCTGACCGGCGGCATGGGGGGCCAGCGCGGTGATCACGCTGTGAGCCGCGACTGCAGTTGCGGTCGCCAGGGGACGGAGCGGCGCTATCAACTCGACCATCACCTGGTTTTGGCCGTCAAGTGTGAGCTCGTCCACACCTTCGATCTCGGGGTGATCGACCACTTCGAGCGCATAGAGACCGGCTGGCAGACCTGTAAAAGAGAAAGTACTGTCTTCAGCCAGTTCCTGGTCGCGAGTCTGCGCCCGGCTATCCGTGAGACGCAGGACGAGGGTTTCACCGGTCGGCAGTCCACCGATCAGACGGCCGGTGATGCTTGAGCGGGCCAACTCAGCATCCGGAGTTATGCGGCTGGAGACAAATTCTACCAGCGGTGGTCGTTTTTTATCTACATGCACACGCGCTTCCAGTTGTATGTTTTTGCCTGTTTCATCGGTGAGGCCATCGACCGTCACGATATAGTGGCCGCCGTCGAGCGGGCCAATTTCGCAGGCATAGGGGCTGATCTCGGGTATGGGGCCAGTCTGCACCGGTTCGCTGCTCCAATCGCCTGAATGGATCTGAACCGTGACATTTTTCTGCCCTTCAACGCTACAGTAGATCGAGCCAACGTTTAGACTTTCCAACGGGCGGATGGTGTATCCCCAGCCGGAGACGGCCAGATTGACCGTGCGTTGATTGGTGCCATCGAGTACCACATCATCGACGCGGCTACCATCGGGGTTGACGCGCAGGCTGTAGCGACCGGCCGGCAGGTCCACAAAGCGGAACGAGCCATCGTTGCGCGCCATGGTCACCCATTCCTGGCCGTCGTCGCTGCGCACCAGGCTCACGACGGCGCCACAGCCGCCGCGCACCGTGCCGCTGATCTGGCTGCGGCTGGCCGTGCTGGCAGGAGGGGCGCCATCCAGGTGCAAGACTACCTCACGCCGGCCGGGGGCAAGTTCGACCGGTTGTGCTGTCTCTGTCCCCTGCAGGCGTACAAGATAGTTGCCGGGCAGGAGACCAGGGACCCGATAACGGCTTTGGGCATCCAGTTCCACCCGCGCCCGTTCGACGCCGTTGCGCTCCACGACGACGATGCGATTGTCGCCAGCGTGGGCCACCGTCCCCAACAGCGTGACCAATTCGCCCTGTTCCACTGCCTGGGGCCGGCGTGCGACCTTAGGTTCGGCCTTGAGCGCCCAGACGATGGGCAGGGCGCCGCCGGGCCAGCGCTCGCTGTACCAGGCATGATTTTCCCACCAGGGGCTGGTGCTGCCGAGTTGGGCGTTGGCTACGAGCCAAAAGGCGGTGCAAAAAAAGTAATCGGGCGCCGCTTTGAAACGCTGGCTCGTCCCCATCATGATCCGGCAGGCCTCCAGCGTCTGCGCCATGTGGAGGTCGGGCGTGGTGGCGGGGTAACGAGGATCGACGTCTTCGCCAATAAGATAGCCACACTCGGTCGAGAGAATGGGCAGGCTGCGGCCGAGGTGATTGCGGTTGCGGGCGTCAAAGTATTCGTAGGCCAGCCAACAGGCCGGGTCATCGGTGGTCGTGGCGCCGGGCGCACAGCGGTCGCGGCGCAGGCGGTTGACATCTTCGAGTGTACGGCCTCGCCAGGCATTGTCGCCCCAATTCTCATTGAGGACCACCTGATAAAAGCGGTAGGTGTAGGCCGCACCCTCTTGATTGCCGATATCGTAGGGATAGTCCAACGGGCGGTTGCGCGAAAAATTATGCACCGCCTGCCAGATAGGGCCGTTGAAGAGGTCTTTGCGACCGTGGGCGACAATCTTCCCCACCAGATCCCACCGGCTGCCATTGGAGACCGCCGGTATCCCCGGCATCCCGCCTCGCTCAAGAATGATTTCGAGGTTCGCTATTGTGTTTTCCACCACCAGGTCGATGCCGTTGGCAGGGACGCGGCCCCCACGCCATTCCGAATCCTGGTCGGGTTCGCTGTTAAACTCAAAATACCGCACACCGCTGCGCAGAAAGGCGTCGATCTGAACGACTTCCTTGACCCCCAGCCGGCTCGGGTTGGGCGTTGGGCGGTAGATGCGCACAACCGGCATCAGCCCTTCAGCCAACAATAACTCGGCAAAATCGAGGGCGCCGTCGTGGTTGAAGATTTTGACCCACTTGACGCCCATCGCTTTGAGTTCGGGGAGCCAGAATTCGCGGATGCGGTTCATGCCCACGGCGGTTGCATACCCTGGGCACCAGTGTACGCCGATGCCCGTGTCGTTGGCCGGTCGCGGGTATTCGTGCAATTCCATTCCAGTTCGCCTCAACTTCCGCTTGCTGCCACTATTTCCGCTATTATAGCATGTTTAGATGACTTGTCGAACTGACGGGCGTTGCCGGGTGTGGCGGTCTGTGATGAAGATGTGCGCAACGGGTTGCCGGTTCTTGCCGAGATCCAATAATTGGGGTATCGTAAGCTAACGATTCAAGAGAGAGCCTGCCACGCATTATGAGCCAACCGCAATCATCCCAGTTGCCGGCCAACCTGTACGCCACGCTCGTGCGGCGGCTACAGGGAGGATTGCCCGGCCATCTGGATCTAGAACTGGTAGAACTGAGCCCCGGTTCGTTGACGTTGCAAATGACTATTCTGCCGCAGCACATGGCAGCCAATGGCTATCTCCACGCCGGTGCGGTTGTTACGTTAGCCGACACCGCCTGTGGTTTTGGCTGTCTGGCCAACCTGCCAGAAGGGGCGCATAGCTTCACGACCATCGAACTCAAGAGCAATTTTCTGCGGACGGCGACCAATGGCGTAATTCGCGCTGTCGCCACATTGATCCACCGGGGCAGGCGTACGCAAGTATGGGACGCCACGATTTACGATGGGGAGAGCCAGACCCTGGCCCTCTTCCGGTGTACACAGATGATCTTGTATCCGCAGAGTGGGTAAAGCCGAACGCGAGCATGTTGTGCTAGTGTTGTGCGCTGTTCCAGCAATTATAGTCGCCAAACGCTGGCGGTTCTGTGGTGAAAACTGCAATCGCACCGTTTATGCGATCTGTTTGTACGATGGCGTACACATTTTTGGATGAAAATCTTCTATTGTGTAAGAGTTATCATTCCGGCAAAAATCGATGTGTTGGATGATCGACTGTAGACGATGGACGACAGACAATAGCCTGTACACTATTGTCTGTCGTCCATCGTCTATCATCCATTGTCTGTTTTCATTTAACGAGGTGATGCATGAGAATCGTGCAGACTGTGGCCGAACGAGTGTTGGACAATGTCCAGCGGGTCATTGTAGGGAAACAAAATGAGGTGCGCATGACGCTGTTGGCGCTCCTGTGCGAAGGCCACCTGCTGATCGAGGATGTGCCGGGTGTCGGCAAGACGATGCTGGCGCGTGCGATTGCCCGCAGCGTCGGCTGTAGCTTCCGCCGCATCCAGTTCACACCCGACATGTTGCCCAGCGACGTGACCGGCGTCAGCATTTACAACCAGAAGACACAGGAATTCGAGTTCCGCCCCGGCCCGATTATGGCGCAGATCGTGCTGACCGATGAGATCAACCGCGCAACACCCAAGACCCAATCGGCCCTGCTCGAAGCGATGGAAGAACGCCAATTAACCGTCGATGGCGTCACCCACCCGATCCCCCGCCCTTTTCTGGTGTTGGCGACACAAAACCCGATCGAGTATGAAGGCACCTTCCCCCTGCCCGAAGCACAGGTGGACCGCTTCTTGATGCGCATCCACCTGGGTTACCCCACCAAGGCCCATGAGGTGGATGTACTCAGCCGCCAGTCCGACCACCACCCGATTGAAGATTTGGAGCAGGTGGTGAGCGTGGATGAACTGGTCGAGGCGCAGCGGGCAGTGCGTACCGTCTATGTTGACGAATTGGTCAAAGGTTACATTGTCGATCTGGTGACGACCACCCGTGACCACCCCGACATCTATTTGGGCGCCAGCCCGCGTGGCAGCCTGGCCCTCTTCGCCACCTCGCGCGCCTGGGCGGCTATGGAAGGCCGCGACTATGTGATCCCCGACGACATCAAGTTGTTGGCCGAACCAACGCTGGCGCACCGGCTGATCGTCAGCCCGTCGGCGCGTATCAAGAACGTCAACGCCCGCCAGGTGATCGAAGATGCGCTCCGCCACACCCCGGTGCCAGGGGCGCGGGCGCGCATCCGGTAGAGCGTGATGCGTGATCCGTAATCCGTAATCCGTACAACGAAGTTGAGATCACACATCACGCATTACGCATTCAGACCGTCTATGTCTTCTCGTCTGATATTTCTGCTCATTGCCGTTGCTGTTGCCTGGATTCTGGCCTTTAACAGCGGCCGTGACCTTGCCTACAACCTGGCCTACCTGCTCACTGCTGTTCTCACGCTCAGCTATCTCTGGTCGCGCCTGAGCCTGCGCGCCGTGGGGCTGCGACGGTTTACCCGCACCCAGCGCAGCCAGGTAGGACAGTTTGCCGAGGAACAGTTTGAGATCAGCAACCGCAGCGCCTGGCCCAAGCTCTGGTTGGAGATCGAAGACCGCTCGACCCTCCCGTGGCACGCGGCCAGCCGTGTCGTCAATAGCCTGGGGCGGCAAGGTACCCAACGCTGGCAGGTCAAGACGCTTTGCACGCAGCGAGGCCGGTTCCGGTTGGGGCCGATCATCTTGCGCAGCGGCGACCCATTGGGCATCTTCGACGCCAAACAGGAACTGATACGCACGAATTATCTCACCGTCTATCCGCTGACGGTCGAGATCACCTCGTTTGAGCCGTCGATCTCAGATCTTTCAGGGGGCGAGGCGCGCCACCGGCGCACCAACGAGATCACCAGCAACGTCTCGACGGTGCGCGAATATGTCCAGGGCGATAGCCTGAACCGGATCCACTGGCCCTCCACTGCACGGGCGCGGCGGCTTATGTCGAAGGAATTCGAGTTGGACCCCACGGCCGATATCTGGATCTATCTCGACCTCTACCGCGAGGTCGAAGGCGCCATGCCGTGGACGCCGGAGCCACCCGAACCGGGTCTGTTTGCGCTCCACACCCGTCGCCGTCAGAATGCTGCGCTGGAGCTGCCCCCAGTGACGACCGAATATACCATTGTCGTGGGAGCAAGTTTGGGGCGCTACTTTCTCAACCGCAACCGCGCCGTCGGTATGAGCTGTCACGGGCGCACGCGCGAGTTCCTGCAAGCGGATCGCGGCGAACGCCAGCTGAACAAGATGCTCGAAGCGCTGGCTGTGGTGGAGGCGCAGGGCTCGTTCCCGTTTGCCAACCTGATCGCCACGGATGGTGGCCGGCTTAACCGGAACGACACAGTGATAGCCATCAGCCCGGACCCAAACCCGGCGTGGGCGTTGGCGCTTCATCAGTTGCAGCGTCGCGGGGTCAACAGCGTAGCAATTGTCGTGGATGGCTCCACCTTTGGCCGGGCCACAGATTATGGCCCACTCTACGTGGAGTTGGAAGCTGCGGGCATTCCAACTTACATCATCACGCGTACAGATCCTATCGACCGCTCGCTTGCTCACCCGGCGCACACGACCCGTTCGCGTACAATTTCGATCCCTGGATAATGCCAGAACCCGTTAACAATTGGCAATTGGCAATTGCTAATCGGCCAGCGCATCGGCCTGGGCCTGGAGCAACTGTCTGATTCCAGTTTCGGCGAGGGTGAGCATGGCATTGAGCGCCGTGCGATTGAAGGGTTGCCCTTCGGCGGTGCCCTGAACCTCGACAAAACGGCCATCGCCGGTCATGACCACGTTCATATCGACATCGGCCTTGAGGTCTAGTTCATAATCGAGGTCGAGGAATGCCTGGCCGTCGACCAGGCCGACGCTAACCGCTGCAACCGGCTGGACGAGTACACCCGGCTCGGCCAGCCCGCGTTGCTCCAACCGCCTGATGGCGAGGGCAAGCGCCACAAAGCCGCCGGTGATGGCAGCGGTGCGTGTGCCGCCGTCCGCCTGGATCACATCGCAGTCTATTACAATCTGGCGTTCGCCCAGCTTTTCCAGATCGACGGCGCCGCGCAAACTCCGGGCGATCAGCCGCTGGATCTCCTGGGTCCGCCCTTTGGGGAACATGACCTCACGGTCGTTGCGTTGGGCAGTGCTGCGAGGAAGCATGGCATATTCGGCTGTCACCCAGCCGTGGCGCTTTTTCGAGTACCTGAGCCAGGGCGGCAGTGTCTCCTGCACGGTGGCGTTGCACAAGACCCGTGTGTTGCCGGTGGAGATCAAGACCGAACCTTCCGGGTACATTACGTAGTCAAGGTCAAAGCGAACGGGGCGGAGTTCGTCGGGTAGACGGGCAGACACGGTCATGTGGGGCCACCTTTCTTTTGTAGGGTACTGGCCGAAGACAGGGCTAAACAAAAACCCCTCCGTTACCGGAAGGGTTTCCACAGCACCCAAACGACGCTGTCAAAACTTTCAAATGCAGGTGGACCTAGTGAGACTTGAACTCACGACCTCTACAATGCCATTGTAGCGCTCTCCCAACTGAGCTATAGGCCCGGGTTAATTGTCAATTGTGAATTATAAATGATCAATTGTTAATGACGAAATCCAGCCAGTCACGGTGCTCAATTAACAATTCACCATTCATAATTACAGTGGACCTGAAGGGATTTGAACCCTTGACCTCTACAGTGCGATTGTAGCGCTCTCCCAGCTGAGCTACAGGCCCGTTCGCATGGCGAGATTACATTGTAGCGTAGGCTTTGCTAAAAGTCAAATCTTTGCCTGCCGTTCAGTAGAACAAGATGCCATCTTGTTCTACTGAACGGCAGGCAACCAGCAGGAATAGACCTATGGAAATCCCACCACACTATCTGGAACGGATCGCTATTATCTTCCCTCAGGCAGACCCCGCGCACATGCGGATCAACCGCGATGGTCTGATGAACGATGTCGTGATCGTCCCAGATAACGGCGGTCTCCAAGCCTTTCGGTTTGCCAAGAATGAAGCAGGAAAGGCGGCGTTGCGCACTGAGAGCGCCGTTCTTGCGACGGTGCGCCCCTATGTCAGCCTGGCTGTGCCTCACTTCGCCTGGCATGGGGATGACTGCGTCGCCTATCCCTTTCTCGCTGGTGTGCCGCTCGACCGGAACCTGCTGCTCCGTCAAGATGAAGCAATGCAGAACCGGCTGGCGGCGGAACTGGCTACCTTTCTACGCCAACTGCACACGATCCCGGCCACTGCGCTGGCTGCGCTGCCGCTGAGACCGGTTCTATCGCCCACGATCGACGAACTTCGCCAACAATATGAGGAGGCGCGCATACTGCTCGATCCCTACCTGTGGGCTGACCAAAAGGCATGGATCGAGCAGCTCTATTTGCCGGTTCTCGATGGGACCGTGTCGCTTGATTACACCCCGGCGCTGATCCACAACGATCTCGCTTCGTACCATATCCTCTTTGACCCGGTCGAACGGCGGATCAGCGGTGTCATCGATTTTGGCGTGGCCGAAGTAGGAGACCCGGCTGTCGATTTTGCGCTGGTCATCAACACCTATGGCGAGAGCTTTCTGCGCAGGATGATCCCTGCCTACCCGGCGATTGCCGCGGCGCTGGCTCGTGCTCGTTTTCGCGCTGGCGCTCTGGAACTCTGGTGGGTGCTTCAAGGGTTGCGCACCAATGACCTCTCCTGGTTCATGGTTCATATTGGCCGGGCGCGTGATGTTCTACCACTGGATGCCAGAGCAAGCGCCACGTTTGAAGAGCCGTTGCCTTAGCCGAGCGCGGTCCATTGGCCTGGGCTACGGTCCAATCACCCACTCTTGTCACTGGCAGACAGGCCACAGATCCGTATCGCGTATTTTGATAAAGCGCCGGCACAATTTCTCCTGGTCAGTGCTGATGACATTGGCTTTGTAGCGGGTGCTCAACATCCGCAACCGTTCGAAGCCAGGGCCAGGTTGGCCTAGATTTTGCCACGGGTACGCATCATCCACCAGGATCAGAAAGTTGTTGGCCGCCATCCAGTCGGTGCGGGAGATGGGGATCTCACCGGTGTCGAGGCGACCGGCTTGTAGACCGAAAATGACGTTCCACTTCTGTTTCTCGGCGTTGCGATAGTAGCCAACCCGCGAGTCTTCATCGCCCTTGATAAAGACGGAAGGGAAGGCAACCTGTGAGACGCCGCTGCGGAGGGCATCCACATATTCTGCTGGCGCACTGTCGGAGGCCGTGCCGGGCACCAGGATAAACATAAATTTCCCGCGCAATTGCGCCATAGTGGGCCAGTTGTCGGCCTGCGCCGCATCTTCGGGCGTGGCATAGTTGTCGGTACACCACGGCGGGTTCTTGCACATCAGGTCCGCCGGTTTGAAGATCCACTCCTTGGGGATGCGGGCGCCGCGGCCGTTGTTGCGCAAATCTGAGATCAGGTTGTCCAGGTCCACCGGGTCGTTGGGTTCGACAAAGCCGCTCTTGAGTTCGAGTTTGACGATGACCAACGGGTGGTTGGGGTTCTGGTCGTGCCAGTAGCGCAAGCCCTCGATGCACGAGCGCAGGTCCTGGTTGCGCGGGGCGCCGGGCCTTCCGCTTTTAGGGCAGTTGTTGTCATTGTGAGTGGGCCATTTGAGTGGGTTATTGACCTCTCCGTGCATTACGAACCACTTGTTGGCGTAGGCCCACACATCGATCTCCATGAGATAGACATAGTCGAACGCATGATAGAGATACTCAAACTCCCCCTTTTTCTCAAAGGTGTTGTGCGAACCGGCCAGCGTGACCTTGTTCAACTTGTAAGGGTCCAAATAACTATCAAATGGTTGCGCCTGGATCGTGGGGGTGGCAACGGGCCAGTACCCCAGACCTAGGATGAGTAGCCCCAAACCAATTATTACTCTAAGCGTATGGCTTTTCATCTTGATTCCTCTTTTGTGGATCACAACTGTGACGTATGGTGCCAATCTGGCGTTCGACCATGCGCAGACGAGATGACAAAGCGGTGGTTGGACTACAAGACGCAGCAACGGTGCGTCACACCTGCGCACTGTGACGCACCTGGAGGGAGCGTTCCTTATCAGATGGATTGAATCTCCATCGCCCCAGCAGCAGGGCCTTCGCTGGCGGTGCTGCCGTTCACGCTCCAGGCCCAGGGTCGTGGCACGCTGAGCAAGAGCAGCGCCGAACCGATGAGCGCAACGTTACTGAGAAATGCGTGCAGCTCGATCATCCGTATCTGGGGATCACCAATGACCCAGAAATTGTGCATCAACAGCGTCACCGGCGCCAAAAAGAGGATGACGGCGCCCACGCCAAGCGTCGGGCGGTAGCCGGTGAGAATACTCGCCCCGCCGATGAGGAGCAGGATGCTGGCAACGATGACTGCCAGCAGCGGGAAAGGCACCCCTTTATAGACCACATAACCAACCTTCTCGCTGAGATGGAGCAGATTGTCGACCCCTGCAAACAGATAGAATCCACCGACTACGATCCGTCCCACCAAAAAGGCGATCCTTGTCTGCAAATCTGTGCTTGAACGACTTAACTTGTTCATGAGATGGCTCCTTTGTTGGTTGCGCATACTTATATCGGTTTGTATAAACGGCAAACAGATGGACAGGGCACAGATATGCAACCGGCGCTCCCTATCTACCTGTCTACTTAAACCCTGATACTCAATAGCCTTCATACGATAGGGGCAAGCGCAGCCACCCTCGCTGTTTGGCCGGCGCGGTATGGGCCTTCAACCAGGCTAGGGCGTGAGGTGCTGGCCCTTCATCTAGATGGCGCACAATCTGCCGCGCACACTCTTCTGGGCCAAGTAGACCGGTGTCCACCTCCAGGTCGTAAACGCCGTGTGCGTGAACCCGCGCAAATTGAACCCGGACTTGTTTCAGTTGTCTCTCCCCACGTAATCTGGCTCGCTCTTCGACAACAGCCAGCGGACAGCGAACACCTACCAGCAGAGGGGTTAAGGCCCCGAGTTGGGTTGCGCAGGCGCGCAGCCAGGTAGGGTCGAGCAAGGTGTGCTCGGCGATCACATTGCACCCGGTGTTGGCCAATGCCAGGATGGTTTGGTGCAGATTGGCAACCTGTTGCGCACCGACAGTCGCAGCGATGCCCGGGTCTCCGCCGGGATCGGCACTAGTGGACCGGATACACAGAAATTGCCCAATACTCACCGTCAGATATGGTTCGGCGAGCAGGCTTTGCAGGGCGGTGGCAATCATCGTCTTGCCAGAGCAGCTAGTTCCGTTTAGGAGGATCAATTTGCCGGGCGTCATTCTTCTTTTCTCCAAAGCGACCGGCCAGAGGGTCCCGCAGCCAGTCTGCAAACGTTTGAAAGTGCCACAACGGATCGAGAGAGCGCTACTTGTCTTTCTAAAATAAGAGGCTGTACAATAGAACCTGGTGGCTAGCGAGAGCATAGCACTTTGGCTTCTGGTTGTGCAGGGACACGCCCTGGGACATTTCTAGGACGGTTGTACAAGCCGCCGTACCCATGAACCTATGACCGATCTCAATCAGTTTGGCAAGCAGTTGCAGACGCTCCGTAAGAGGGCAGGGCTGAGCCAGGAGCAACTGGTGGAAGCGCTAGACCGGCTGGCCCGTACGGGACCGGCCGCGGAATATCGAGTGATCGACGGCACTCTTATCTCGCGTTGGGAGCGCGCACATGTACAGTCTGGCCGCCAATGGAAACCCACTCGCTCCTATGTTCTCCATTTGATCCACTTATTTACACACCAGTTGACCAGCGAAGCCGCACAAACGTGGGCGGCCCAGGCCGGCTACCAGATCAGCGCCACTGATCTGGAACAGTGGTTCCCACCTGTAGCATCTATGCCGGCTCAGTGTACAAATGCAGCCACCGGTACGCATCATGACAGCGGTACACCGTCACCCCGGCACAATCTGCCGACCGCGCTCACCTCCTTTGTCGGTCGCACAGATGAGGTCGCTACGCTGGTCGAAGCCCTGACCTCCACGACTACACGGCTGATCACCATCGTAGGTGAAGGAGGCGTTGGCAAGACACGTCTGGCCCTGGCGGCAGCAGAGGCAATTTTGGATGGGGAGGACCCGACTGCAGACAATCCAAAATCCAAAATCCCAAATCCAAAATTTCCCGATGGTGTGTGGTTTGTGCCGTTGTCCGGGCTGGACGCCGGGAATGCCACCGGCATTGCCAATCAACTGGCGTCGGCGGTGGCCAAGGCAGTGGCCTTTTTATTTCATCGGGTAACGCTGGAGCCGGCGGCCCAGTTGATCGAGTTTCTGCGCTCCAAGAGCTTGTTGCTCATTTTCGACAACTTTGAACACCTGACTGCCGCGACACCCTTTGTCCTGGAGTTGCTGCAGGAGGCGCCCCAGGTGCGGGTCCTTGTCACCTCACGAGCGCCGCTCAACTGCCAGGCGGAACGGTTGTTGGCGCTGCAAGGGTTGCCGGTTCCGACCGAAGATGCGCAGCAAGCCTCCGATCTGCCCAGCATCCAGCTTTTTACCGAGCGGGCGCGCCAGCAGGTTTCTACCTTTGCACTCGATGCGCAAACCCTACAGGATGTGGCGCACCTCTGCCGGCTTGTCAATGGCAATCCCCTGGGGATGGAACTGGCCGCGCACTGGGTGCAACACTTCACTGTAGCCGAAATGGTCACTGCGCTGCAGCAACAGGACCGCTCGCTGCTGGCGACCGACCAGCACGACGTGCCCATGCGCCATCGCAGCATGGAAGCCGTCTTCGAGACCTCGTGGCAACTGCTGTCGCCCAGCGCCCAGCGCACGCTGGCCCAGTTGACCGTCTTCCGCGGCGCTTTTTCGCGCGAGGCGGCGTTGGCTATCACCGGTGCAACCCTGAACCAACTGGTGGAACTGGTCAACCGTTCGCTGCTGCACACCACACAGGAGTCATCCGGGCGTAGAAGCTATCTCATGCACGAGCTACTACGCCAGTTTGCTATGACCAGGCTGGCTGCGCTCGCGGAGACGGAACCAGGGGTGTTGTCCGTCCACGAGCGCCACAGTGATTACTATTTGAGCTTTCTTGCCGAGCGCACCCATGCGCTTTACGGCAGCAAAATGAACCTCATCGTGGGGGAAGTGCAAGGGTCGCTCGACAATATTCGCACCGCCTGGCAGTGGGCCGTGACGCACGATAACGTGGATGCGGTGACCCGCGCCTGGCCGGGGTTGCGTGCGTTTTATCATGTTCGTAGCCTCTACCAGGAAGGTGAAGAAGTCTTCCGCCAGGCTGCTGCCAGCCTATCCGGGGCTCAGGCTGGTGCTCTGACAGCCGAACTTCAAGTGGCCCAGGCCTTCTTCCTCAACCTGCTGCACCGCTATGACGAAGCCAGCACCGTGGCGCGCCCCGTGCTGTCCGCACAACCGGGCCATGAAGTCGCGCCGGTTGTTGCCCGGGCTCAGTTGGAATGGGGGGTTGCCCTTTCGTTTCAGAACAAACATGACCAAGCGCTGCCTCTGCTGTCTCAGGCGGTACAACTAGCGTGTGATCTGGATCTACCCCTGGTGGAGGCCAGGGCGCACCATGCCATGTTTCGCGTCCTACTACCCAAAGGCGATCTGGCGGCAGCCAAGGCTGCGTTAGAGCAATCCTTGCGCCTGTACCAACAATTGGGTTACCGTCTGGGCGAGGGCTTTATCTTGCGTTCGTTGGGGTATATCGCACAGCACCAGAACCAATACGCTCAGGCGCTCATCTACTGGGAAGCAGCGCTGGCGATCTATCAGCAAGTCGAAGACCAACCACGGGCAATCTCGCTGTGGAAGCATCTCGGCGACGCCTACGAGGGGCTTGGGGATCTGGGCCGCGCCTACTCGTATTATCGGGCTGCGTACACTGGGCGTGAAGAAATACAAGACCCTCGCGCCGCCGCCCATACGATTGGGGGCTTTGCACGGCTCATGGCGCGTTTCGGCGAATATGCTCAGGCCCGCCAATACGCTCAACAGGCGCTGGCGGAACAACGCCGGCTGGGCGACTATGTGGGGGTGATCGAGACGCTCTGTACGCTGGGGCGGGTGCATCAGCAACTGGGCGAGGTCACCATTGCGTTCACCCTTCAGCGTGAAGCGTTGCAACTCAGCCAGGCGTCCGACGTCTCGATGTACGAGGGCCTTGCCCTGTTGGGCATCGGCCAGGCTCACGCCGCTCTGGGCGCAAGCGACGAAGCGGTCGCAGCCTGTCAACAGGCCTTGACCATTCAACGCGAACTGGGCCAACAGCATTGGGTCTTAGAGACGCTGTCCGAGTTGGCCCGCATTGCCCTGGCGCAAGGTCGCCCCGCTGCTGCACTTGCTTTGGTGGGGGAGATCTTGGCCGGGCGGGCAGTGTCTGCACCGCAGAGCGCCGGTGAGCCGCTTGGCATCGCGCTGATCTGCTATCGGGTGTTACAGGCTACCGGTGACCCGCGCGCCGGCCAGGTGCTGGCCGGCGCCTATCAGCAGTTGCAGGCCCAGGCAGCCACCATTGAGGACCCTCAGCTGCGCCACTCATTTTTGAATAATGTGGCAGCCAATCGTGAGATTGTCGCTGCTTATACTGCCCACGGTGCCCACCGTTGAGTGGAGCGTCGTAAGACCCGCAGGTGCTTTCAACCCTGAGGGTGCGGCGTCGCTCAACGGAAATAGAAAGGCCCATCCTGGCCGGGCGGGAACACCATAGAGCTAGTTGGGCGAGGGCAGATCGGTTTGGCTAGGCACGGTCGACGGGCCGCTGGGTGCGGTGGTCTGATGCACGATATGGGCGATTACGGCTACGGTACGGTCAACATAGGGGGTGCCGTCAGGAAAGGTATTGGTGGCGTCGAGATAGCCACGGCGCCCGGTGTGGCCCATCGGCCCAATAGCAAGCTCGGTGATCATCCCCTGGCGCTTTGCCCGATTCCACGGGGATGCCGGGAAGATCGGCCAGCGGCCGGGTGCGATCAGCCCTAGCCTGTGCGAACGGTCACCGCTGCCATGCAGATGATAGAGATGGGTAATGGAAAGGAGGCTGGGTTCGCTGCCGAAGACCCCTCCCAGCGAGATCACATAAACCGGCCCTTTGATCCACTCGCGCAGATAGCCGGCTGCGCCCACCGCCAGTTGGCCTCCGCCACTGTAGCCGATAATATAAACCGATTTTTCGCCAGTCGGGCTATAGTTGTACCGCAGAAGCGAATGGAGAAAGATCTGCGCCACTGCCTGGTTGAACATGGGCCCATAGCGCTTGTCTGCCGAGATCATGACCTGCCAGATATTGCGCAGGTTGATGAGATAGCCCGCTAATTTGGGGCCCTGGAGCTTACGGCGGAAGGCCCAACGCCAGATGCCGGCAAAGAAGGGTTGGCCGGTGAGCGCCAGGTTGTTTACTGAATAGGGGAAGATGTCGTCGATCACCACCGTCTGGGGCAACGCCAGCGCCAACCGCCGCAGAAATTCACGCTCACGGTGGCTGAAGGTCTCATTGGAGACACGACCCACGCCGGAAACAAAGAGCAGATAACTGTTGGCATTGGGGCGCACCAGGCGCACCGGCCCATCCGACGGCAGTTCATCATGGTAGATCTGGTCGCCAAACCAACCCGCCCACCACCCCAATGTCTCCAGCGGTGATATGGCTGCCCAGACCAGGATTCCCAATACGATCAGGCCGATATAGGTTAACAGCTCACCCAAGGTCACCACCACCCGACTGCTCTCCTCTAGACATCTGCATTGTGCGGACGTAACTTTCGGCGCGTTCCTGCACCTCTTTCCAGTTGGGTAGGCTCTCCAGCCACCTGGGCCGGTGGCGAAGGCGGATGATGTCTTGCGCGGTCAACTCCAAGGGTACACCTGCTGCATGCCGCTCCAGCCAGCGCCCCAGTGCATAGATCGGTCGCCCCAACGTGCGCTGCCAGACCTGGATCAACACCCAGCCCAAACCGGCCGTAATGACCGCCTGCCACATCTCCAAACCCAACCCCGTGCGCAATGCGACGATGATTGCCAACATACTCCACAACGAGAGCAGAATCGAGAAAGGATTCCCCAGAAACGGCGTCAGGACAAAAAAGGCCAATAATTGGGGTGCATACGCCAAACCCACGGCGCTGGCAACCCCCCAAAAGGGTATTGCTCGCTCGAATATATACGAAGCAATCAGCCAGACGCTGGCCGCCCAGACTCCAAAACCGGCCAGACGGCTAAACGTGGCGGTCAGCAACGCCAGGATGAACCGTCGCGGCCGCACCCGGTTGACAAACAAGATGATGCTCTGCCCAACCGATTCGGAGAGCGCTGCCAATAACACGACCATCAGCGCCAGCCAGATCCCCTCTGGCGCCCACTGGATCGCAGCATAGATCTCTGGCTCTAACCATAACGCCTGGTAAATTGTCTCATTGAGAGACGGCAGGTTCATCTCTTGCATACTTGGCGACTTTTACATACATCTGTGGAACAGTCTAACCTGACTGTGCTCTTCCGGCCAGTGCTCCAGTGCAGCCACCGACCCTTTCAAAGAGCGTCTTAACATTATACCACAAGCGATGTAAGGTTGTTAGAACAAACGTTAGCTGTGGAACCCGCATTCCGGGAAAGGGCCGGAGCCAGTCGTTTGACCGGCGCATCTGCGGCCCTTTACCGGAATGCTTGTCTTTGCCATATTTGAAATTGCTGATAAGATGAAACGACACTTTTGCATTTGCACGCTCTGAAGTATACTCACCCGCATTGTACCCCTCGTTCACTATAACTGATGTGGGGGCTCCACAGGCTCAGACCTTATCTTTGCCATGCACGGTTGTACCTGTCGCCCATGATCATGAATCCACTGTTCCGCAAACTCGGTGTATTGGTTAGCGCCCTCATGATTCTCAGCGGAGTGATACTGGCGCTATGGCTGTTGGATAATCGACCTAACAGCCGGGGAGGTGTCCGTTCCGCCGCCGGTGAAAGCGGCGCGCCGGTAGAGGCGATTGCACCAGCAGTGATTGCCGACCCGCTCGTCGTGGCCGCCGCCCCGCTGTCGGCCGATCTGCGCCAGGTGCTGAGCCAGACTATGGCCGCCCAGCCTGCTTTACAGATCGTGATAACCGGCGTCCCTTCGGCCACGCTTCAACTAGACTGGAATGTCGAAGGTGGCACACCGGTTTACGAATTGACCTTTGCCGCTGCCACCCGTTTTAACACCATCTTCCCCACTACTACCCTCACGACGGTGCAGGAAGCCTGGCAGTCGCAGAGCGCAGAATTTACCACCGTTGCGATCTTGAGCGATACAATCCCCGCACTCGAACAGCTCTTGGGGCCACGTGGCGAGCATGTCGCCGCCTATGCGCTGGTCGATGAGGTGGCGAATGCGGCCTATGCCAGGGAGCCAGTCCTGGCGCTGCTCCCGTTTGACCAGCTTGTCCCCAAGCTGGCAGTTCTGGCCGTTGACGGGCAGAACCCGGTGGAGAACGCCAACCGCTTCACCCCAGAGGCCTACCCGCTCGTGGCCACGCTCTATCTTCATGGCTTGCAGGAGATGATGCCCGACGAGCAGCCGGTCGAAGCGACGCTTCTGGCTGCGATCCCGCCGGGCAACCGCGACCCCAACCGGCTGACCGTCATCGCCATGACCGGCGTCACGGCCATGACCCGGCTGACCGCCCAACAGATGGACGAGTTCGGCCCCGAGTGGCCGGCAGCGGTCATAGGCCCGGAACTCGCCGCCGCCGACATCACCCACGTTAGCAACGAGGTGCCCTTTGTGGAGGAGTGCGAGACCGACATTCGCGTCGACAACTTCAATTTCTGTAGCAAGCCTGAATATCTGGCAGCGCTGACCGCCGTAGGGGTCGATATCATTGGGCTGACTGGGAACCATCAAAATGACTTTGGTCGAGAGAATGCGCTCAAATCGCTCGAACTCTATGCCGACGCAGGTCTCCCGGTCTATGGCGGTGGCCGGAACGAAGCAGAGGCTCACGCGCCCCTCTTTCTCGAACATAACGGCAACCGCTTCGCCTTTCTGGGTGCTAACAGCTATGG
>QEUW01000643.1 GCA_003577005.1 Chloroflexota bacterium | reverse complement strand
CCCAGCGGTATCGTAGGCCAGCCTTACTCAGTCGTGCTGCAGGCTGCCGGTGGCACACCGCCCTATAGGTGGAGCATTGCGGCTGGTTCCCTGCCGCCCGGTCTATCGCTCAATGAGGATAGCGGTGCGATCAGCGGCACGCCGACGGCTGCCGGCACGTACGGCTTTACCGTGCAGGTCACCGACAGCAGTAACGGCGTTGCGACCAAGCCGTTTGGCCTAGCGCCGCCGCCGCCAGCGGGTTCGGCTGGCTCGCAATACGAGGTGCCGGTTACCATTGACCCCGCCCCTGGGAGTGGCGGCACAGACCCTGGCGTCTGCACGAACTACAGCGTTACGTCGGGTGAGCTTCCACCTGGTCTCGTACTCGATCCGAACACTGGTCTGGTCAGCGGCACGCCGATCAACGGGGGCACCTATCAATTCACCATTGGGTGTACGGTCAGCGGCGGGCAGAACAACGGCCAGACCGCGACCAAAGAGTTCACAATCACCATCTACAACCCGGCGCCGGCCATCACCAACCTTGACCCGGCGTCGGCCACCGAGGGTGGCGCTGCGTTCCTGCTCACCGTCAACGGGGCGAACTTTGTCACGGCATCGACTGTTTACTGGAACGGCGCCAGCCGGCCGGCCACATACGTGTCGGCAAGCCAACTCCGGGCCGAGATCAGCGGGGCAGATATTGCAGTGGTGGGAACGGCCAGCGTGACGGTGGTGAATCCTGAGCCCGGTGGGGGCGTGTCCGCCCCGGCACTCTTTACAATCGACCCGGCTAACCGGCCGCCAACGGTGGATGCCGGTGGACCCTACAGCGTGTTCGAGGGAGGAGCGGTCGACCTGGTCGCCTCTGGTTTTGATCCAGAGGGCGGTCCACTGGTCTATGGCTGGGACCTGGACAACAACGGCGACTTTGAGACACCGGGCCGGACGGTCACCTTCTCTGCTGCCAACCTGGATGGGCCGGGCAGCCATCTCGTTACAGTTGTTGTTACGGACAGCGGCGCGCTTTCAGCAACACATGCAGCGGTGGTCACAGTGATCAATGTTGCGCCTACAGTGGGGCCGATCGGCGCACCGATTGATCCGGTTGCTGTCAACACGGCGGTGAATGCAAATGCCGGCTTCACCGACCCAGGTGTGCTGGACACTCACACGGCCGTGTGGGATTGGGGCGATGGCAGCACCTCTGCAGGCACTATCGCCGAGTCCAACGGTTCGGGCACGGTGAGCGGTGGCCATACTTATACTGCGGCAGGCATCTACACCGTCAAAGTGACAGTGACAGACGATGATGGTGATTTGGGCGAGGCTGCCTTCCACTATGTGGTGGTCTATGATCCCAGCGCGGGGTTTGTGACCGGTGGCGGCTGGATCGATTCGCCGGTTGGGGCCTATGCGCCTGATCCCTCGTTGACGGGCAAAGCGAACTTTGGCTTTGTGGCGAAGTATCAGAAGGGAGCGCATGCCCCGACAGGGGAGACGCAGTTCCAGTTCCGGGTGGCGAATCTGAGCTTTCAGAGTGCGAGCTATGAGTGGTTGGTGGTGGCCGGGGCCAAGGCGCAGTATAAAGGGAGCGGGACGGTCAATGGCAGCGGCAATTATGGGTTTATGCTGACGGCCATCGATGGTGCGCTCAATGGGGGCGGTGGCAGTGACCGGTTCCGGATCAAGATTTGGGACAAGAGCAACGGCGATGTGGTGGTCTACGACAACAAGATGGGTGAGAGTGATGATTCCAGTGCGGCCACTGGAATTGGGGGTGGCAGCATTGTGATCCACCAGAAGTAGCTTGTGGACCATCTACAGCTGTAGATAGCAGTATGCGGTGCATGGCAAAGTCTGTACGGTTGACCGGGGCTGCCATGCACCACTCTTTTGGCAGGGGATGGCAGATGATATCCTGTGGTGCTGCTGTCCAGACAGGGTTGTGGATGATCGTGATGGCAGGGAGTCCGCTGCCGGCGCCTGCGGCGGGCGACCCATTCTTTGCGCAGGTCCAGAACCAGAATGCGGAGCGGCTCAGAGAGCTGTTCCGCCAGTTGACGGCGGAGGCCAAGCAGGTGCGGGAAGCATGGCAATAGGTGGGGGGGCCGTAGGGGCGATCCTTGTGGTCGTCCGCCCGGTTCACCATGGAGCCGATTTCATTTGATCACCCGGCAGGTGCAATAGTCCGGCGGTCGCAGGGATACCGGCGCGCCAATCAAAAGGGGATCGACGTGTCTGTCTGTTTATTGGCCATGCGGCCGGTCCCGAAAATGGGCGGGCGTATTCGTATACCACGGGCGGGCACAAGGCCCGCCCCTACGCGCCAAAACCCGCCGGGCCGGATCGCTGCGCTGCCACAAGGGCAGCGCAGCGATATTCAGAATTCAGAAGGCCAGAAACCAGGATTCAGAAACCAGAAATCAGAACGGTTCACGAGAGATGGGAACGACCACACACCGGAAACCCAGAGAGAGGCCCCAGTAGGCAGGGCTGCGCCCGAAGCGAGCGGCCGATGTGACTCCGCCTACATCGTTCCAATATGCGCCCCCAGCCAGGTCGCCTGGTTCTTGTAGCAGCCATTCCCAGACGTTGCCGCTCAACTCTGCCGCGCCATAGGGGCCGGTGCCGCGGGTGAAGGCGCCGACGGGGCTGGTGGTGTTGATCTCGGTTTCTTCGCAGTTGGCGTTGTCGGGGTCGGGTTCGTCGCCCCACGGGTATAGGCGCCGTGGGTTGGGGTGGCAGGCAGGCGGGTTGGCCTGGGACAGTTGATGAGCCGAGGCAAGGGTACGGGCGGCCACAAGGGCCGCCCCTACGGAGAGGTAGAGGCCGCCGCGAGCGGCCTTTTCCCATTCGCTGGCGGTGGGTAGACGGACTTCGAGGTCAGGCGGCAGGCTATGCGCAGCGCGCAGATGCTCGGTCAGCCAGTGGGTAAAGGCGACGGCCTCGTACCAGCTTACGCCGACGACGGGGTGGTTGGGTAGATCGAACGGTGAACCGAATGAGTAAGGGCCTGTTCTGGAGTAGAATCTGCCATCCTGCCAGTAGCCGGCTTCGATAGCCTCGCGCCAGAATTCGGGCACGGCATAGCCG
>QEUW01000642.1 GCA_003577005.1 Chloroflexota bacterium | reverse complement strand
GATAATGTCTGCGAACGGGATAGAGAGATTCTACCCCTGCTGTAGCTGGGCTATCCATACCATATGAGGGCTTTGGCAACTTTCGCACGCTGTTTGAAGGGAGCAACGACGGCGGTGTGGTGGCTAACCTTGTCAGCGATGACGCCAGCGGCAACCTGACGCAGCGTCAGGACTTGGACGGCGCGGGAGTCGAGCCGACGCAGCCGTTCGAGCAGGTCGCCGGGCAGAGCATCACCGGCAGTCGCTGGTACCAGGCGTATGGCGCCAAGCGCAGCGGGAATGATTTCGCCTTCGAGCGCACCTACACCGGCCAGCGCTTGGATGACACCGGCTTGCTCTGCTACGGTAGAGGTCGCCTGACGGAGGGTGATTGTCCAGAAGTCTCCAATAGCGACACCCACTGCCTCAGCCGCCTTGGACATTTCTCTGAGGATCGCGCTATACTGGCACATGCGGAACTCTGTCTGTTTTGGGGGAAATCAGCCCTCAGGCTGATGAGCACAGAGTTCCGCTTCCCACCTGCAGCCGTCTCTAGGCCTGCTCACGCTATCAGGCTCGCCGCGACCGCCTAATCGACGCGAAAGGTTCCTTCGGCACTGCTTTCCAAGGCCGGCGGGGCCAGCCCGTAGTCGCCCATGCCGCAGCCGCATCCGCCCGCCGTCAGCCGGTACGCTGCGCCTCCCGGCGCGGTGTCGGCAGGGACGGTCCACGACAGCGCGCCTGTCTCCGACAGCGAGGACTCGACCACCGTTTGTTTCTGTCCATCGGCATAGGTGATCGACAGCGTCAGGATCATCAGTTCGCCCATGGGGTTGTGCAGGGTGACATCAAGCGTCTGCGGCTCGCCCCGGGAAACAGCCTTGTGCGGCAGACGGACCTGACGGATACGCGAGTCCACCGACGGCGAGGCTGATGGTTCCAATGGGCGATTGATTTGAGTACCCAGATACCCTGCTCCGAGTATCAATGCCAATCCGATGGTCATGAGGATGAAGGTTCGTGCCCTGGCCATCTCCCGATTACCCCTTGATGCCTGTAAGCGCGATGCCTTGAATAAACTGGCGCTGCGCAATAAAGAACATCACGATGATGGGCAGCACCACCATCGTGGACGCGGCCATGAGCAGCCCCCACTCCGCGCCATGTTCGGAGAGAAAGACCTGTAGCCCCAACGCCAGCGTGTACTTGCTGCGCGAGTTGAGGAAAATCAGCGGCCCCAGAAAGTCATTCCAGGCCGCGATAAAACTAAACACGGCGGCGGTGGCGAGCGCGGGCATGGCATTGGGCATGGCGATCTTCCACCAGATGGTGAGATGGTCTGCGCCATCCATGATCGCCGCTTCCACCATCTCATTGGGTAAGCTCAGGAAGAACTGCCGCAACAGGAAAATGAAAAAGGGACTGCCCAACAGAACCGGTACGGTGAGCGGCAAAAACGTGTCGACCCAGCCGATGCGAGCAAACAGGATATAGAGCGGCACCAGCGTCACCACGCCCGGCACCATCATCGTGCTGATGACCAGCAAAAAGATGACAGTATGGCCCGGGGCTCTGAGTTTGGCAAAGGCGTAGGCGGCGAGCGCCGACGTGATCGTGGCGCCCAGCACATGCGCCACGGCGATCGTGAGGGTGTTGAGCGCATATAGGTGCAGCGGCGCAAAAATAAAGGCGTCAGAGTAGTTACGCCAGATGATCGGGTCCGGCCACCAGATAGGAGGCCAGACGAAAATCTGCCGATTGGCCTTGAGCGACGTGGTGACCAGCCAGATAAAGGGAAGCCCAAAGAGCAGCCCCAGGGGAGCCAGCGCGAGATGCGGGACGAGATAGCGCGCCCCTCGGCGCACGCGCCTGGACCAGCTGCGGGGACGCCGGCGTACGGAGACCTGTTCATGGAGGGCCGTCGAACGCGCCACAAGCTATCTCCTCTCGCCTTCGTAGTAGACCCAACGGCGGGCGGCTGCAAACTGGACGACGGTGAGCAGGAAAATGATCACAAACAGGATCCAGGCCATCGCCGAGGCATACCCCATATTCTGGAAGACAAACGCCCGTCGATAGAGATAGAGCATGTAGAATAGGGTCGAATTGGCCGGCCCGCCGCCCGTCATAATGTAGGCTTGGGTGAAGACCTGAAACGAGCCGATCACGCCGAGCACCAGCACAAAGAAGGTCGTCGGGGTCAACATCGGCAGGGTGACATGCCAGAATCGACGCCAGCGGTTGGCGCCGTCCAACTCTGCCGCTTCATACAGGTGCTGGGGGATCCCTTGGAGACCGGCCAGAAAGATGATCATCGAGCCGCCGGACCCCCAGAGGCTCATGAGGATCAGCGAGGGTTTGGACCACTCAACCGAACTCAACCATAGAGGGCCTTCTACGCCAAGCAGGCTCAGCCCGTAGTTGAGTAGACCCCATTGCGGCTGAAAAATCCAGATCCACAGGATCGAATTAGCGACCGCCGGCACAATCGACGGAATGTAAAACATCGTGCGATAGATGGGGATGCCATGCACCGGCAGGTTCAACAAGAGCGCCAGCGCCAACGACAGTGCGATCTGGAGGGGGACGAAGAAGAGCACATAGTACTCAGTGTTGTACAGCGACACCCCAAACAACCGATCGCTCGCAAACAGGTCATGATAGTTGGCGACCCCGATCGCCCGCGGCGGGGTGACAATGTCATATTGCGTGAAGCTTAGGGCGGCTGAGGCCAGGATGGGGCCGATGGTAAACAGCACAAAGCCCAGGAGCCATGGCGTCAGGAACAGATAGAAGGTCAGCGCCTCACGCGCCCGTAGCGTAGCGGGCCAGATGCTGGAGTGAGCTTGTTTCATGGTGCGCGTCTCGCCGAGCTACGCTTGGGCGGGCCGCTGCGCGCCCGCGACAAAACGTGCAAATTCCGCCTCCATCTGCTCCGCGTCACCCCAGCCTGGGTGCACCAACACCCGATAGCGCAGTGTCAGGGGGGTCGCAGGTGCAAGTTGATAGGGTTCGGCCAACACAAACGCGGGGTTGATATAGCCAAACCCTGGGTTGAGAATACAGCGCCAGTGCGTGGGATAGCGCGGGTTGTCGGGATGGT
>QEUW01000641.1 GCA_003577005.1 Chloroflexota bacterium | reverse complement strand
GCGCGATGGCTACCAGCGCTACGAGGATCTACTGGCCACCATCTTGACGGCTGACCAGATGGAGCGCTATGCGCAGGAGATACAACAGTCAGGCGCCATCCGCATCTTTGAGGAGATGAGCGCCGCTGAACTTGCCTCGCTGTCGCCGGAAATGCAAGCGATTGCCAAGGCGGTCATGGACCATGAAACCATCTCCATGGAAAATCGCCGGGTGGTCGCCCTGCTCCATCAACGCGGCCAAGAGACTGTCGCACCTGATTTTGGTTCGGCCCAGCCAAATAGACATGCAGACCCCCTGCGGATATAGCCAGCGGGCTAGGAATGCTCGCTTATTCGAGCGTGCTGCGCCAGTAACGCCCGTCGCGCCCTAGCAAGGCATCTGCTTCGGGTGGCCCCCAGGAACCGGCAGGGTATGTTGGAATACTGAACTCGACGCCGCGCCGGGCCGCGATCTCTTTTTCCTGGCGCCAGCCATTTAGCACACGCGTCACGCGCTCCCAGGCAACCTCAATCTCATCACGGCGGATAAAGAGCGTGCTGTCGCCCACAATGGCGTCGAGCAACAGCCGTTCGTAGGCGTCAGCGGGCGGCTGCCCAAAATCGCTATACGAAAAGACGGCAATGCTCGGCCCAGGCCGTTTCGCATCCACCGTCAGGCAGATGCTCTCGTTGGGTTGAATTCGCAAGGAGAGGATATTGCTGCGCACCGTCAGCCCGTCATCCATGGTTTCAAAAAGACGCATGGGCGGTTTGCGAAAGATGATATTGATCTCGGTTAACTTGGTGGGCACTGCCTTGCCCGTGCGCAGATAAAAGGGCACCCCGTTCCAGCGCCAGTTGTCGATCTCCAGCTTCCACGCTACAAAGGTCTCTGTGTGCGAGTCCGGCGGGATCCCCTGGTTCTCCAGATAGCCGGGTAGCCGCTTGCCGTCTACCTCTCCGCTTGTGTATTGGGCGCGCACCACGCGCCGCACCACATCTTCCGGCTCCAGCGGGCGGATCGACTGCATGACATTGACCTTTTGGTCGCGCACTGCCTTGGCGTCCATGGCGACGGGCGGTTCCATCGCCGTAAGCGCCACAAGTTGCATGACATGATTCTGCACCATATCGCGCAGCGCGCCCGACTGGTCGTAATAGCCGCCGCGGTCGCCCACCCCTAGCCTTTCGGCCACCGTTATCTGCACATGGTCGATATAGTTGCGGTTCCAAACCGGCTCAAAAATACCGTTGCCAAAGCGGAAGACAAGGATGTTCTGCACCGTCTCTTTGCCCAAATAGTGGTCGATCCGGTAGATCTGATCTTCGGCAAAGAGGCGTAACAGATGGTCATTGAGCGCCTCGGCGCTGGCCAGGTCGTGGCCAAAGGGCTTCTCGATGATGAGCCGGGCAAAGCCTTCTCCCTCCTGTGGGGCAAGTTTGTGTTCATGGATCAGGCTGGTGACCGGTTCGAAGACCTCGGGCGGCGTCGCGAGATAAAAGAGCCGGTTGCCCTGCGTCTGCCGCTCCTCCTCTACCTCGTCGATACGGCGGGCCAGTTGGTCAAAACTCTCGGAATCATCGTAATTGCCCTGCTGGTAGAAGAGATTTTTGGCAAAGCTCGCCAGCCGCTCATCGTCGAATTCAACCCCTTGGTGTTCGTCGGCCAGATGTTCGCGCAGGCTCTCGACCATCATGGCGCGAAATTGTTCGTCGGAATAACGAGTGCGGGCAAAGCCAAGGACGGCAAAACTGTCGGGCAACAGCTGTTGGTTGTGCAAATGAAAAAGCGCCGGGATCAACTTGCGCTTGGCCAGGTCACCCGATGCGCCAAAGACGACGATCAAAACAGGTTGGGCAACACGCCGCATAGGGCCTCCTTGTAGAACAGAGTTTTTGCGGATCATACGGATAGAAGTTACGCAGTTGGATTCGTTCTCCAGAGGTGCAACGCACTTTACAAGTGCATCGCACCTGGGCAACTGCGCAACTTCTAACAGAATCTCTTATCCGCCTCGATCCGCGTCATCCGCCTCATCCGCGGTCTATTCGTTTTCGGCTTCCAGGCGGTTGATCTTTTCCAGCCGGCGGACAAAGCGCTCTTCTTGCTGAAAGTGGGCGTGGGCGAAGGCGCGCACCAGCTCGCGGGCCACCTCTTCGCCGATGACGCGGCTCCCCAGACACATAACGTTCATACTGTCGTGTTCGACGCCCTGGTGAGCGCTGTACGTATCATGGGTCACACAGGCGCGCACGCCTGCCATTTTGTTGGCGGCAATTGCCATCCCCACGCCGCTCCCACAGATGAGGATGCCCCGTTCCGCCTGTTGTTGTTGGAGCGCCCGACCCACACGGGCCGCGTAGTCGGGAAAATCGACCGATGCCGGGCTGTCCACACCGAGATCGAGCGCATCGATCCCCAGCTTTGCCAACTCATCCAGGATGACCCGCTTGAGCGGGAAACCGGCATGGTCGGTGGCGACCGCAATACGCATGGAAACGAGTCCTTTCGCCTTCAGAGTTACCCAGACTGCCCACTGGTGTGTGCAGCCATCTCGGATCAGCATACAACACAAGCAAAGATTCGGACAAAACATATTTGACCAAATTTCAACGATTGAGTATACTCGGTGAAATCAAGTAGAGACTGTAGGGTAACCTCTTTCTCGCCGTACAAAGCAAATAACCTGTTGCATATGTTTTGTCGAACACCGTATTCTGGCATCATGAATTGCCCGGTCTGCACCCACCTCACCCGCTGTTGTGGTTGTGGCTGTTGTCGCCTGGGCAAGACCATTCGATGGTGTGTCGGCAGTTGAGAACAGAGTTCAACTCGCTTCCCGCAGCCCATCGAAGCTTCGATGGGCTTTTTTTCGCTGTTTGACTGACAGGCAGATACGGCCTCTTTCCCTATCTACCTGTCCACCCTAACTGTCTCGGTCCACCAATGAGAATACCAATGCATTTACTCTTGCAAAGCGCTAAATTGACAACCTGCATCTGTAGTACGCGGGGCCGCCGGCGCTGCTGATGCCGTTGTCTGCGTGAAGGTGCGCATCCAACCACAGCAGCCTGGACGTGCAGAACCTGCACGGTCCGCATTGCCGGTGTTCCCGCGTGTACAAAGTACCAGGGGATAGAGGATTGTTCCATAGACGGAACTAAGCGGTCGATGGGGACTGGGCAGGTTTTTCTTTGACTAGCTATACTCAGCTCTGTTTGAAAACGCGAAGTTTCTGGTCGGTTCGGGCAGATCCCCACTCGCGTTCTCAAAGCAACCGCAGTTTAGCAAAGGAGAATTTTATGACCGACGTAACCACCTGGAAAGAGGTGTTGCAGGAACGCACGTCCGAGCGGCTGAGGCACGAGATCGACATCTTCGAAGGGCAGCTATGGCTTCGAAAACAAGGCAAGATCGACGAAAAAGTCTTTGCCGAGACCCGGTTGCGCCGCGGCGTCTATGGACAGCGCTATGACAACGGCCAGCGCCACGACGGCATCCAGGCGCAGACGCTCCGCTTTCCCGCTGGCGACCTTACCAAGGGCCCCGACACCTATTGGGATGCGCCCGGTATGCAGCGGATCAAAGTACCTTATGGCGGTCTGACGCCAGACCAACTCGATGTGCTCGCCCAGGTCGCTGACGAATATTCGGACGGCATCCTCCATGTCACCACCCGCCAGGATTTTCAGCTTCACTTTGTCCACATCGAAGACAC
>QEUW01000640.1 GCA_003577005.1 Chloroflexota bacterium | reverse complement strand
CGTTTCGCCGTTGGCAATGTCGTCGAGCCTTTGCTCCATGTTGGCGGTAAAGTGCAGGTCCACCAGGTCGTGGAAATGGTTCTCCATCAGGCCGGTGACGGCGAAGGCGGTAAAGGTCGGCACCAGTTCTTTGCGCTGTTTGAAGACATAGCCGCGCTGTTGGATGGTGTCGATGATGCTGGCGTAGGTGCTGGGGCGACCGATGCCCTCGGCCTCCAACGCCTTGACCAGCGTTGCCTCGGTGTAGCGGGCGGGCGGTTTGGTTTCGTGGCCGAGCGCTTCGAGGTCGCGACAATCGACTTCTTCTTCGATGCTCAGCGGGGGCAGCGGGGCGTTCTGGTCTTCCAGCGCCGCCTCGGGGTCATCCGAGCCTTCGACATAGACGCGGAAGAAACCGGGAAAGAGCACGGTGCGGCCACTGGCGCGGAAGAGCGCATCTTCCACCCCAATGGTGGCCGTTGTAAATTTGAGACGGGCGTTTGCCATCTGGGTGGCGATGGTCCGCTTCCAGATCAGGTCATAGAGGCGGCGCTCCTCACCGGAGAGGGGGAGCATATCCACCGGGCGCATCTGGTCACCCGCCGGGCGGATCGCCTCGTGCGCCTCCTGTGCGTTCTTGGTCTTGGTGGCGTAACGCCGGGACTGCGGGCTTAGAAATTGGTCGCCATAGAGTTCCGCCACCCGGCGCCGCGCCGCCTGGACCGCCTCTTCGCTCAAGTTGACCGAATCGGTACGCATGTAGGTGATGTACCCGTTTTCGTAGAGCGACTGGGCAACGCGCATCGTCTCTTTGGCGCTCATCCCCAGCTTGCGGTTGGCCTCCTGCTGGAGCGTGCTGGTGGTGAAGGGTGCGTAGGGGGCGCGGGTGGTTTCCTTCTCCTCCAGGTCGGTCACGCGCCACAAACCTTTGAGCAGCCGGTCGCGCAACTGTTCGGCCTCTTGCTGGTTGAGCAGGAGGACATTGGCGTCGGCGGCCACTTTGCCCGTGTTCTCGTCGAAATCGCGCCCGCTGGCAACGCGCACGCCGCCCACCGAGACGAGCTGCGCCTCGAAACGATGCTCCGGCTTGTCTGGGCGTTTGTTGAGATAGGCCTTCAAATCCCAGTAGACGCCAGGGACAAAGGCGCGCCGCTCCCGCTCGCGCATCACAAGCAGCCGGACGGCCACACTCTGGACGCGGCCAGCCGAGAGCCGAGGCGCGATCTTTTTCCAGAGCAGTGGCGAAACTGTATAGCCGACGAGCCGGTCGAGAATACGCCGTGTCTCCTGGGCATGGACGAGGTTTTGATCGATGGTGCGCGTTTCGTTGAGGGCCTTTTGGATTGCCTCGCGCGTGATCTCGTGGAAGACCATACGGCGTACGGGGATCTTGGGCTTGAGCACTTCATAAAGATGCCAGCCAATACTCTCGCCCTCACGGTCTTCATCGGTGGCGAGGATCAGCTCATCGACGTTCTTGAGTTTTGCCTTTAGCTCATTGACGACCTTTTTCTTGCTTGCGGGGATCACGTAGAGCGGGTCAAAATCCGCTTCGACATTGACGCCCAGCCGCGCCCATGGTTCAACCTTACGGTTGGCCGGTATTTCGGCCGCCGATGCAGGGAGGTCGCGCACATGGCCCATACTGGCTTCGACTTGATAACCCTGTGGTAAAAAATTACGTATGGTTCTTGCCTTGGTCGGCGATTCAACGATCACTAGTTTTGTCATGATTGCAGTCCAGGGAATAAATGAACATAGCCAGAGCGGACGCTATTATAGAGGAGATTGCCGATTCTGCAAACAGGCAGCCCGCTTTGCTGGCTTTATAGACGGTGGGCGGGCTGCGCTCCCTGAACCAATAAATCACGAATCTCAGCCAGTGACACGAAGTATTCTTCCATTCTCATCGGGTTTGCGTGAATTGCTGGCAGGCAAAAGCCCATACGAATCTGAGTGGATCCGGCTGGTCGCATTATGGTCACGGTTGTTCTGAACAGGGTGGTTTCCGCGGCAGAAAAACCACCGCTCCAGATGGAACTCAGTTTCGTAGGGATGACAGAGGCAGAGACTACTGGGGCTGTGCCCACTCGCCCTTCTGGCAGGTGGGAGGGTGGGTCGGCCGTGCATTGCGTGGGGTATCACTGGATTGGATGCGCCGGGCGCCAGAGATTGATTCCTGTTGTTCTATCTCTGCGGACACCCGTGCCGATGTCACCACGGCCGCATACAAGACAACAGTCGCAACGAGGCTGGCAACAGAAAAAATACCAAGCAATACCCAAACCAGCAACATGACCAACTCCCGGCGTGGAACAAGTTCCGGCGTTTCATCCGCTCGAGCGACAGCCATCCAACTGGAGAGAAGAACTTCCGCTCGTTTGATCCGGTGTACCAATACACTAGCATAGAACGGCAGCCGGCGCAACAACCTTTTGATGGGGCCAGGCCTAGCCATTTGACGTATATCATGCCAACATATTGATGATGCCGTAAGGTTTACGCTCATTACTTATTGCTTCACTTCCTCTCACGACGTGAGACCTGGCACGGTACTATCTCCGATGCCCATTGCTCCGGGGTAAAGGACCATGAAAGCTGGATGCAGACAGCACGCCAGCGTTCTGCCATTTCCGGTGCAAACAAGAAAGGGAGATACCCCAGCTTGAGATAGGTTTTTATGGCTGCCAGCCGCCAGTGTTCGGTATACAAATGGATATTGTCATAGCCAGCCTGGAGCAGACGCGCCGTCACCGCGGCACAGACGGCATACCCCAAGCCTTTCCCCGCGTGCGCCGGGTCAGCCGCCACCCAGCCCAGTTCACCGCCAAAGGGGTGCAAGTCCGAGTGGTCGTGAAGCCCCATTGCACTCGCCACCAATGCGCCACTCTCTTCGTGAATAGGTGCGCAAGGTGTAGCCAGGTGGAAGCTGGACAGCCGGCGGGTCGTGTCTGCGTCTCGACGGCCAGACCATCTGTAACTGGATATAGGGTTCAGGTTTGTTCAAGGGTTCCCCGCTTGCAAAAGGCCCTGGGCGCTGTGGCCCAGGGCCTCGACTGTTATTTTGGCGGCACAAAGGGAGAGAGATATTTCCCCGCAATAATCTCCCGCTCGCCACCAGGGATCTGCCAGGCAATGCTCAGGTTATCCTTCTGGTCGGCATCCTTATGCAGGACTTCGACGTAGTACCGTTTACCCGCTTCCAGCAGAATGCCACCCGACTGTTGGGAGGGGTGCTTGTCCCACTGGCGAGTCAATGTCCAGGAGGGCACGCTGGCGATGAGCTGTTTGTTTTCAGGTTTGTCATCGGTGCTGAGCCAGAGTTCGGCGGCGTCGTCGGCAGCGATCCAGAAGATGTATTCTCCCCCTTTGTCTGGATGGAGATAACCGCGAATACGCTGCCCA
>QEUW01000639.1 GCA_003577005.1 Chloroflexota bacterium | reverse complement strand
ACCCCCTCGATGACGCAGAAAAAGGGCGCCTCCCGGAGCGGTAGATCATCCAACCGGCGCTCTAGATAAGGAATGACCAGCAAGACGCCCTCACTCTCTTCCCGGTAGGCGATCTTGGCAAAGACCTCAGGCGTCACTTCAATGCGTTGTACCGACGGCTGCCTGGCCAGCAGTTGTTGGAGCCGGTCAAACGCTGGCCGCTCTGCCGCACCCACCACCTGGGGACAAAGGTAGGCTTCGGTAGGGATCACCCCATTGACAAGGGCACGTTCCGTTTCGCGCAGCCCCTCGACCACGGTCAGACGGCGCTCGTCACGCACAGAGCGCTTGGCGAGTTTGGGGATTTCTTTGATTCGTTGATTTTGGAGACTGGTAATCCTCGTCACGTGGTCTTGGCCGTCTTCAAGCTGATTTTCAGATCGCGCCCGGTTTGCGTATCTATCCTTTGCCTGACGGGGAAGGGTGATCTCCCATCTATTCAGCCACCCGCCAGCGTGCGTATGTGCCACTCGGCAGCAGACGCCCGCCGCTTTCGGCAACCGTCATCTCCCCGCTTTCGATTGTACCCTTCCGCTCCGCCACCATAGATTCCAGTTGATTGTTGAGCACGATGGGGGTAAAACCCGGCGTGTGACAACTGTAGAGGATAAAAAGCGCATCCCGCGCCAGGAGCGCCTTGCACGCATCGAGCAGCGGCAGCAGGTCATTTTCGATCTTAAAGACCTCGCCCTGCGGCCCGCGGCCAAACGACGGCGGGTCCAGGATGATCCCCTGGTAGCTGTTGCCGCGGCGTTCCTCGCGCTTGACGAACTTGAGCGCATCATCCACCAGCCAGCGGATGGGCCGTTCATCGAGCGCACAGAGTTGGGCATTTTTGCGCGCCCAATCGACCACCCCCTTGGCCGCATCCACATGAGCGACATGCGCACCAGCCTGGCTGGCCGCCAGCGTGCTGCCGCCGGTATAGCCAAAGAGGTTGAGCACATGCAGATTGCGGTTGTTGGTGCGCTGCATCCGGGTACGGATCACCTCGCGCAGCCAATCCCAGTTGGCCGCCTGTTCGGGGAAAAGACCCATATGGCCGAAGTTGGTCAGTTTGATGCGGAAGACCAGGTTGCTGTAGAGAATGTCGAACTCGCGCTCGACCTTGCGCTTCCACTCCCAACTGCCGCCGCCGTCGCTGCCGCGTGTGTGGATGGCGTCGGCGCGCCGCCACTCCACCGCCGGTAATTGGGGTCGCCAGATAGCCTGGGGCGCGGGCCGGATCAGCGTGTACGGCCCGATGCGCTCCAGCTTTTGTTCGTTTCCCGAATCGAGGAGGGTGTACCTGCTTTCTGTGTGTGTCTGCATACGCATGAGTGTAGCACACCATTTTACCTTGCAGCAAGCGTTGTGGTATCATAAATAAGTTGTGCTACCTTCCGACTGAAGTTTACGGCGTTATGCGTGGTGCGTAGTGCGTGGGCATGGTTGACCAGCGATCCGAGTGGAAAGCAACGTTCTTCCGTGGGTGCGGGCTACGTGGCACGCATTTTGTTTTTTGCAGTTTTTGCAGATCGAAGAGCCAGCAGGAGGGAAATTTGGGGTGAATGAGATGGCATCGTTGCCGTTGATCCGTACGTTAGAGACGCTGGCCGCCAACGCCTGGCCGCCAGCCGAAGCAGAGGCGCTGGACGGCTGGCGGCTCCGCTTTACCGGCGGCGTCACCCGTCGCGCCAATTCGGTCTGGCCCAATGGCTCGCTGGCGGCGCCGGATGTAGAGCCGTTGTTAGCCGAAGTAGAGTCGTTTTATGCCGCGCGGCGACAGCCGGCGCGTTTCCAGCTGTCACCGGCCGCCGAACCAGCTGATCTGGACCAGCAGTTGGCCGCACGTGGCTACCATAGTGTTGCCCGTACGGCCGTCCAGGTGGCGGAACTGGCAGCCATCCTACGCCAGACGCTACCGCTCCGGCTGCGGCCTGAATTCGAAGTGGAGGTCTCAGAAGAGTTTGATGAAGAATGGTTTTCTCTCTACCTTGCCATTGAACATAACAATGACCCGCAGGCCGACATCCGCCAGTCGATCCTGCAACGGATCGCATCGCCCGCTGGCTATACAGTGCTCCGCGTCGAGGGCGAGCCGGCTGCCGTCGGGCTGGGTGTGGTGGAAGGAAGATGGGTCGGCATCTTCTGCATGGCGACGGTTCCCCACTTTCGCCGGCGCGGGGCAGCCAGCGCCGTCTTGCGCACACTGGCGATCTGGGCCCAACTCTATGAGGCAGATCACGCCTATCTACAGGTGATGGACGAAAATCGACCGGCGCAAATGCTTTACACCCGCGCCGGCTTTGAAACGCTGTATCATTACCATTATCGAGAGAAGTAAGGAATCAGGAATTAAGGGTTAGGTTCTGTTGACATTTGGCGAATTCACGCAGGTGCGATGCACTTAAAAAGTGCGTTGCACCTCCTGACTCGCTACCCAACTTGATGTGTCAGTACCCCTACTTACTAATTCCTGACTCCCTCTTACGGAGGAGCTATGTCTTCACAGCGACTTGGGGTCTACCGGCGGTTGGCCGGATACTTGCGCCCGTACTGGCGGCAGATGATCCTGGCGTATGGAGCGATGTTGGGGGCGACGGCGCTGAATCTGGCCGTGCCACAAGTGGTGAAGCGGGCCATTGATGAGGGCTTGGCCTCGGGCCGCGCCACGGCGCTCTTTGGCGCCGCCGGGTTGATCCTGGCAATTGCAGTTGTGCGCGGTCTGATGGGATTTGTACAGCGCTTCTTTGGTGAGTGGCTGTCCAACCGGGTTGGCTATGACTTGCGCAATCACTTTTACGAGAGCGTCCAAAGTCTGCCCTTTGCCTTTCATGACAAGGCGCGCACGGGCGACCTGATGAGCCGCGCCACGGGCGATATTTCCGAAACGGAGCGCTTTACCGGCGTTGGGCTGATGGATCTACTGGCGACGATGCTCCTGCTTGTGGGTGTGGTGATCGCGCTGCTCTTGGAGAATGCGCGGCTGGCGCTCTGGGTTCTGGTCCCGTTGGGGGTGTTGGTGGTCGCTGCGCTCCGCTTTGGCATGACCATGCGCCCCATGTTCAAGAAGATCCAGGACCAGATGGG
>QEUW01000638.1 GCA_003577005.1 Chloroflexota bacterium | reverse complement strand
CGCCGACACGGTGGTGGCGCTGGGTGATCTGCTCCTGGGGAAACCGGTTGACGCGGCGGAAGCGACCACCATGCTGGCCCAGTTGCGCGACCGGGTGCACGAGGTCCACAGCGGTGTTAGTGTGCTCGACCCGCTGCACAAGGTCCAGCGCACCCGAGTCAATACGACTGCCGTGCGTATGCGCGCCTACACCGACGCCGAGATCGCCGCTTATGTCGCCACTGGCGATCCGCTGGACAAGGCCGGCGCGTATGCGATCCAACATCGCCGATTTGCCCCAGTGGCGGCGGTGAACGGCTGCATCTCTGGCGTGATTGGGTTGCCGCTGGCCGATCTGCGCGACCTGCTGGCCGAGTTTGGCGTCACCACACCCCGCACGGTGCTCGACGCCTGCCAACCCCACACGGACTTCCCCTGTTGTCAGGAACGGTTGAACGTAGAACGCAGAATGTAGAACGCAGAACGCGCTGGTCCTAAGCTGGTCTGCTTTTACGCATCGCAAGTTTGGTAAGTGCGGATCAGCGTCTCATGGCGACCAGAATCCGCGCGCTGCAAACCCGTGGTTTTCTCGCAGGCTTTTCAGAAGTTCTGATCGCCTACAAACTAAATGACAGTGTAGCGCCCCATTTATGCTATACTATCTCTATCACGCAGTACGGAATACGCAGTACGTATCACGCATCACGGAGCAACTTGCTTGGCCAATCGCCAGAAGAACTTACCTTACGAACTCTTACAACATGATGTCCGCCGCGGGCGCAAGCCGAAACCCAAGAAGGAATCGGCCAACCTGGTCGCCGGTGTGGTGCTGCGGGCGCGCGGGCACCACTACGATGTGCAAACCGATGAGCCGGGCGGCCACCGCGTGCGCCTGTGCGAGGTGCGTGGGCGCCTGTTGCTCGAACGCGGCAAGGATACGCTCGTCGCCGTGGGGGACCGCGTCTGGGTGCTGCCCCACGGTGATCATGAGGGTTTGATCGAACAGGTCGAAGAGCGTGAGACTGTCCTGAGCCGACAGCGTCCCGGTATGGAGATACCGGCCGAGGATGTGATCCTCGCCAACCCGGACCAGGCGCTCGTAGTCTTTGCCGCCGCCCAACCAGAGCCTCACCTGCGTATGTTGGACCGTTTTCTGGTCGTCGCCGAACGCAACGAGCTGCTCACGGTAATCTGTGTCAATAAGATCGATGTGACGGGGTTAGAGCAGGCGCAGAGGCTCTTTGGCCTCTACGAACGGATCGGCTATCCCGTCATCTACGCCAGCGCCGCCACGGGTGAAGGGATCGACGAGCTGCGCGAACTGTTGCGCGACCGTATCACCGTCGTCACCGGGCCAAGCGGGGTGGGCAAGAGCAGCCTGCTCAATGCCATCCACCCTGACCTGCATCTGGAGACGGGCGACCTGCGCAGTTTTGAGGGCAAGGGCAAACATACCACCCGCAACGCCCAGCTCTTTGCGCTGCCCTTTGGCGAACACACCTTTGTCGCCGATACCCCTGGCATCCGTGAACTGGGGCTCTACGACATCGACCCGGCCGACCTGAGCTTTTACTTTATCGAGATGGAACCTTTTATCCACAGTTGCCGCTATCCCGGCTGCACCCACGACCATGAACCCGGGTGCGCCGTCCGCGCCGCAGTGGAGGCCGGCCAGATCGACCCGGCGCGGTATGATAGCTATCTGCGGCTGCTCCACGGCGAAGAATGAGGTGATCGTTTGACCGACCTATTGGCCAACCTCAACCCTCCGCAGATCAGGGCCGTTACAACGGTCAACGGGCCGGTGCTGGTGCTGGCTGGTCCCGGTTCGGGCAAGACGCGCGTCCTGACCCGGCGCATCGCCTATCTGATCGATGTGGCCGGTGTCGCGCCGTGGAACATCCTTGCCGTGACGTTTACCAACAAAGCCGCCCACGAGATGCGCGAGCGGGTCGAACAACTGCTCGGCGAGAAGTTTGGCCCACCCTTGCCAGGGCAGCCGCCGCGGTTGGGTGGGTTGACCATCGGCACCTTTCACAGCATCTGCGCCCGGCTCTTGCGCATCGAGACCGAGGCCATCGGTTACGCCCGCAACTGGATGATCTACGACAGCGCCGACCAGCTTGCCCTGGTGCGCAACGTCTTAAGCGAGATGAACCTGGATGAGAAGCGGTACAGCCCCACAGCCATTCGGGCCCGGATCAGCGCACAGAAAAACGAATTGGTCACCCCTGAGAACTACCGGGCAAGCTCGTACCAGGAAGAGATCGCCGGTCGCGTCTATGCTCGCTATCAGGAGGCGTTGCACAACAACAACGCCATGGATTTTGACGATCTGCTCATGCGCAGCGTTCTGTTGCTGCGGGAGCGTGACGATCTGCTGCGCAAATATCAGGAGAAGTGGCGCTATCTGCTGGTGGACGAGTTCCAGGATACCAATGCGGCCCAGTATGAGTTGGTGCGCCTCCTGGCCGGGAAGCCTACCGATAACCGCAATCTCTTTGTGGTAGGTGATCCAGACCAGGCCATCTATCGCTTTCGCGGCGCAGATTACCGCAACGTCCAAAACTTTCAGCACGACTATCCCGACGCCACCGTCGTGCTGTTGGAACAGAACTACCGCAGCACCCAGCGCATCCTCGACGTGGCAAATGCTGTGATCGCCAACAACCCCCACCGCACACCCAAACGGTTGCACACCGAGAACGGTGAAGGGCTGGCGGTGAGCGTTTACGAAGCGTACAACGAGGTCGAAGAGGCCGGGTACATCTGCGAGGAGATCGAACGGCTGATGGCGAATCACGGGCTGACCCCCGGCGACATCGCCGTGATGTACCGCACCAACGCCCAAAGCCGTGCGCTCGAAGAGGCGTTTGTGCTGCGCCAGATCAAATATAAGCTCATCGGTGGCACACGCTTTTATGAGCGCAAAGAGGTAAAAGATGCGCTCGCCTATCTGCGGGTCGTGCATAACCCCGCCGCTACGGTCTCGCTCGACCGCATCATCAATGAGCCGGCGCGCGGCATTGGACCCAAGACCTATGGCGCACTCAAACAGTGGGCGGCGGAACTGGGCGTCAACGAATACACCGCGCTCTTGATCCTGTTGCACGGGCCGGCGGAGGTCAGCCAG
>QEUW01000637.1 GCA_003577005.1 Chloroflexota bacterium | reverse complement strand
CATAGAACATCTCCGAACGAAGCTTTTATCGTACCGCCATCTGTCGCTGTCGCTCTGTGCTCTCGCTACCGGTCTTACAAACGTCTATTACGCACTCTCAAACCAGCTGGTACAGAATGTCACGTTGACCGCGTTCGACCTGGAAGTGATGCCCGAGTTGTCCAACAGCCTCAACGAGTTCGCCTATGCGTTACAGGCAGTTAACCAGCAGGGCGTGGCAAAAGCTCGTAGCCATGCCCAATCGTATACCAGTATCTTTGGTTCCCAGGTTCCTGCTTCGTATCTCGACCTGGGCCACTTTGTCCAACTGCTACAGCAAATGGGTGCTAGCGGTGAACTAGGCCAGGCAGGCGACCGGCTCCTGGCTGCCATTAGCCAGGGCGTCGTAGCGGAAAAGCATGGACCGCAGAAACCGGGCGCCACCGGTGTCTCGATCTACTTCCCGATTTCGCAGCTCTATCGCTCGCCTGAAGCCGGGCCGCAGTCGTACACGGCCATTGCCGGGCGCTTTGCCGAAGCGTCGCTGTGGGATGATTTCCTCGCCTTTCACTACACCGGACGCCAGTTCGAACCGGCCACCAGTGCTGTCGTCGTGCCCGACCGTTCTGCCACGGTTCAGGCGCCGGGCGCCGGGCAGATCGAGCTTTCGCCTGTTACAGCTTCAGCCAATGTTGCCGCTCCGGGTCAGCCCATCTTGCTCAGCACGCAGATCCGCGGCGAGAACGTCGGCTATGTCTATCTCTTCGCTGGCTTCTATGACCAGGCGGCCAATTCGCTCTATGTGGCGGATATGGATTACCTGGAGAGCGCCGAGACGCGCGAACTCAACGGTATCTATTATCCGGTCTGGCCGGAGAGCGGCCAGTTTACGCTAGAATTCGAGTGGGAGCCGCTGGTCTTTGGCATCAGCGACGGGGCCAGCGCCGAGGTGGCTGTCTTCAAGCCGCAGAGCTATGGCGCTGCCCCGGAGGATGCGGTTTACACGGTGGATGGCATCTACACCTACACCAACGGCGAAGAGCGCTCAGCCCGGCTTTACTTCCGCAACGGTGTGCTGCACCAGGTCTTTGCCTTTACCGTCGAGGGCCAGACGGGCGCACCCTGGGAGATTATCCCGGAAAGCGGCGACCAGTTCACGGTCCTCGAACAGTGGATGGATCTGGACCAAAGTGGCCGCGTCATCAACAATGCGACGCAACAGGGCGGCACGCTGACCTTTAGCGACCAGACCTTCACCCTGCGCGAACTCGACGCGGCCGCCGGTGAATATGTGGTGGGCTTTATCATCGAAGACCTGGATGGTAACCAGACTTCGGTTTACACCGAAGTGACAGTACAATAAAGGTTGTAGGGCAAGCCGGCAGCCTTTTCCTACAACGAGATCCCAGGAGGTGAAAATCGTGACTATCCAGAGCCAGGTGTTGGAAGCACCGGCCAGACGACAGGCGGCGTTGCGCTACCGACCAGAGGAATATCTTGCGTTGGAAGAGAAAGCAGAATACAAAAGCGAGTATATCGACGGAGAGATTGCGCCGATGACAGGTGGGTTAATCAATCACAATCGGATTGTGCGCAACGTACTTAATTTGCTTACCGCAGCGATCGATTCCACCGAATGCGAAGCTTTGGGCAGCGATATGCGGCTTTGGTTGCCGGAGTACAACGTATTCACCTACCCGGATATCACCGTCATCTGTGGTGAGCCTCTCTTCTATCCTGGCCGCACCGACACCATTACCAATCCGATATTGATTGTCGAAGTGCTCTCGTCCTCCACCGAGGATTATGACCGTGGAACCAAGTTTCAACGCTATCGTTCGCTCCCTACGCTGCAGAACTACGTCTTGATCCACCAGGACAGCGCCCGGTTCGAGCACTACCGGCGCATGCGTGATGGCGGCTGGCTTCTGATGGAAACCAAAGGGCTAGAGGCTGTCCTTGAGATCCCCGGACTAGAGATCAAACTCCCACTCGCCCGGGTTTACGAGCGAGTGGATTGGTCGATGGTGGATGGAGGCTAACCCGCCTTTTCACGCAGCAGCCGGCAGGTGACCTCGGCCAGCATAGCTGTGCCTACCGGCAGCGTATCCTCGTTGATATCGAACACCGGCGTGTGGTGAGGCCGGTCCTGCTCATCGTACTTTGCGCCCAGGTTGAACATGGCCCCAGGGGCCTTTTGCGCCATATAACTAAAATCCTCGGCGCCCATACCCGGCTCTGCCGGTAACAGACCCTCCTCACCCAACAGCTCGGTCGCCGTCTGGCGGACCCCCCAGCGCCCGCGCAACTTCGAGCGCACGGGCCAGCTCCTCTTTCACGCGCGCCCGCGTCTCTTCATCATAGGTGCGGATGGTGCCGCTGATCTCGACTTTGCTGGGAATGACATTGGTGACCGAGCCGGCATGGATCGAACCGATAGAGAGCGCCACCGGTTTGGTCGGGTCGATGCGCCGGGCGCGGATACCGTGGATGGCGTTGAGCACCTGCGCCAGGATAAAGGTGGGGTCAATGGCATAATGTGGATAGGCGCCGTGACCGCCTGTGCCGGTCAGCGTGATAAAGAATGAATCCTCGGCGGCAGTGGCATAGCCGCCGTCGATCTGGATCTTGCCCGCCGGCTGTTCGCTCGCCACGTGCAGCGCGATCACCGCATCCACGCCATCCAGCGCGCCCTCTTCCACCATCCGCAGCCCGCCCGATTTGTTCTCCCCGTCTGAGCGCTCCTCGCTGGGTTGGAAGAGAAAGCGCACCTGGCCAGGGGGCCGGTCGGGCATCTGGCTCAGTAGCTCCGCCACGCCGAGCAGCATCGCGGTATGGCCGTCGTGCCCACAGGCATGCATGATACCTGGCGTCTGCGAGGCATAGGGGACATCGTTTTCCTCGTGGATGGGGAGGGCGTCCATATCGGCGCGAATGCCGATGACGGGGCGGCCCTCGCCCAGAAAGCCGACGACGCCGGTCTTGCCGACACCAGTCTGTACCTCCAGACCCAGGTCAGCCAGCGTTTCGGCCACGCGGCGCGCCGTACGTTGTTCCTCAAACCCCAGTTCGGGGTGCATGTGGAATTCACGGCGCCAGGCGACCAGCTTCGCGCGGATTTGTTGGGCTTTATCGAGCATATTCCTCTCCAGTTGACTCAGGCGATAGTTAGCCTAGTCTTGGGTGATCGTATCCAGACCAGCGCCAGGTTGCCGACGGGCGCGGTCAACGCTTATTGTAAAATGCTTAATCCGTATTCAGCTCTGGCTCAACCAGTTCGATCTGTGGAAAGCGGCTCTGGTCAAACTCAGCGAGTCGATCTGGGCCGAGTTCGGTGATTTCCGCATGGATGGCTTCGGCCACGGCGCGGAAACGGGCCAGGTGAATCCCCTGGCAGACTGGAGGTAACCCGCGTAACCGGGGCAGCCCGCGGCGAAACATCTTGAGCGCACCGGCCCAGTTGCCTTGTTGGATCTGGTAGAAGGCGACACCAACCTGCAAGATGCCTTGGTACAGCTCGCGGATGGGGCGCGGCTCGGCGATCCATGCGTGTTCAAAATGTTCGTGCTGCTCAAAATAGTCGCCGGCGTTGAAGGCGGCGACCCCAGCGCGTGCCTCTGTGCTCAAGGGGGCATCCCAGCCCGCCGGGTAGTGGATGGGTGGGTCCAGGTGTCGCTTTACCAGAGCGGGCAGCTCCGCAACCAACTGGTCGAGCAACCAGACTTCATCGGCGCCAGCTTTGCGTGCCGCTTGCAAGGTCGTTGGATCGACACGGCTGCCAAAGGCGTGGATAGGGATCAACCGTGTGTGCGGGCGCAGCTTGCAACGGGCGAGCGCCTCTTGCCAATCACCGGGTGCGCTGAGATCAAGCAACGCCAACACCGGAAAATAGTGATCGAGCGCAGCGACAAGTTCATCCGCCGTCTGCACCACGATTGGCTGTCCACCTTGTGTATGCACCATAGCAGCGACCTGTTCGGCAATCAGAGGGTCAGGCGTTAGCGCCACGACGGTGGCGGGGCCGGCAAATTTGCTGGTTGCTGATCGGTGTACGGTAGTCACAGCGCAACGATACCACAACTTTTGCTGGCTGCAAACCCCAAGTGACTGGGCTGGCGAAGCTGGAAAGCAGAGTGAAACAAGCTTTTACAAAAAGTCTCGCTTCTCTCTGCTTTCCACCCCGTTCTGGTATACTACATGGTCTGGTAACCAAAAGTGACAAAGCAGTTACGTTTTCAAAACGAGGATATTCGATCATGACGGAACTACCGCCATCACTTAGCTATGAAGCTGCCTTTGCCCAACTCGAAGAGGTTCTGCAAGCGTTGGAAAGCGGCGATCTGGCGCTAGAAGAGACGCTCAGTCTCTACGAACGAGGGCTTGCGCTAACTGCTCACTGTAGCCGGCTACTCGATGAGGCGGAACTGCGCGTCCGACAATGGCAGCCTAACCATCAGACCATTGCCGTTGAGGATTGGCAAGAAGGCTGAGACTATGCAGGGGATTTGGAGCAATACGGCGCTGTGGGTGCCGGTCAGCGCGGCCCTCTTTGCGCAACTGCTCAAACCGTTTTGGGCCTGGGCGCGCAATGGCCGCTTTGATCTGCGCGCCGTCCTCAGCGCCGGAGGTATGCCGAGCAGCCACTCTGCTATGGTCAGCAGCCTGGCCACCGTACTTGGCTTTGAGGAAGGGCTGGGCAGCCCGCTTTTTGCTGTTGCGATCATCGTGGCGCTCATCGTCATGTACGATGCACGCGGCGTCCGGCAAGAGAGCGGCAAACAGGCGCGCATCTTAAACCGCCTGGTGCGCGAACTCTTTAGCGGCCAGCCCATCAGCGAAGAAGAGCTCAAAGAACTGCTTGGCCATACGGCCGCGGAGGTGGCCATCGGTGCGATTGTCGGGACGAGCTATGCGTTGATCTTGCTCGTATTGAGTGCGCCGTAGCAGTAATTATTATGAATTGTTTTTGATAAATCACTTGTGAAGTGTAGCAGATCTGTGGTATGATGCTCCAGTCTGATGGATCTCCTCCTGTGGCAGACAGCAGCTCGATGCTGATGTGATCTGCGGACAGGTATTGGCAACCGCATGAGGTTCGGGACCTGGCGCTTTGGGCCGGCCAAAACGCACGTCCCGTATCACCACTAACATAGGAGCAAAGTGCTTATGCGCCGTGTCGTCCTTATCCAACCGCGTCGCGATGGTCGCGTCTTTGGCAAGGCGCCTGGCTCACCCTACACGATGATGCGTCTGGCCTCGCTTGTCCCGGACGAAATCCCGGTGGAGATCTGGGATGAGAATGTGCGAGACACCTGGCGCTAGACAGTCTGCGCGAAGGTGATCTGGTCGGCATCACCTCGATGACGGTGACCATCGAACGCGCCGAAGAGATCGCCCGCCGCGCTATGAAGCAGGGGGCTGGCGTCGTCGTTGGCGGCGTCCATGCCACGCTGATGCCCGAACATACGCAGACCTTTGCCCATAGTGTCATGGTCGGCGAAGGATATTTCACCTGGCAGCAACTGATCCAGGACTTTGCTGCCGAGGGCATCAGGGGGATGCAGCCGGTCTACACGGATGAAACCTGGGCAAACCTGGAGGGGTTGGCCACCATCAGTGACCGGGTGATCCAGATGGTGGATGAACGTAGCAATTATTGGACGCCCTACCTGGAGATCACGCGCGGCTGCCCGCGCAATTGCTCCTTCTGCACCGCGATCCGGGTGAGCGGGCGCAAGATGCGTCTACGCCCGGTC
>QEUW01000636.1 GCA_003577005.1 Chloroflexota bacterium | reverse complement strand
TATGGCAGCACCGCTGAACTGGCGGCGGCGCTGCTCGAAGAAGGCGCCAATTCGCCGGCTGATGTATACTATGCACAGGACCCAGGCGGTGTGGGGGCGGTGGCAAACGCCGGCCTGCTCGCCCAACTGCCAGCTGAGCTTCTTGACCAGGTGAAACCAGAGTTTCGCTCGCCCGATGGGCTGTGGGTAGGTGTTTCAGGCCGGGCGCGCGTGGTAGTCTACAACACCAACCAGCTAACCCCCGATGACCTGCCGGACGATATTTGGGATTTTACCGACCCGCAGTGGAATGGTCGTATCGGTTGGGCGCCGACCAATGCCTCGTTCCAGGCCATGGTGACAGCGATGCGTGTCCTCTGGGGGGAAGAGCAAACCCGTGAATGGTTGGAAGGCATCCAGGCCAACAACCCGCTCGTCTTTGAGGGGAATGCACCTATCGTCCAGGCTGTGGCTGCCGGTGAAATTGAGGTTGGATTTGTCAACCACTATTATCTCTACCGCTTCTTGAGCGAAGAGGGTGAGGGCTTCAGGGCGCGCAACTACTTCCTTACCAGTGGCGGACCCGGTTCCTTGGTGATGGTTTCAAGCGTCGGACGGTTGGCCGCTGGCCAGAATGAAGCGAACGCGCTCGCTTTTATCGAGTTCCTGGTCTCGCCGGAAGCACAGCAGTACTTTGTCGAGCAGACCAACGAGTATCCAGTCATCGACAGCGTGGCCGGCCCAGAGAATCTGACGCCCATCGAGGAGCTCAACACCCCCGATGTGGACCTGACCGACCTGGCCGACTTACAAGGAACCACCCAATTGTTGAGCGAGGTAGGCGTGCTGCCATAGGCGCTGGAGATTCGTAGAAGATATGTGGTGAAAAATTCGTAGGGGTGGCAAGGCCACCTCTACGAATTCGCTATTTTGAAACAGGCATTTGATCGAAGCGAATGCAGACTGTACAGACACAAGCAATTCCGCACACATCAACCCGGTTCGGGCGTTCGTTGCAGCTTCGTTGGCCGGCGTTGCTGCTGTGGGGTGTAGGCGTATTGGTCGCTGCTGCCCTGTTGTTGCCCAGCTTTTATCTCATCTTGCGGGCCGTGGACGCCGGAGAGGCCGCGTGGCAAAATCTGTTGCGCTTCCGTACGCTGGAGACGCTCGCCCGCACGCTCTGGCTGGCCGGCTCGGTGACCGTGGTCTCGGCGCTGATCGCGGTGCCGCTGGCGTGGATCACCGCGCGCACCGATGTGCCCCTGCGCCGGCTCTGGGCAGCATTGGCGCCGTTGCCACTGGTGATCCCCAGCTATGTGGGCGCATATGTCATGGCCTCGGCGCTAGGGCCGCGCGGTCTGTTGCAACAGTGGCTGGAACAATGGTTTGGCATCGAGCGGTTGCCCTCCATGTACGGCTTCTGGGGGGCGCTGGTTACCCTCACCTTGTTGAGCTATCCCTATTTACTGCTCAGCGTACGAGCAGCGCTTTTGCGTATAGACCCAGCGATCGAAGAGGCGGCGCGCAGCCTGGGCGATAGCGCCTGGCGCACCTTCTGGCGGACAACCGTGCCGCTGTTGCGCCCTGCGTTGGGCGCCGGTGGCCTTCTGGTGGCGCTCTATGCGTTGCGCGATTTCGGCGCTGTAGCGCTCATGCGTTATGACACCTTTACCCGTGTCATCTATGTCCAATACCAATCTTTTGATCGCTCGCAGGCGGCGTTGCTGGCCCTGGTGCTGGTCGCTGTGACCCTGGTCTTTGTGGTGCTCGAGGCGCAGATCCAGCGCCGCGCTCGCTACTTCCAGGGGGCAACCGGCGCCATGCGGCCACCAACGCTGGTCCGACTGGGCTGGTGGCGCTGGCCCGCGGCAATTTTTTGCGGCGCAATTGTATTTTTTAGCCTTGTGTTGCCGGCCAGTCTGCTGGTATACTGGTTGGTACGCGGTCTCCGCGCTGGCGAAACTGTGCTGGGGCTGGGTGCGGCCACCTGGAATTCGATCCTGGCTTCCGGGGTGGCGGCAGTAGTCATTGTGATGGCCGCGTTACCTGTTGCCTTGCTGGTCGTGCGGCGGCCCGGCCCGCTGACTCATGGACTGGAACGGCTGACCTATTCGGCCTTTGCGCTGCCGAGCATTGTGATTGCACTGGCGCTGGTCTTTTTTGGGGCCAACCATGCCCCCTGGCTCTACCAGACGTTGGTCATGTTGATCTTCGCCTACGGCATTCTCTTTTTGCCTCAGGCAGTGGGCACGGTGCGTTCGTCGTTGTTACAAATTCACCCGAGCCTGGAGGAGGCTGCCCGTACGTTGGGCCGTGGACCGGCCCGTATCTTTTTAACGGTTACGTTGCCACTGCTGCGACCGGGTTTGTTGGCCGGCGCCAGCATGGTCTTTTTGACTGCAATGAAGGAGTTGCCGGCGACGCTCTTGCTGGCCCCCATCGGCTACAAGACGCTTGCCACCGCTGTTTGGTCGGCTGTGTCTGAAGCCTTTTTTGCGGCCGCGGCTGCGCCAGCGTTGTTGATTGTACTAATGTCGTCTGTCCCTATGACCATCCTGATGTTGCGTGAACAGAGCCATGACCGAGAGAACCGTCCCCACCATAGCGGTACGCTGTGAAGAATTGACCAAGACCTTTCGCCACACTCCGGCTGTACGGAGGATCAATCTAGCCGTCCAAACCGGGGAGATCCTCGCGCTGTTGGGTCCCAGCGGCTGCGGCAAGACGACGACCATGCGTCTGATCGCTGGTCTTGAACGCCCCGACGCCGGCTGTATCACCATTGGGGATCGGCTCGTCGTGGGGCCGGGTGTCTTTGTCCCGCCCGAACAACGCCAGGTGGGGATGGTCTTTCAGAACTATGCGCTCTTTCCGCACCTGAGCGTGGGCGAGAATGTGGCCTATGGTCTAAAACGAGGTCAGGACCGGGCCGCCCGCGTCCATGAGGTGCTCAGTCTGGTCGATCTGCAGGGGATGGAGCGGCGGATGCCCCACGAGCTGTCGGGCGGCCAGCAGCAACGCGTCGCGCTGGCGCGGGCGCTCGCCCCCCGGCCACAGGTGCTCTTGCTCGATGAACCCTTCTCTGGGCTCGATGCGGGCTTGCGCGACCAGGTGCGCGGAGATGTAGCGCGCATTCTGCGCGAGAGC
>QEUW01000080.1 GCA_003577005.1 Chloroflexota bacterium | reverse complement strand
TCAATTTTTCGCTGCTGTTCGGCCTGTGCGGGACTTTCCGGCCGGCGCTCTGGTGGCGCTTGGTCAGCCAGATACTCCTCCACCAACTGAACCAACAATTGTGTTGCATCCATGCCGCGGCTGGCGGCTGCCTGTTGCAATTTTTCCGCAGTCTGCTCAGGTAGTGAGACCTGCATCATGGAGTCCTTCTCCCGCTGTCCCCAGAGAACACAGAGAGACAGAGGCTCAAACTCTCCCTGTGCTCCCCGCGCCTTCTCTGCGTTCTCTGTGTCCGCTTTTTTTCTACACGCAGCGCGTCCGCTCGAAGTCAGGCGTGGCGATCTCCACAATGCGCGCCATGCCGTCCTCCACCGAGTACTCATCAAGGAGAATCGGCACCATTTCACGACCAATAATCGTATTCACCGCACCCCAACCCGCCGGGCGGAAGAACGTCGGCGACAGTTCCTTCTCTTGATCCGCCCAGAACTGGCAGAACTCCCAGTCGCCAAAGACCGGCGAGCGCTGGCTGAGGAATTCCTCCGATTCCAGATAAGGGCGATAGGCCGGGATGATACCCCAGGCCCCGCAGCGCGCCGCGCCCTCGACGCTGCCCAGAGCGTACTTCATAAAGAGGATGGCGTTGTCCGTGTTCTTGGCTGACTTGGGCGACACCAGTTGCGCACCACCCCAGATGCCGGTGCGGTGCTGGATGCCATCGCCGCCGGGGAACTTGGCAAGGCGCCAGTTACCAAAGGCGCTGGTATCTTCGGCATCCTGCAGATTGGCCTCCCAGAAGCCCTTGGCCCAGGCTGCAGCAAAGTCGCCCACCAGTTCACCGTCCTTGAGTGCGGCCCAGTAGGGCGGGCTCCACCAGCCCACATCCAGACCGCCGCCCGAATCCCACAGATTCTTGACGATCTGCATAGCGGCGATGCCTTTTTCGTCCCCCACGGTCATGGTCTGGCCATCCTGGCTGACAGCCGAGCCGCCGAGTTGGTGCAGCGCAAACATAAAGAGCGCGCTCCAACCGTCCGCCGGGAAACAGAAGCTGTACATGCCCTGCTCCTTGAGGTCGGCCGCCAGAGCCAAAAAGTCCGGCCAGTCGAGCGTGTTGGGGTCGAGGTCGCCATAGCCGGCTTCGGCCAGTTTGTCCTCGCGGTAATACCAGCCGCTCACGCTGATATCGCCGGGCCAGCCGACATGTTTGCCCGTCTTGGCGATAAAGGTCTCGGCCACTTTGGCAGGGTGATATTGGTCGAGCTCCGGTCTGAGTTCGTCGCTCAGATCGGTGAGCAACTCGTTGCAGCCCCAGTCCTGGGCGTCGGTGGCCTCGGCCCAAAAGAGGTCGGGCGCGCCGCTGCCGGCGGCCATGGCGGCGACGATCTTCTCGACGCGGTCCGCCGGATGGGGAGAGACCCAGGCAATGTCAGGATACTTCTCGACAAAGCCTTCGGCGGCCAGATCGATGGGATGCTGGTCGTGGCCCCAGAAGATCACCTCCTTTTGTTCGGCGGCGGGAGCCGCGCCACCAGCGCCCGACGGTGCGGCTGCCGGCGGGGCGCAGGCGGCCAACGCTGCGATGCCGGCGACGCCGCCGGTCAGTCTGAGAAACTGGCGGCGACTCATATCAAACCGGTTGGGATTCATCTGCCCTTTCCTCCATTACTGATAACAAAACACATGACAATTCACAATCGTCTGGAGCATATCCGGCGCTTGTGGTTGGACAGCCTAAAAAGTTCACATCGAAACCTTGGGGCAACAGGATAGTCAGACCACCTGCAGGCGAAATTGTAGCATCGTGGCAGACGCCCTGTCAACCGACCTCCGTTCTACACTGGGTGCGTCCAGGATTTAGGGAATGTAGGGCAAGATGCCATCTTGCTCTATACTGGTCATCCTAAAATCTCGGATGCACCCGTACGCCAGGCAGGACATCTCAAAAGTGCATCCAAGAACCGCGGATCGACAGAAAGACACGGATCTTTGCTCGTACAGCGAGAATCCGCAGTTCTCACAGACTTTCTCGCCCTACCCAAAGACTGAAACCGACGTCTCCTTGGCCGTAATAAACTCCAGCAGCGCGGGTACGCCCTCCTGTGTTTTCTGGATGCCGCGGCGGATGGCCGGCACGATCTGATCCGGCGTGGTGACCCGTTCGCCGTAACCACCAAAAGCCTTGGCCATGTCCGCATAATGGCCGGAGATGTCAGTGGCGCCATACTTCTCGGTCGAAACGGGCATGATGGGGATCTCAATCGCCATGGAAAAATTGTTGAGCAAGACCGAGAGGATCGGAATCCGTTCGCGCACCGCGGTTTCAAAATCCATGCCGGTAAAGCCGATGGCGGCGTCGCCCCAGACGTTGATACAGAGCTTGTCGGGCTGGGCCAGTTTGGCGCCCATCGCCAGGCCGAGGCCGTACCCCAACTGGGTCGTCTTGCCCCAACCGATGTACGAGAGCGGCGTGGTGGATTCCCAGAAAGGCGAAAGCTGGTCGCGCGGGCTGCCGGCGTCGTGCGTGATGATCGTGTTCGCCACATCCACTGTGTGCATCAGGTCCCATAGCACACGGTACGGGGAAAGAGGCGCCTCGTTAGAGTTCAACTTGGGCATCCACTCGGCCAGCCAACTCTCCTTTATCTCCCGAATCTCCCCCGTCACTTGCGCCAGCCGGCCGCGCGGCTTTCCGCCCAGCAATCCACGCACCTCCTCCACCAGCGCTTCCAGCGTGAGCCGGGCGTCGCCCACGAGCGCGTGTTCCACCGGCACATCCTTGTTGATGTCGGCAGGGTCAAGCGTGGCCTGGATGTAACGTTTGTTCTTGGGCATCTTGACGGCAAAGCTGCTGATGCTAAAGCTACAGCCGATGCCAAAGATGACATCGGCGCTGTGCAGAAAGTGATGCACCGTCTTGGGGTAGGCACGGCCACCGGAACCCAACGAGAGCGGGTGGTTCTCTGGAAAGGCACTCTTGCCACCTAACGAAGTCGTCACCGGCGCTTCGAGCAGTTCGGCCAGCGCCCGCAATGCCTCCCACGCCTGGGCATAGTGGACCCCTTGACCGGTATAGATGACCGGTCGCTCGGCGGCAACGAGTATCTGCGCCGCTTTGCGCACATCCGCCGGGTCGGGGCCGTAACGGACGGATGGGACCGGTCGATAGTCGAGCGGCTCCGGCACCTCCTCGTTCATCATGTCGCCGGGGATCTCCACCAGTGCGGGGCGTGGGCGCCCGTTGCGCACGGCAGTAAAGGCGCGGCGTAGCGCATCGGGCACGGCTTGGGGCAACACCACCTGTTCGCACGACTTGGTCACATGCTGGAAGTTGAGAAACGAGTTGAAATTGGGGGGCACATTGGTCAGGTTGCGCGCATAGCCACCGGGCAAAACCACAATCGGCGCCGATTCGCCATAGGCCTGCGCCACACCGCCAAAGGCATTCTCAGCCCCGGGCCCGCTCTGCATACAGAAGACGCCGATCTTCTGCCCCGATGTGAGCCGGCCCAACGCATCGGCCATATGTAGACCGATCCGCTCCTGGCGCACGATAATGGTGCGGATGTCGAGCTTAGCCGCCGCCTCGATAATGTGGTTGACGGGGTAGGCGAAGAGATATTCGACCCCCTCGGCTTTGAGAATATGGGCGATGGCGTCAACAACTTTCATAGGCTCCCCCTCTCAGGTTGAGTACTGTTTGGATTTTCTCCGGCTGCAAGATCGTCAATTCCCAAAACCACAGGTAGGTTTTCAAATCTGCGTGTGGAAGCAGTCGTACACCGACGGCCTGGCGAGAAGCTCAAGCAGCAGTGCCCCGTTGTGTGGCGCAAACGCGGCCTGTGTGACCTCTTCGAGCGCCAGCCAGCAAACACCAGTTTGATCGGGGTCTGGCTGGGCCGGTCGAACGGGTTCGACGCCGTTGCAAGGGGTACAACGAAACAACAGACGAACTTCATGCTCAGAACCGCCGTGATTTGGATCGTCGGCAGAAACGTGTTCGGTGACCATCAGCAGCGCACCCACATCCACCTGGACACCGGTTTCCTCATAGACTTCGCGACGCACTGCCGCATGGATCGTCTCGTCTGTTTCGACGCCACCGCCCGGCAGCCCAAGGTGCAGGCCGATATGGGCATCATAATAGGTAAGCAACAGGAGCCGTCCCTCATGCAGCACGATGGCGTCCACGGCAATGCGCAACTGGCCCAGCACCTGCTCGTCCCCTACCACTTATACTCCTCGCGCACCGGGCTAAAGACATCGAGCGCACGCGCCGGTTTGTCGCCTACCTTGACGCTGTGCTCCACCCCTCCGGGGATGACAAAGATGTCGCCAGCGCGGACGATGCGCGTCTCGTCGCCGATCGTGAATTCCATTTCGCCCTCCAGCATGATGCCTACCTGCTCGTGTGGGTGGCTGTGGCGCGGAACCTCACAGCCGGGGGCCAGTTCTAACAGTGAAAGCAACGTCTTTTCACCCCAGAAGGTGCGCGCTACCGCGCCCGGAAAGAGTTCTTTGGGGTTGCGCTCGGCAGGGTTGTAAAAGGGCATCAAGTTCTCCTTTGCTATCTGGTAACATTCAGGCGTGATGCATGATACGTGATGCGTGATACGTAATGCGTGATACATGAACTCGCGCAATACATATCACACATTATGCATTCCATTCTTGCAGTTCCTCCGGCAGCGGCAGCCCAAAACGTTGCGCCGCCGCGCGCAGCCGATCCACCGTGCCCGGCGGCAGCGGGATGCCGTTCCGGCTGCGGTCGGGCACGGTGCGCTGCTCCGGCTCACCCGGCATGAGGATGTCGGTAAAGCCGTCGGCTTTGGGCAGCACTTTGAGGTGGTCGATGGTCTCGTCCACCTGGGCTTTGAACTCGGCCACGTCGTGAAAGAGGCTGATGTCGATGGCGGCGACCACACTGTTCTGCATGTGACCCAGATTCTGACCCTGCAACGTGGGCACAATCAGCGGGTTGTTGGCCATGAGGCTGGTGAGACACTGGAACATCAGCGCCAGCCCGGAGCCTTTAGGTCCACCGGCCGGCATCAAGATGCGCGCCAGTTTGGGATCAGTGGTGGGGTTGCCGCTGGCGTCGAGCGCCCAACCGTCGCCTAGTGGAATCCGTTTGTCGAGCGCCACCTCTAGCTTGCCACCGGCGACGATGCTGGTCGCCATGTCGAGCACCAGGGGGGGATAGGGCCCGGCCGGCACAGCCAGGGCGATGGGGCTGTTGTGGACGCCGGCCGCTCTTGCGCCAAACGGGGCCATGTTGGGCGGGCTGCACACGATGGCGATGCCAGCCATGCCTGCTTCAGCCGCCATGAGCGCATAGTAGCCGATGGCGCCCTGGTGGGTCACATTGCGGAGCAGCGCCCAACCGATGCCGACAGTGCGCGCCTTTTCCATTACCCGCCGCATGGCATCCACCGTCACGACCGGCCCAAAGGCGCGGTCGGCGTCGAGATAGAGCACCGCCGGCGTCTCTTTGAGCACCGTGATGTGGGGCCGCGGGTTCATCCACCCCTTTTCGATATTGTCCAGATACCAGGGGATGCGCAGCACGCCGTGCGAATCGACCCCGCGCAGGTTGGCCCAGACCAACACCTCAGCCTCGATGGCGGCGTCCTCCGGCGGCAGACCAGCGCACGTGAAGACGGTGCGCGTAAAGGCTTCGAGCGCTTGCGGCGCGATGCGAATTTCGGTGGGCGGCATACCTTCCTCCCGCTGCTGGGTGGTCGATTGGTGGGTAACCATAGTATACCGCACTATGGCGTAGCGGGAAACCTTGTGTAGACAGGGCTTGCCAAAAGTGCAGCCAAGAACCGCGGATGCGCAGAAAGACGCGGATTCTTGCCATTTGAGCCCAGATCCGCATCTTTCTGCGCATCCGCGGTTCTCACAGATTCACCCAACTTCTGAGAAGCTCTATTGTACAGACGATCCCAATTGACAATTGTCAAATTCTCCCCACATCATGCGGGTGGCTCTCGCGCACGCCGGCAGCCGAAATTTCGATAAACTCAGCCTTCTCTTGTAGTTCGGCGATGGTGCGGGCGCCGCCGTAGCTGAGACCGGAGCGCAGGCCGCCCACCAGTTGGTAGAGGATCTCTTCTACCTGGCCGCGATAGGGAACCACTGCCTCGACGCCTTCCGGCACAACCTTATCCCAGTCGGCCTGGCTCTCGGCGCTCTCATCGACGCCGGCTTCGACGGCCCGGCGCCCGATGGCGGCGCCCAGGGAGGCCATGCCGCGCACCACTTTGACCTTTTGCCCGTTACGGATGACCGGTGCGCCCGGCGCCTCTTCGCTGCCGGCAAAGAGGCTGCCGATCATGACCGTGTTGGCGCCGGCCGCCAGCGCCTTGACCAGGTCGCCCGAGGTCTTGATCCCCCCATCGGCGATGATGGGCGTGGCCAAGCCGGCCTCGTCCAACCCGGCCCGCGCATCCATGATGGCGGTCAGTTGGGGCACGCCAAAGCCGGTGACAATGCGCGTCGTGCAGATCGAGCCGGGGCCGATACCTACTTTGACTGCGTCGGCGCCTGCTTCGGCCAACTCACGCGCCCCGACGCCGGTGGCGACGTTGCCGGCGATGATCTGCGCGGCGGGAAATTCCCGGCGCAGGGTCTTGACCATCTCAAGACAATGGTCGGCATGGCCGTGGGCGATGTCCACCACCAGCAGATCGGCACCGGCATTCAGGAGCGCTTCGGCCCGTTTGACATCGTTTTTCTTGACGCCGATAGCGGCGCCCACGCGCAGCCGCCCCTTTTCGTCTTTGGTCGATTCCGGGTGTTGCTGGCGTTTGACCAGATCTTGCGCTGTGATCAGGCCGACGAGGTTGCCCTGCTGATCGACCACCGGCAACTTTTCAAGGCGGTGTTCGTGGAGCAGCGCCTGTGCCTCCTCTGGCGTCGTCTCCGGCCCGGCGGTGACCAGATGGTCCGGCGGCGTCATAACCGTGCGCACCGGAGCCTTTTCGTCGGGCGCCAGCAGGACATCGCGCTGGGTCACCAGGCCGACAAAGCTCGTAACTCCGGGATGGTTCCCGCTGCTGGCCCCGCTGGTGACAACCAGGCCGCCGATGTCATGCCGGTGCATCAACTGGCGAGCCTGGGCAATCGTGGCCTCTTGGGGAATCGTGTAGGGGCTTTCTACGACAAAGCCTTGGGCGCGCTTGACCTGTTGCACCTGGCGCACTTGCTGATCCACTGTCATAAAGCGGTGTAGGATGCCGATGCCGCCGGCGCGCGCCATGGCAATCGCCATCCGGGCCTCAGTGACTGTGTCCATATTCGCACTGAGAACAGGAACTTGCAGGCGGACCGTGGGCGTAAGCCAGGACGACGCATCCACATCCTGGCGCGAGGCCACCGGCGAACGCTGCGGTACAAGCAGGACGTCGTCGAATGTTAGACCTTTGGTTCGGCGAATCTTCATGGCACACCTCACTGGGGACAGCAACTAGGAGAAGTATACTATAGATCGCGGATTGGGCGGATCTGGCGGATGGGTGCGGATTTTTTGACCCGCAGAAATCAGCTTCATCCGCCCAATCCGCGGTCTACCGGATGTCAGTTGCGCCGGGCTGCTGGCGCGGTTGATTGTGTAGAGGCTACAGTCGTCGCGCGGCGTTCTTGCCAGGCTCCCCACAGCGCGACCGCCAGCGCACCTGCTATCAACACGACGATGACTGAAAAGGTGTCGTGCATCGCCGCAACCTGGACTGGGGCCGGCGCATTCGTGGCGCCACCCGCCACGTCATAGCCCATGCGCCCCGCCACACTACTGGCCCAGATAGCGCCCATGATGGAAATACCTACCGTCTGCCCCAGCGTGCGTGTCATGGAGAGCAGGCCCGAGGCGATCCCCAATCGCTCGCGCGGCACGGCGCCCATGATGGCGCTGTTGTTAGGCGACTGAAAGATGCCCATCCCCAGGCCAATGGGCAAGGTGCGCAGGATGTAGCCCAGCGCGCGGGTCTCCATGCTCAACGTCGTGATGGCCAGATAACCGATCAGCAGCGCCACCAGCCCGATGATCGTGATCCGCCGCGAGCCGAAACGGTCGGAGAGCGAGCCGGCTATCGGCGCCATGATCCCCAACATCACTGGCACGACCGCCTGCAACGGGCCTACAAGCTGGATGGGGTAGCCCAGAATGTTCTCCAGGTAGAAGGGCATGAGGATAAACATGCCGGAGATCGACACAAAGGTGATAAAGCCCGTGCCCAGGTTGATGCTAAAGCGCCGGTTGCGAAAGAGCCTCAAGTCAATCATGGGTGAAGGCACACGCAGTTCGATGGCAATAAAGATGGTCAGAAAGACCAACCAAACAGCAAAGAGCGCCAACGACAGCGGATTGGCGAAGCCCTGCTCCTGGCCAAAGGTCAACCCCAAGAGCAGCGCAATCAGGCTGGTAAAGAGCGTCCCGGCGCCGACAAAGTCAAAGCGCTGCCCGCCCGGCGGCTGGATGGCCGGCACAAAGCGTTGGGCGATATAGGTGCCCACAATGCCCACTGGAAGGTTGACCAGAAAGATCCAGTGCCACGACGCGGAAGAGAGGATCAACCCGCCCATGAGTGGCCCGGCCACCACACCCAGCGATACCATGGAGCCAATGGTTCCCAACGCTTTGCCCCGCTCCTGGGGCGGGAAAGCCTCGGTGACGATGGCCGCCCCCAGCGCCATCACCATGGCCCCGCCCACGGCCTGGAGCACGCGAAAACCGATGAGCCAATAAACCGTAGGCGCCAGCGCACAGAGCACCGACCCAATGGTAAAGACGACAAAGCCTGCGACATAGATAGGTTTTTTGCCGCGAATATCGGCCAGCCGGCCGATCCCCAACATCAATGTAGTGAGCGTGAGCAAATAGGAGAGCACCACCCACTGCACCGTGGCAAAGTTGGTGTTGAGATCGCGCACCAGCGTGGGCAGTGCGATGTTGACAATCGAACCGTCGATAGTGGCGAGAAAGATACTCATGGCGACGGCAGCCATGACATACCATTTGCGGCTATAATCCACCGGAGCCGCTTGTACGTGCGTCATCCTGTTATCCTGTCATAAGTACTTCGGGTGCCACTCTACGCCCTCCCACGAGGTGATCTTCTCTGGCTGCACCCGCACCAGATAGCGAGGGCGGTCGTGCGTGGGCGCCAGATATTCTGGCCCGCGTTCGCCCAGATAGCGCACGGCCATCCGCTCGGCGATCTGGAGCATTTGGCCTTGCATCACCACCGGCCCGGCGACGATCACTGCCCGGCCTCGGAAGAGGACACGCGTGTACGGTGAGCTATCCAATGCGCAGGAGACGGCAAGACGCGGCTCGCGGCGGAGATGGCGCACCAACACCGACTTCTCCCGCGGGATGAACCAAAGAGATTCACCATCGTACTCCTGCCATACAGGTGTGATGTAAGGGGCGCCATCCTCGGCAACCGTCGCCACACGCGCCACGATTGGGCCGGCGAGAAAATCTTTAATCTCAGCGAGAGTCAACCCGCGCATCTTCCCCATCCACTCGGGATATTGGTGTGTCGACATCCGATCCTCCTGCGCTCAATCGCTAAAATCTCTTCAGATCTCCAAAATCTCGTTAATCTCTGGAGATTTCAGGAGATTTGAAGAGATTTTACTACTCCTTCACACTCCGCTTATGCCAATCTTCGGCAAAGAGATTGAAGTGAAGCTGGCGTTGCGGGTGCGCCTTGATTACCTCTTCGTTGAGTTTGAGACCGAGACCGGGTGCAGTAGGGAGGGCAAAGTAGCCATCCACCACTTCGGGTAGACCGGTGGCGGCCTCTTTGACAAAGGCTTCCGAGAAGTCGTTAAAGTATTCCTGGATCTTGAAATTGGGCAGCGTGGCGTCCAGGTGAAGTGCAGCAGCGGTGGAATAGGGGCCTCCCACGTTGTGCGGCGCCATGAGCATGTAGTAGTTGGCCGCCCATCCCGCCACCTTCTTGGTGTTAAGGATCCCGCCAAAGTGGGTGATGTCGGTCTGAATCACATCGGCTGCCTGGAGTTCAAAGAGTTCGCGATATTCATACGAGGTATGGATCCGCTCGCCGGTGGCGAGAGGGATGCCCAGCGGCGCAATGGCGTCGGCCACCTTCTTCATGGCGGCGGGGTTTTCGGGCGGCACCGGCTCTTCGTACCAGCCTGGCTCAAAGCGCGCCAGTTCCTTTGCCATTTCGATGGCCGTCACCGGATTGAAGCGGCCATGCATCTCGATCAGGATCTCCACCTCCGGCCCGACGGCGTCGCGCACTGCTTCCACCAGGCTGATCACATGCAGCTTTTGCTCGCGCTCCAGTTCAAAAAAGCCCGCGCCAAAGGGGTCAAACTTGAGCGCCTTGTAGCCTTTTTCCACCACGACTTTGGCTGCCTCGTAGAATTGTTGGGGTGTGCGCTCGACCGTGTACCAGCCGTTAGCGTAGGCCTTGACCCGGTCTCGCAGCGCACCGCCCAACAGCTTGTAGACCGGCACACCCAACGCCTGGCCCACAATGTCCCAACAGGCGATCTCGATCAGGGCGATGCCGGTCATCACCAGTTCGCCGGCGCGGCCGTAATCTTCCAGATACATGCGGTTGACGATCTTCTCGATGTTGAACGGGTCTTCGCCCAGCACATAGCGCGGCACCGCCTCGTTGAGATACCCGTTGACCGCATCGGTACGGTTGATCACACGTGCATCCGCCGCACCGACCAGTCCCTCGTCGGTCTCGACTTTGACAAAGGTGATGTTACGCCACTCGGTGCCCATGACCAGGGGGGTGACGTTGGTGATCTTCATTACATCGTCCTTTCCCGTTTTCTTTGGCCCTGCTGAATCAATTTGTCGGAATAACATATCATACCGCAGATCGCACAAAAAGCGTAGAGACGTTGCAGTGGCAACGTCTCTACAGGCTCCGCATTGTCCAGGAAATTGGGGAAAGTGGGGCGATTCTATTCAAATCGTACTTCTGACCCGGTCTCGGCGCTGGTCAACAGGGCTTCCATCATCTCCTGGACAATCAGACCGTGACGCAACGGCGCCTGGCAGGGGACGCCATCGAGAATGCACTCGATGAAGTGATCGGCGATCTTGTCCCAGGGAGCGTCTTTGGCGCCCTGCAGCGGGTGGTTGATGACGGTATCTTGTGGTACACCGTCCACTGTGCGAAAGATGGTGAGCGGCCGGATGCGGGCACCGGCCTCGGCCCCCAAAATCTCCAATTGGAACTCTTCCGGCTGGTGAGATGCCCAGAAGCTCTCTACCTGCACCCCGGCCCCGTTGGCAAACCGGATAAAACCGCCCGCATAGTCATCGGCGGCATAGGCCTGCGCCAGTTCCGCCGGCGGGAGCATAAAGTGACCAAAGTAGCCCTCCCCGCGCGGTCCAAACTTGGCGCCGGCTACCCCCAACACGCTCTCCGGTTTGGGCATGCCCAACAGCCACCAGACAGCATCCAGAACGTGGACCCCCATATCGCGAAAGGCGCCGCCCCCTTTTTGGATAAAACCGAGGCTCCAGGCGGGGATGCCTTTCCGCCGGACGCTGCGGGCGCGGGCGTAATAGAGTTCGCCAAAATCGCCGCTGTGGGTCAGCCGGCCTAGATATTGGACCTCTGGCGCAAAACGGGTAGAGAGCGACATCATGTTGACGACGCCGGCTGCTTCGGCGGCCTCTACCAGTTGGCGGGCTGCCTCTACCGAATCGGCCAGTGGTTTTGTGACCAGCACATGTTTGCCATGTTTTACCGCCTCCAACCCCACCGGCACATGGTACTGGTTGGGTGTACCGACAAAGACGGCGTCGATCTCCGGGTCGCGGCACATCTCTTCATAACTGGTGTAAAATTTCAACGGCCCTGGCAGGTCTTTGGCAAAATCGGCCATGCGTTCGGGGAAGAGGTCACAGAGGGCGACGACCTGTCCACGCGGATTCAGCGACAAGGCCCGCCCATTGGCCCGCCCAATCCCCATGCCGACGATACAAATCCGAACGGTTTCCATGATACTCCTTGCATGATGACCAGAGACGGAAATGGTCAAGGGTTAACGGTAAACATCAAAATACAGGGGAATTCGCCAGGGTTTATCTTATGCAAGAATGTAGTTTTGTGCAAGTGCGTATAAACAATGGGTTGGGGTTTAAGAGAGATATGCACTGCGGAGGAACATCCGTCACTTTGGCTTGGGTTCGCTCAGCAGTGGCCTGCCGGGTCTGCCGACTCAGCCGCCGTAGGCTTGCGAGCCAGGAGGAGGGTCAGCGCCAGCCCCACAACCAGCGCAACCACCTGACTCTGGCGCAGCGACCCAATCAGTACTGGCTCATCGACAAAGGCATCGGTACACAGGCGAATGAGCGCATAGCCCCACCCCGCCAGCAGGATCGTGCGGCCAGGGCGGTCGCGGCCCCGTCGCAGCAAGAGCACCGTAAAGAGCAACCAGATCAGAAGCGCCTGATAGAGCGCAACCGGGTGGCGCCGTTCGCCAAAATAGGGTAACGCCCAGGGTACGTCGCTGGCCGTGCCGACGACGCTGCCGGTCAGATAGGCGCCGGCGCTCAATACGACTCCACCAGCCAGCGCGCCGACAGCGAAGGCAGCAGCCATCCGCACTGGGTCGAGCGCCCGGCGGAGGAGGTTGGCGTAGGCCGCCAGCAACGCAGCAACTACCCCCGGAACAAGAGCAAATCCGCTGGGGCGCAGGCTCAAAATCAGCCCTGGCTCGTCCAGATAGATGGGCCAGAGCTGCACCACATTCCACAGCCGCGCCACGACCAGGCCGGCCAGTAGAGCGATCATGCCCGTGTTCCAGACATCATCGGCGGCCAGCCCTAGCCGGCGACCATAGCGGCTGGAGATCTCCAATGCCAGGGTAGCGGCCAGCAAAACGACAAATGGCGCTGTGGGCAGTGAGAGCGGACCAAAGGGTAAGGTTGGATACATAAAGTAGAGATTCAACACGGCGTAACGGTTCAGAGGTACAACAAGATAGACTATACCGCAAAAGGCCTTTGAAAGCCACTTTACGGCATCGCCCGTCTTGCTAACTCGCTCGCAACCAGCAAGCCACCCAGGCTAGACAGGTGTATCCTGACCCTACAATGAAACCTTGAGCTTGTCTCTGACTAGGTCTCCAGGGAGATGAGTGCAAACGGTCTAATAGAGAAAACAAACAAAGATGGCACGAATCGTAGGTGTGGTTTCCATACCGCACGCTCCTGTCCACGGGGAGGGTGCGGTATGGAAACCGCACCTACGGAATGAACCATTTGTGCCAGGTCTATCTGTTTTCTCTATAAGGGATAGGGCGATTTCCCGTCACCTCCCAGAGGCCTGGTTGTGCCTGCCACGCCGAGTCTCGTTGGTATGCTGGCGAGCGTGAACCTGCTCGTTCAGAAATGTTCGCACTCCCTCCAGGCAAGCTAGGTAAGTCCGGCCGCGGCTGACGAAGTGACCCGCCTGGTCGAAACGGACTACGGTTCTCCCTTGCCAGGCTGGCATTTCTTCCACGCCCTCGGCGACAAGGCTCCCGTGCAAGGGATTGCCCGCCATCAGCAGGATGGGGCAGGGAATTTGCGCGATATTCTCCAGGTAGGGGGCGAGAGACCAGAAGCTGATCTTGCGTTCAAAGACGGTCGTGTCAAATTGCGCCAGCGCTTCGACCCAGGGCACAAATTCCGCCTCCGGCCAGATTGGCTCATCGGGCAACACGGGTGTGCCGTGGGGCCAGCGCGCCGCGGCCGCTGCGATGCGCTCGGCATGTGGACGCTGGCTGAGGCTTTGTATCCACCCCAGCCAGTCGGCGAACCAGTTTCCCCCACCCTGTGCGCCCGGCTTGACATTCGGACGGGGCATCCCGCCCAGCGGCGGTTCTTCGAGGATGATGGCGCGCGCCGGTTCGGGCTGTGCCGCAGCCACCAGTACAGCTGTCACTGCGCCGTTGGAACGTCCAAACAGAATGGGTCGCTCCAAGCCCAGCGTACGGATCAGCGCGCCGGCATCCTCGGCCAGCAACTCTGGGGTCAGCGGCGTCCCCGGCCGATCCGAGCGACCGTGGGCGCGCGCATCCGGGAGGATCACATCGTAGGATGCCTCCAGCGCCTTTGCCATGCGCAACCAGGTTAGACCAGATTCCATAAAACCGTGCAGGAGCACCAGCGGTGGCTTGTTTCCTCCCGTGCGGTAGAGATGCTGGCGGATGCCGTTGGCAACCACCCACTCCGCACGCCAGTGGACTGGAAGCAACTGCTCAATTGGGCGATAGGCAGCGGGTGTTTGCGGCTCTGCGTTTGCTCGCTGTGTCGATGGTCGGTGTTTCATCGTTGATCCTTTCCCACAACCAGTTATGCTAGCATGGCTCTGCCTTCATGCGAAGACGGCAGCCTTGAAGTCAGGTTCACGTTTTGAATTCAGTTGATAAAGATTGAATCCTACAGCACATCTACCCCCATCAACCGTTTGTTGCCGGAGACAGGATTCTCTGGGCTGCCTTGAATAGCGTCACATTCTGAACGCCCACTAACAGTCGTCGCGCTATAGATGACCTGCGTGGCACCCCCTTGCGCCTTGCTTGTCGCAGCAACCGTACATGCTTAGCCTGAGCCAGCAATTCGGCGTGGCGCATTCGATTTAGCTCGATTTCTAGCAAAATATTCATCGTAACCTCCGACCCTTTTAATAGAATTTATGTCGCCCTAGCTAGCAGTGCAATATATTGCTGCGCTAGCTAAGGTTGGCTTCACTTTAGAGGCTGGGCGTTTGTATGGCGTTGGCGCACGCGTTCACTGGTGCGTCCTTAAGAAAAAAAAGGCTCTCCCGGTTTTGCCGGGAAGAGCGTATTCTCGTCCAAGGCTGGAGAGCCGAAAAAAACGCCTACAGCGCATCTTTAATCATGCTGATCATGGGTAAGGGCCGGCTACACAATAGACATTACGCAGTTTGATCCGCTAACCAGAGGTGAAACGCACTTTGCAAGTACAACGCACCCGAGCAACTGCGTAGCGTCCATCAAACTTTCAGCAAATCGTAACCTATTTGAGGTGACAATATGACAGAAACTGGTGTAAAAAGAGAGTAGATGCAACGATGTGTCTGGCGCCGCCGGCTTTTGAAACCCGTACGGTGCCGCAACCGAGTTTGAACGGACGGTTTGCAAAAGGAGTCAACACCAATGCGTATCCTCGTTACCGGTGGCGCCGGTTTTCTCGGCAGCCACCTCTGCGACCGGCTACTGGCTGAAGGCCACGATGTCATCGCCATGGACAATCTGCTCACGGGTACGGTGGACAACATCGCCCATCTGGCTGGCAACCGGCGCTTTCATTTTGTTCACCACAATGTCACCAACTACATCTATCTCAAAGGGCCGCTGGACGCCATATTGCACTTTGCCAGCCCAGCCAGCCCGGTGGACTATCTGGAACTCCCGATCCAGACGCTCAAGGTGGGGAGCCTGGGCACCCACAATGCGCTGGGGTTGGCGATGGCCAAACAGGCGCGCTTTCTGCTGGCCAGCACTAGCGAAGTCTATGGCGACCCGCTCATCCACCCGCAGACCGAAGAGTATTGGGGCAACGTCAATCCTATCGGCCCGCGCGGTGTGTACGACGAAGCAAAGCGTTTCGCCGAAGCGATGACGATGGCCTATCACCGCAGTCATGGGGTGGATACGCGGATCGTTCGTATCTTCAATACCTATGGCCCACGGATGAGACTCAACGACGGCCGTGTCGTGCCCAATTTTGTGGCACAGGCGTTGCGCGGCGAACCACTTACGGTCTATGGCGATGGCAGCCAAACGCGTAGTTTCTGCTATGTTAGCGATCTTATCGAAGGCATCTACCGCCTACTCATGAGCGACGAAGTAGAGCCGGTCAACATCGGCAACCCCACCGAATTGACGATCCGCGAATTTGCCGAGCGTATCAACGCCATCACCGGCAACCCGGGCGGGATCATCTTCAAGCCGCTTCCCAAAGATGACCCCAAACAGCGCAAACCTGACATCGGCAAGGCAAAGCGCATCCTCGGCTGGGAGCCTCGGGTTCCCCTGCAAGCGGGGTTAGAACAGACGATTGACCATTTTCGCGAGCGATTGCAGATCAACGCATGAGGCTGCTCGATGTTAAGGGCAGGATGGGACTGAAATAAGCGCACCGGTAGCGGGGGAGCCACCGGTGCGCTCCGCGCTGCGACAGTACAGAAGGTGATGGGTGGCTGGATGGAGGTGCTTCACCTATTCAAGGGGCTGCAGCGTGGCCTTGGTTTCCTGTCGAACCCAGGTGATTGATACAACAACGGAACCACCGAAAACCGTGCCCCTTTAACCAGCTCGATTCTGCCAGCTTATAGCCAGCGTCCGGGCGAAAGCAATGAGATCTGCTTGCTCACCGTATATGTTGATATTCTCCTGTAAGACCGGTAGGTGCTTGAGGCGTGACTCTCGTAGTGCGTCGGCGTGCTGGATAATCAAGGGGGCACCGTTCGCACATGCCTGTTGTAACAGCTCATAGACGCGCGGGTCGTTGTCGATCCGCTGCACTGTCGCCGCCGTACATGGCAGAATCACCCCGATTGCCTGGTGTGCAACAAGCAGGGCGTCGCCAAGGGTCAGATCCGCGCCCAGCAACAGGCCGTAGAGACCGATGGCCTGGCGTCCAACCAAACCTACGACTTTGACCGGTAGACCGGCCTGGCGCAGTTCGGTGGCAAAGACTGCCGCGGCTGCCTCGTCGAAGTTATCACCCCAGATGATCAGCACATGGCCTACACGTTTTGTTGTGGACTTGACGGCAGCCATCGTTGATTTGTCCTTTGTTCGCTCTGGCAGAGCACAGAAACCATGCACTGATCGCTGATACCGCACAGCATAGCGCCCTTAGCCGGCCGCGACCTATCGAAAACCTATCCGATTTCTTTAGCGTCTATTGTTGTGGCGTGACATCTATGATATAACGGTTTCATGCAACCCAATCGCGCTGCGCCCTACTCTTCCTTACGCCGGACGGTTCATCAGGCGCTCAAGAACTGGCACTCCACCAACGAGGAGACGGCGCTTCTCTCCAATCTCTATCTTTACCGCTCTCTCCAGCGGCAGGAGGGCGGCAGCCCCCGGCGCGTGACAAACCTGGTGTTGTTGCAGGCGATTGAACGATTGAGTGCGACCTACGAGACAGAAGCGCGCTTTCTCCAGGCGCGCTTTTTGGAACGAGAACCTATCCACCGGCTGGCAAACCGGTTGAACGTGGCCGAAAGCACGGTGTATGTGGTACAGCGCCAGGCGATCAACCGGCTCGTGGAGCTGCTCCACCGTCAAGAGGAAGAAGCCGTTATGAGCCAGAAAGCTCGCCTGTTGCAGCGGCTAGAACCACCTACCTATACCGAATTGCTCGGAATTGAGGAACAACTCGAACGTCTGGTTCAGTTGATCACGACACCTGCGGCGCCCTGGCTGGTCGCGATCGAAGGCATCGGCGGCATCGGCAAAACGGCCCTGGCCGATGCACTGTTGCGTCGCCTGATAGCCGAAGGCCGGGTTGACGAACTCGCCTGGGTAAGCGCACGCCAACAACGCTTCAACCTGGGCGGCGGTCTTGATCCTGTTGCCAAACCGGCGCTGACGAGCGACCAGTTGGTGGCTGCCTTGATCAAGCAGTTATTGCCCGAACTCTCAACCACCACACCGGTGGATCAGGCTCTGGCTACTTTGCGATCGCGCCTTCAAACAACGCAGCACGTGATCCTGATAGACAATTTGGAGACGCTGGCGGATGTAGAAAGTTTGACCCCGACGCTGCACAATCTGGCCAACCCGACCAAGTTTGTCTTGACTTCACGCCACAGCCTCTACAGCGAACCGAATCTTTGCCATCTGCGGGTCGCTGAATTGAGCAGGCCCGTTGCGCTGCGTCTCATCCGCCAGGAGGCCCAGTTGAGCAACCTGCTGGAACTTGCCGCTGCCAGCGATGCCGATCTACTCCCCATCTTCGAAACTGTGGGCGGCAATCCGTTAGCGCTGCGGCTGGTAGTAGGGCAGGCTCATCTCTATGCGCTCCCTTCCATTCTCTACGAGCTCAAGATGGCGCAGAGTGGCCCAGCCGAAAATCTCTACGAGTTCATCTACCGTAAGGCCTGGGAACGCCTGGACCCGTTGAGCCGCCAGGCGCTGCTGGCTATGCCGCTGGGTAACCCGGCTGGCGAGGATATCGAATATCTTGCCGAAGTGGGCGATCTGGCCGTGGGCGAATTGCGCACTGCCCTGAGCAAACTGGTGACGCTCAACCTGGTCGATGCGCGCGGCGGCCTCCACGAACGGCGCTACACCATCCACAGCCTGACGCGCACCTTTCTCCAGCAGCAGGTCGCGCGCTGGTTTTAGACGATGGACGATGGACGATAGACCATCGTCCGCGACGGTATAGGTGACTTGCACGGCGGCACAATATGCGGCACAATTGCTGGTGATCTCTCATACCAAACCTCGGGTTGAACGAGAATCGCCATGCACCAGACAGCGACGGCCAGTGCAGCCGAGGTGGGCGCCGCGCCCGATTACGCCACACTGTTTGTCGAACATGTCCTTCGCAGCGTGCGGGCAACGCTGGCGCGTGTCCAGCAGGACCCCAGCCCGGTGTTGAGCGAAGAGACGCGCACCCGTGCGCTCCATGTGCTGAGCTTTGCGCTTCGTTTGCCCGCGGCCTGGCCGCAGGCGCGCGATCTGCTGCTGGCGCTGGCGCCCAAGCTGGAACAGGCCGGCTACCGGGGTGAATGGGTGCCCTACCTGACTCAGGGGCTGGCGCTCAGCGAGCAACTCGGGGATGGGCTGGCCGCTGCCGAACTGCGTCTGTACATCGGGCAGTTGCACCGGCTCCAGAGTCGCTGGCAGGCGGCCAAAGAACTGCTCACTGGCAGCGCCGAAGCCTTTGCTCAGTTGGGAGAGCAACGGGGACAGGCCCGTGCGCTCAACCAACTGGCCTATCTCGCCTGGCAGCAACACCAGCCCGATGAAGTGGCGCGTTTGGCGCACACGGCGCTGGCGTTGCTGGCTGAAGGGGATATAGAGCGCGCCATGAGCCTGTCGGCGCTGGGGCTGGCGGCGATTGAACAACACCGCTGGCAGGAGGCCGAAGCGCACCATCGCGCCGCATTACAGATCCGGACTCAACACGGTGACCGGCGTCTGATGGCCTGGAGCCTGCAAAATGTGGGATACGCCTTGCGCGGCCAGGGCCGGCACGAAGAAACGGTTGCCTATTTTGAGGAAGCCATCGCAGTTCTGACGACGGTCCATGACCCAGCCCATTGCGCCATTGCACAGATGAACTTGGGCGTCACCTATTCGCTCATGGAAGCCTCGGCGAAAGCATTGGAACTCTATCTGGCGGCTGAATCGACTTTCCGCCAAGTGGGCGACGACTTCAACCTGGCCAAAGTTCTCACCAGCAAAGGTATCGATTACTGGTCATTGGATGCTTGGCAGGATGCAGAGCATGTATTTGTCGAAAGTATCGATCTGTTCAAGAAACTTTCTGAAGAGAGCCTATACCTAAACGCCCTCAATGGATTGGGCATTACTTATCTGGGGCAAGGTCTGTATGATAAAGCACTTGCGACATTCGAAGCAGTGCGCAAGGATTTGCCGCACATTCAAGACACATCTGCCTATCACCTCTTGGCCAAAGTCATTCCATCTCAAATTGCACAAGCATTGGAGCAAAAAGGGAGGGCTGCCGGACTGACAGACCCCAAAATCCTGTGACACCAACAGTAGTGGGGAAGAGAATTCTGGGTGGCGTGTTGAAAGATAGATGGTGGAATGAAAAAGATAACAACGAAGTTTGTGTTGTTGTCGCGTGCTATGGAAACATGCAATAGCGGCGGTTTCCATTCCACCTTATTTCGTCGAGGCAGGGCTGCGGTATGGAAACCGCCGCCACAAATTCGTGATTGGCTGAATTGGGAATGGTTCGGGCGGAACGACTGAGACCTGCCCAAGACAAATCTCAGTCGTTTCGTTCGAGCCGGGTTTAGCACCCGCCGCCCGGGTGCCCACAGGCGAGCACCGTAGACGTCCAGTTGGCGCCGGCGGCCCCGTCCAGCAGCACCGGCGCATAGGCTGCGGCGACGGCGAGAACAGCAGCGACGACCAGGGTCAGCACCCGGCGGCGAACGCGGGCAAACAGAAGCGTGTTCATCGAATGTGCCTCCTTTGGGCAATAAGAAGGCGCATGGTGATTGGGAATCCCACCGGCTAACTTGACCGCCAGCCGGCGCACGTGCGGTTCCCCATGAGCCACAAACCAGATTGGGTGACGTGGGCCCGGCGGCTGCTGGGGCGAGGGAAGCCCCGGCAGCACCGCTTGTCACTTCACAGGATAGCGGAGGGGCGGACGAAAAGAATGAGGTTTTGCTGAGGCGCAGCAGAGGCTTGTTGAGCGTTTGCTGAGGAAATACAAAGGTGGTCAGCATGGAACAGCGACCATCGTGGGAGCCAGGCTGGCCGTGGCAGGATCACCTGGCAACCTACCGCACAGAGGAGATGCGCACCCTGGCCCGCTGGATCGCCATTGGCGCCAGCGGCTCGGTCGTGGGTTTGCGTGGCTCAGGGCGCTCCAATTTGCTGGGGTTTCTTTGTCACCGGACCGAGGTGCTGCGCGGCTATCTCCCCCCGCCAGTATTCGACGTTCTCCTGGTGCCGGTCGACCTCAACAACCTGCCCGACCCTACGCTTGCCACTTTTTACCGGGTATTGCTGCGCGCCTTTTACGAACTGCGGACCCGGCTGCCCAGCGTACTGCAGCCCCTGGCCGCTCAGCTCTTTTACGAGAACCGAGCCGCCACCGACCCATTTCTTCCCCAAAGTGCGCTGCGCGAATTGCTCTTCCAGTTGCAAGCCAGCGAATGTCGTGTGGTCCTGGTCATGGACCGCTTCGACGCCTTCTGCCGCATGATCACGCCCGAACTGGGTGATACGCTGGTGGGGTTGCGCGACAGCTTCCGCGACACGCTTTCCTATCTCGTCGGTATCCGCCAGAGCCTGATCTATCTCGAAACGCTCGAACTGGCCAGCGACTTTATCCGTCTCTTGACCACACACACCTGTTATCTTGGCCCGCTCAGCGAGGCAGACGCCCGCCAGCTGATCGCCCGCCACACCAAAGTGGCTGGCGCCTTACCCAATGAGCAGGAGATCACCCACCTGTTGGCGCTTACCGGCGGCTATCCTACCCTGCTCAAGTCTGCCTGCCAGTGGTGGCTGCTCACGGCAAACCGCCCGCCATCGGAACGCTGGTTGGGGGCCCTGGGCGGCGAGCCGGCCATCCAACATCGCTTGCACGAAGTCTGGTCTGGCCTGACCCAAGAGGAGCAACAGGCGCTGAGCGAGCTCGTGTTGGGTCAGGAACGCCGGCAGGGCGCCGTTGCGTTACAGTTGGCGCGCCACGAAGAAGTGATCCATGCCCTGTCGCTCAAAGGGGTCTGCCGACAGGTTGAGGGGCGGTGGCGCTGCTTTGGCGCGCTCTTTGAGGCGTATGTGCGCCAGGTCGGCGGCTTGAGTCGCGGCGCCATCTGGCTCGACGAACAAAGCCAGACCCTCTATCACGGCGCTGTACCGCAGGATAACCTCACGCCCAAAGAGCGGAGCCTGCTTGAATTCCTGGTCAGGCACCCGCGCCAGCGCCACAGCTACACCGACCTGATCGTCAGCGCCTGGAGCGACGAGGATCGTTATCACGGCGTCACCAACGACAGCCTCTTCCAGGTGATCCGCGGGTTGCGCCAGAAGCTCGAACCCAACCCGGCTGAGCCGGTCTACCTGGTCAACTGGCGCGGCAAACCAGAGGGCGGGTATCTCTTTTTTCCAGAGGGGAGGCCCCAATGAGGCCGACTGTCGAATACCCAGGCGATTGGAATATCCCGCCAGTGGTGGATGCACTGAACAGATGTTTGCCGGCTATGCCAGGGTCGTTTTGCAGCGCGAATTTAGCGAAGGCCAGAGCGGCACGCAGGTCTTTTTGGCCGTCCCATATCGTGGCGAGCAGGACTAGGTTCTTTTGACATTTCAGCCTGCACAGCGGTGCATCGCACTTTGGCAAGTGCATCGCACCAGCGTAAGTTCGCCAAATGTCAAAAGAACCTACAACCCACGGCGGTTCAAGCTGGCAATACCCTGTTTTTACAGCTATAATAAGTTGGCAATCGACACATCTCTTTCGTGTCTATGAAGCGAAAACATCAGAACGCCGAACCAGAGCACAGCCGTTGTCAATGCCAACCGGATCAGCATATCCAATCGTGCAATACCCTGTTCAATTGTGGCACTGCCCGAAGGCGTGAGGAAAGAGGTACAAAACATGACACCCGCAGAACTGGACCGTTTCCGCCAGCGTTTGGAGCAAGAGCGCGCCGACCTCCGGCGGCAGATTGCCAGCCTACGCGAGGAATTTGGCGGGGTGGCCGAAGACACGGATGAGCCGGCCGACGAAGGCGATACAGCGCAAGAGATCATCAGTATGCAGGAAAATCAGACGCAGATCGATCTATTGCGGACCACAGTAGCCCAGATTGATAAGGCGCTCGCACGTATTGCTGACGGAACGTACGGTTTTAGCGAAGTTTCGGGCAAACCTATCCCGATCGAACGGCTCGAAGCATTGCCCTACGCCACCACGCTTGTGGATGAAGAGGCGCCGCCCGGCTGAAAGACTTCCACAGATTACGCAGATTTCACAGATTTTGCGCACGGAGTGGGTTGGGAGTCCGCTGTGGGCGCCATCCGCGGGCATCCGCCCAATCGCGGTCTATTGTCCGCAGAGTTACCTATGACTGAATATGACTGAATACGCAGGTCTGAATCCCTTTCAAGGCCGCTGGGAACAACGCTGGCATCCCCTGCGCGAAGAGTGGGTGATCATGGCCGCCCACCGGCAGAACCGGCCCTGGAGCGGCGAAACGATGGCTGCCCGCGCCGCGCCGATCCCCGCCTACGACCCGATCTGTTATCTCTGCCCTGGCAACCTGCGGGTCAGTGGCCAGCGCAACCCCGACTACACCCAAACCTATGTCTTTGACAATGACCACCCCTGCGTCGGTTTTGACGCACCGGTCGAACTCGCCGCGCCAGAGGGCATCTACCGTAATCGCCCGGCAACAGGGATCGCCCGTGTCGTCTGCTACAGCCCGCAACATAACCTCACCCTGGCCGAACTGGCGCCACCTGAGGTTGAAAATCTGCTGGCGACCTGGCAGCAACAATACATCGACCTGGGCAGCCACCCGCAGATCGACCATGTGCTCATCTTCGAGAACAAGGGCGAGGCAGTCGGGGTTTCCAATCCGCACCCCCATTGCCAGATCTACGCCACCAACTTTGTCTTCAAAACCATCGAGACCGAAGCCAGGGCCAGCCATCGCCACCAGCAGGAGACCGGTCGCGTGCTCTTCCAGGATATTCTGGCCGCCGAACAGCAGCATGGACAACGTATCATCTGCGAAAACGAGACAGCCATTGCCTTCATCCCCTACTTTGGTCGTTATGCCTACGAGGTCTTCGTGGCGCCCAAGGCTACTCATCCGAGCATCGCCGCCCTATCCGACCGTGAAATTGTAGATTTCGCCGATGTGTTACGCCGTACGCTGATCCGTTTTGACAACCTGTGGCGGATGCCTTTCCCCTACGTCATGCCGCTGCACCAGGCGCCCACCGATGGGGGAGACTACCGGAGCTTTCACTTCCACATCGAATTTCATCCACCACTCCGCAAACCCAATTTGCTCAAATACCTGGCCGGGCCGGAGATCGGCGGCGGCAACTTCCTGAGCGACACCGTGCCGGAAGAGAAAGCTGCGGAACTGCGCGCCCTGCCGGAGGTGCATTACAAACAACAAAATGATCACAAGGATTGAAGATCTTCTCCCCCCCATCCGCCGGCTGCACGAAGAGATTCGCACTGCCGTCGTCGCTGCCTGCGAGCGTTCCGCCACCGAGGAGATGGCGACGGTTGCGCGTGAAGAGGCCGGCGACACGATCTACGCGGTGGATCGGGTCAGCGAGGAGTTGTTGGTCGAGTTCTTCACCCACGAGGTGGCCGTTCATACCCCAATCTTGCTGATTGCCGAAGGGCTGAAGCCGGACGGCCAGCGCGTGCTGCCGGAAGGCGCGCCGGAAGAGAAGGCGCGCTGGCGCATCATCGTGGACCCCATCGACGGCACCCGTGGCATCATGTACCAGAAACGCAGCGCGTGGATTCTCACCGGCGTGGCGCCCAACCTGGGGCCGCAAACCAGCCTGCGCGATATTGGACTGGCGCTCCAGACTGAAATTCCACTGGTCAAGCAGCACCTGTCCGACACGCTCTGGACGATTGCCGGCCAGGGTGTAGTGGCCGAACGCCACAATCGACTCACCGGCGAAAACCAGCCCCTCACCCTGCGGCCAACCGGCGCGACGACCATCGCCCACGGCTTTGCCATGCTGGCGCGCTTTTTCCCCGGTGCGCGCGAGGAATTGGCCGCCATTGACGAGGAGATCGTCCAGGGTGCGCTGGGTCCAGTGCAGCCGGGCAAGACCCATTGTTTCGAGGACCAATACATCTGCAGCGGCGGCCAGTTGTACGAACTGATGGCCGGCCACGACCGCTTTGTGGCCGACCTGCGCCCATTAATGGAACAAGTGTTGGCCCAACGGGGGCTGGCGCTGGGTATCTGTTGCCACCCATACGACCTCTGCACCGAGTTGATCGCCCGCGAACTGGGGGTGGTCGTCACCGACGAGCGCGGCGCGCAGTTGTCCGCTCCGCTCAACGTTGAGGCCGATGTCAGTTGGGTGGGCTATGGCAATGCCGCCATCCAGGCCGAGATCGAGCCGTTACTACAAGCGGCGTTGCGGAAGCGTGGTCTGCTCTAGCGGATATAACCCGACCTCCCGGAGGGGACCAGAAGTAGCTTTGTCAGCGAAGCCGTATGTGGTCCCTCCGGGAGGTCTTGCCACACCTTGTTCACCTCTATGCAACAAAACCGTTTCCGGCGGGAGTTTCGCACTGTATGGACAAGATGATCCAGGAAAACACACATAATTTACCCGATGTCGATCGCTTTATCGACCAACTCAACCGCCGGCACGAGCACCCCGAACCGGCGGTACGCAACCTGTTCGAACCGGAGCGACCGCTGACCATCGCCCGTGCGCCGGGCCGGCTCGACCTCATGGGCGGGATCGCCGATTACTCAGGCTCGCTCGTACTCCAGATGCCGATCCAGGAGGCGACGTTGGTGGCGTTGCAGCGGGTCTCCGAACCGGCGCTGCGTATTGTCAGCCTCAGTGCGGATCGCCCAATCGAGCAGGCGATTTTTGCCATGCCCCTCGCTGATCTTTGGGCCGGTAACCAGCCGGTGGATTATGCGACCGCACAGGCTTATTTCAAGCGGACGCCGCAGACCGCCTGGGCTGCCTACGCTGCCGGCGCTTTTCTCGTCCTCATGCGCGAGAGACAAGCGCACTTTGGCAATGGGGCAAACATCCTCATCCATTCCTCTGTGCCCGAAGGCAAGGGAGTAAGTTCGTCGGCAGCCATTGAGGTGGCCGTCATGTCCGCGGTGGCGGCGGCATATGAGATTGCGCTTGCCCCGCGCGAGATGGCGTTGCTCTGCCAGATGGTGGAGAACCTGGTGGTTGGGGCGCCCTGTGGCGTCATGGACCAGATGACCGCTGTCTATGGCGAACCGCACAAGCTGCTCGCCCTGCTCTGCCAGCCGGCTGAGGTGCAGGGGATGGTCACTATCCCTGGGGAACTGGCTGTCTGGGGCATCGATTCGGGCATTCGCCACGCCGTCTCCGGCGCCGATTATGGGTCGGTGCGGGTGGGCGCTTTTATGGGCTACCGTATCTTGCAGACGCTGGCCGGCGCGGATTGGAACGGCTATCTGGCCAATCTGACACCCTCCGAATTCGAGCAATTCTACGCCCGCCACCTGTCGGAAGCGATGAGCGGCGCCGACTTTCTGGCCCGCTACGGCAACACCACCGATACGGTGACCACCGTCGACCCGGCGTGTACCTACGCTGTCCGCCAGCCCACGGCCCACCCGATCTATGAACACTTTCGCGTTCGCACCTTTGCCAATTTGTTGCAAGGAGAGATTGCCGCCAACGCCCCGCAACTGGGCGAGTTGATGTACCAATCGCACGCCAGCTACTCGGCCTGCGGTCTCGGTTCGGCGGGGACGGATGAACTGGTGCGGCTGGCGCGCCAGGCCGGCCCGAGGCAGGGCATCTACGGCGCTAAGATCACCGGCGGCGGCAGCGGCGGCACGGTGGCGATCCTGGGCCACCGCGATGCCGAGCCGGCGGTGCGGGCCATCGCCGAACAGTACGCCCAATCGACGCACTATCAACCTGTGCTCTTCCGCGGCTCATCACCAGGGGCCGCCGTCTTTGGCACATTGCGCGTCCCTTAAAAAGCGGGTACACAGAGAGCAAAGAGCTTGCACAGAGGACACAGAGAGATTTGAGAGAAAAGCCTCTGTGTGCTCTGTGTCTCCTCTGCGCCCTCTGTGAACCTGCTTTTCTTATCTCCGCTGGAAGATCTGCACCTCCGGCGTAAAGCTCACCCCTTCATCGAGCGGGAAAATGGGGCGGCGGCACCGAGTGTGGCCTAGACGATGGAGATTGGCACTGGTCGAGCCGGGCGCATCGACGTTGAGCATCTGGGTGGCCCAGGCCGCAAACATGTGATGCTGGCAGTGGGGCGACTTGACGACGACGGCGTCAAAGCGCTTGGGGTCCTGGCCGTGGGCGTAGAAGAGCGAGCGGTCGTAGAGGCTGACCGGGCGGCTGGTGGCGACGATGGTCAGATTGCCCGCTTCGAGCACCGCTGTAGGCCCTGCATTCCAGGTCGAGCCGTGCGACTCGTTGGCAAAGCGGCCATCGGAGAGCAGGCGCACCTGCGCCTCCACCGGGAGCGGCGTAAAGCGCTGCCGGTCTAGTTGCCCGCCGATGGTCGTGCGCACGCGGTTACCGATCCCCGCTTCCATCGCTTGCTCGACGGCCGGCGCATCGACAACCGGCGCCAGGACTCGGCCAGAATAGCCGCTTTCCACCAGCCCGCGCAGGATCACATTGCTGTCCCCCGATGCGCCCGAACTGGTGGCGTCAGCGGCATCGACAAAGACAACAGTGCCGTTGCCGAGATCCGCTTTGGCGCTGGCAGTGGCCTCTTCCAGGCTGATCAAGGGCTGGTAGAGTTGTTCGCGCACGCTCCAGAAGTCGTTGGCGAGCTCCATCGCCTGGCCCGTTGCCCAATCGGCATCGCTATTGGCAACGACAAAGCTGCTTGAGGCCAGGTCACGCACGTCGGTGAAAGGGTTGCCGATAAACATCCCCGCCGAAAGACCGCGGTCGCTTGTTTCCAAGCTCTGCGCCTGGCGGATCATCTGCCCAAACAGCCCGGTCTCGGTGATCAACTCCGGCCCGCGCACCAGCGCCGGGATGCGCGCACGCGCAGTCACCGGCTTCGCCTCGCCCCTCAGGATGCGCAAGAGCAGCCGGGCAGATCGCTCGCCGGTCTGGTAGAAGTCCACATGCGGATAGGTGTGATAGGCCACAATGGCGTCGCTGTGCTGCAACATGCGGTCGGTCAGCACACCGTGCAGGTCGAGCGAGACGACGATGGGGATCTGCTCGCCCACGATCTTGCGTGTTTCGGCCAGCAGCCAGCCTTCTGGATCATCCTCGCCTTCGGCAGACATGGCCCCATGCAGTGAGAAATAGATCCCATCTACCGGCGGTGCGGCGCGCACGGCGGCGAGGAATTCCTGCCCAATGCGCCGGAAACTTTCAGCCGCCAGCGTACCGCCAGAAGTGATGGCGCGGGCGCTGTAGGCGGGGAACAGTTCGATGCCCCCGGTGTGCGCAAACACATGCAGCGCCCCGCCGATTTCCGACTTGATGTCACGGTGATAATCGAGCAGTTCTGCGCCAAACGACACGTCAAAATCGGCATAGCTGCTCACCACCGGGTTGAAGGTTGAAACTTCCTGTTTACATTCGCCAATGAGGATGCGGGTCAAGGGTTGGGTTCCTTTGTTAAAATCTCCTCAATCTCCCCCAATCTCCAGCTGTACACGATAGCCTGAAGAGTGGAAGAGATGGGCGGAGATTTGGGAGATGTTCGTTTGTCACCACCGTTCCAGCCCAAGCAGCTTTTTGCCCAGGTCGGTCAGGTCTGGTGTTTGGCCGGCGTTTTCTTCCAGCTTACGCGGGTCGCCGGGGAAGCGACCGGGGGTGCTGCACCGCCGCCACGAGTCGATGCGGTGCTGGCGGAGCTCTTCGTCGTCCTCTTTGGCCGGGAACATGGTGATGTATTGGGCCAGGCGGGGGCGGTCGGTCTTGTTGCGCCCGTTGCCGTGGAGCAGGCCGGTGTGCCAGATGATCAGATCGCCCGCCTTGCCAGCAATCGGCTTGACCGTCAATCCGGTAAGGTCGGGGCGGCGCAGTTCGACACCGGCGGGCTGGCGGGCGAGGATCTCGGGAACCTGGCGGTGCGAGCCAGGGACGCACTGAAAGCCCCCCTGCGCCTCATCGGTGTCGGTGAGACAGAGCACACCCTGCACCCGCAGCCCGATGGGCCAGGTAGTGGGGTCAAAATCCCAGTGGATAAAGCCCTGGTAATCCCAATCGGGGCGGGCCGGCGGGTTCATGTTGGCGCGGTCGAGGCTGACCCACAGCTTTTCATCGCCAAAGATCTCGCTAAAGATCTGGTGGATGCGCGGGTGCTGGCGGTTGTTCCACAGCGCCTGGTGGTGATAGAGCTCGACCATGCCGGTGCGCTGGTGCCAGCCCGGCAACCCGTACCAATCATCCGGGTTGGTGCGGTCCATGCCCAGAAACTCCCAGACGGCGTCGACCACGGCGTCCAGATTTTCCTTGGGAGCTGCGTCAGGCACGATGACATAGCCGTTTTCTTCCCAAAAGGCGCGATCGGCTGCGCTCAAGATACTCATACGGTTTCTTCCTTTGTGGCTTTGACATAAACAGGTTGATCTTGCAAACAGGGTTCCGTCTATTGTAGCCGAAACCCCGTTTGGGTTCAACCGTGGTTTACAGGCATAGCTCGGATTTTTCGATTATACATTTACATCTATTTGACAAGGTTAGAGGTCTGGCCTATAATCTCTCGCAGTTTGACATCATATGTCTAACCTGATTCATATTATGTCTCTTTGTACCCATCAGACTACATCCTTTCCATATCCGGCAACGTAACGATGAGCGGGGACCAAAGCGGTTCAATAGCCCAGCCCACCATCGGGCTAAGCGAACAGGTGGCGGATGTGCTCAGTGAGCGCATCATCGATGGCGAGTTGTTGCCAGGAACGTTTCTGCCGCCAGAACCCCAACTAGCCGAAGAGTTTGGCGTGAGCCGTACGGTGGTGCGCGAGGCAACCAAGGTCTTGATCGCCAAAGGGCTGGTTGAGGTCCAGCGCGGCCGCGGGGTTGTTGTCCGCGAGCCGGCCAGCGAAGAGACGGTGGCACAAGCCTTTTCGCTCTTACTGCGGCGGCGCTCAGTGACGTTTTGGCATCTCTGGCAGATGCGCGTCATCCTGGAGACTGAAATTGCCAGTTTGGCTGCGCTCAACCGGACGCCTGCACAGCTCTACACCCTGCGCCAGAGTATGCTGGCGATGGAGAATCCGGACGCCACCCTGGAAGACCTGGTTGACGCGGATATGGAATTCCACTACACGCTAGCTCGTGCAGCCGCAAACCCCCTGCTCGAACTGATCTTTCAGGCGGTGACGGGCTTGATGCGCGCCAGCCGCAAGCTTACGCTTGGTCTGACCGGGGCCGAACGAGCAATGCGCGGGCATGTCCAGATCTTTGCAGCAGTTGAACAGGGAGATTCGACCACGGCGCGCGAAATGATGCGTGACCATCTCGAAGCGGTCAGAGAAGATCTGGAAAGCCAACCGGCTAGCGCGCTCGTCTTTGACCAACGGGGTCGCTCAATGACGCTTGCGCAACATGAATCACGCGATCGAACCCTTACACACGCACCACATAGACCATAAACATAGACTCTGGTTGTAAGGCGGCAAGAGCCAGAACGGTGGCTGCGCTATCACAGGCGATTTCTATCTCACTAACCCGTTCGTGGCGAACAGAGCAAAGCATTGATGCTGTAATCACCCAACGAAAGGATTTTTTATGCGGTACGACGTTTCGATTGTGCCTACTCGTCTCAATCCCGACTTGACGCCAGAGCTTGAGCGCGAGGTGAAATTTTTCCTCAAGTGGGGATATCTTGTTATCGAGAATGCTCTGACGAATGAGCAGGTTGAGACATTGCGCAGTGCGCTAGATGAAACGTTTGCGCGCACCAAAACGCAATTTTCCCACCAACTGCTCGAGGAGGACGAGCGTTTTACCTTCTTGTTGGACAACCCGCCTGTGCTTGCGCGCATGAAGGCCACTTTGGGAAATTGTGTGCAACTGCACAGCGCCACCGCGCGCGTCACCGAGCCCGGGGCGCCTGATCAGAGCTGGCATCGCGACGGCCCCTGGCCGGTGGACCCCGACGGCACCCCCTTTGGCAGCATCCCCGGTCAGATCAACTGCGGCTATTATCTCGATGAGTTGACCATGGAGAACGGCCCGATTGTCGTGGTGCCCGGTAGCCACCGGGCTCCCTTCAAACCCCCGGAAGGGTATCCCCGTTTCCCAGATGAGCAGTTCATTCTCGCCAAGCCTGGACAGGCGATCCTGTTCAATGGCTGGCTCTATCATCGTGGGGCAGCAAACAAGTCGGAGGCGCGACGTCGTGTCTGCCTGATGTGCTATCAGAATGCGTGGATGAAGTCGCGTGAGCCGTTTACAGGACCGCTGGCCTCTCGCTTGCGTGAACACGGCACGGCAGAACAAAAACTGCTGCTCGGCGGTGTGCCGCAGTGGTGAGACGCTCGCTGCAAGTCTCGCTTGCTCCCCCAGTGTCAAGTAGAAGTGCGAGGGACAAAGGGTGCTCCAAGTCAACAAGAGCGTTGTCGCTGGAATTCCGCTGATCTGGGTAGAGCCGGAAAGCGCTGCGACGCGCAAGCTCGTCATCTGGCTTCCCGGCTTTAGCGGCGCCAAGGAAGGGGTCGAGAGCCATCTGCACGACCTTGCTGCGGCTGGATTTGTCGGGCTGAGCTTTGACCCGTACCAGCATGGTGAGCGACGGATCGAGCCGCTCGAAACGCTGCGTGAACGAGTGCGCGGCAACATTCGCCGCTATTTCTGGCCCATTCTGGCCCATACAGCCGAGGAGGCGCCGACTGTGATCGACTGGGCCATGCAAACGCTGGGCGTCACGCCGCAGGTGGGCATGGGTGGCATCTCGATGGGCGGCGACATTAGCGTGGCGGCCGCGGGGGTAGACTGCCGCATTGTTGCCGTGACCGCCTGTATTGCCACTGCTGACTGGTTGCGTCCTGGCTCGTTTGAGCCACCCGGCGCCCCAGGCGCTGAAGCGCAGGCTTGCTATGACCGGCGTAATCCATTGACCCATTTGGAAAGTTACCAACATTGCCCGGCCATCAGCTTTCAGTGTGGCGCGCTGGACCAGCAAGTTCCGCCCGACGGCGCCCAACGTTTTGTTGCGGCGCTGCAACCTGCCTACGCTCGGCGCCCGGAGCGATTGGAGGTCTATCTCCAGCCGGATACGACCCACCAGTTCACGCCGCAGATGTGGCAGAACACACTGCGCTGGTTTGCCAAACAACTGTAGAGAAACTTTGCGCTTGGTTTTTGCACGAGTGACCGGGCGACCAGGCGGCGTATTCGTTTTGTCACGCTATCTTGTCTTGCACAGAAACCAGGAGAGGAAAAAGGATGGACACAAAGAGTCGGTTGTCACGCCGTCAATTTCTCCAGTTCGCCACTGTTGCCGTCGCCGGTGTGACCTTGGCCGCATGCGCCCCTGCGACCGGTACGGGAGAACAGTCTGGCCAGAGCAGCCCCGGTCAAGCCAGCACGACAGTCCGCTTCATGACGAACGATGTCGGGTGGCGTGAGGAACGCTACCGAAGCATCTTGCCCCAGTTCAAAGAAGCCTTTCCAAACATTGAGGTAGAGTACACCCACGTCACCTCCGATTGGGAACAGTCATTGACGACGTGGGCTGCCGGTGGCACCCTGCCTGGCGTTTTTTACAGCCGGACCCAAAAGACTGCTTCGCGCGCCCGTCTGAATTGGATCAAGCCGCTGACCCCCTATTTGGACGCCGACCCGGAGCGTGATGCCCTGTTGGACGATTTCTGGCCGATTCAGGTGCCACAGTTGCAATACAAGAATGATTGGTACATCATCCCCGAAAATATTTCCTCGATCACCTTGAAGTTTCGTCCAGAAGCGTTTGAAGAAGCGGGTGTTCCCTATCCAGATGCGCCGTGGGGATACTACGATGAGTTCCCCGATGTGATCCGCCAACTGACGAAGAAAGAGGGTGACCAGGTTACCCGCTGGGGGTTCGACCCGGCCTGGATGCTGACGGCGTCTGGCTTTGCCTGGTTGTGGCTGCCGGCAGGTATCGTCGACACCGAGAACAACCGCTGCATCATCGATCACCCCGAAAATGCGCAGGCTTTGAACATGCTGCAGGATCTGAAGTTCAAAGAACGCGTGATCCCCCGCACCGAGGATCTGCCTGAGGGGGTGGATCTCTTTACCAGCAGCCAGCTTGCTATGACCGTGGCGGGCGTCTGGGAGATCACCGCCGTGCGCGATCGGCTGGGCGAGGGCAACAGTTGGGATGTCGTTTCCCTGCCCGACAATCCCGCCGAAGAAGGGCAGAATCTCTCCATCAACTATGGCGCCGGTTATGCGCTGGGTCGCGACGCCGCTGATCCAGATGCGGCCTGGAATTTGATTCGCTTCCTTTCCCGCCCCGAAATGCAGCAAGTCTTTATTGTGGAGGACAACTGGGCTTTGCCCGGGCGAAAATCGGTCGTCAACGCCTGGCTGGAACATGTGCTCAATTCCGGCAGTGGCGAGCCTGAGCACGCCGCCAAGTGGATCGACGCGCTGGAGCGTGGCCGTTCTGTGCCGGTAACGCCGGCTGAGAAAGAAATGGAGGATCAATATCCCAACCTGATCGGCCCGATTCTCGTCACCGGCGAAGCCCGAGCCGAAGAGATGTTGCCTCAGATTCAGCAGGAAATCCAGGCGATCCTGGACAAGTATCTAGACTGAAGAACGATCGCAAAATCGACTGTGGCTCTGAAAAGCTTTCGAGCGGCACAGGCACAGCACACAGAGATTTTGAGCTGATTTTTGAAGCGTGGTTGCGAACGCCTGGGGAGAGACCGGCCTCCCCCCAGGCGACAGGCCGAAAGGAGTTGCCAGGATGGTAAGGCGGTCAGGATTGCTACGGCGCGAAGCGCTTGAGGGTTATATCTTTCTTCTGCCCTGGTTGTTGGGGTTCATCCTCTTTACGATAGGGCCTATCCTGGCCTCGCTTTCTCTCTCCCTCACAGATTGGCAGGTGGGTTTGGATATGCGATTTGTGGGGGTAGAGAATTATGTGACCATGTTTGTCAAAGACAAGCTCTTTTGGCAGTCTCTGAAAGTCACGGCCATCTATGCCCTATTGGCGCTGCCGCCGGGAATTGTGGTCGCGCTGGGCATGGCGCTGCTGCTCAACCAAAAAGTGTACGGCATCGGCCTCTTCCGCACGATCTACTACCTACCGGCGGTAACCTCCGGCGTGGCCGTAGCGCTCCTCTGGTCCTGGATTTTCAACAGCCAGTTTGGTCTGCTCAACTGGCTGTTGAGCCTGTTCGGCATCGAGGGGCCCGCCTGGTTGCTCACGCCGGTCTGGGCTGTGCCGGCCTTTGCTTTTATCAGCCTGTGGGGCGCGGGCGGCTTGATGATCATCTACTTGGCCTCACTACAGGGGATCCCCGAGGAACTATACGAGGCAGCCAAACTCGATGGCGCCAACGTGATGCGCCAGTTCTGGCACGTGACCATTCCCATGCTTACGCCGACGATCTTGTTCAATCTGGTGGTGGGGGTTATTGCCGTCTTCCAGACCTTTACGAATGCCTGGATTATTACCAAAGGCGGCCCCAACTACGCTACATATTTCTATGTGTTACACATCTACAACAATGCCTTCGGTTACGCCCGGATGGGTTACGCCAGCGCGCTGGCCTGGGTGCTGTTTGTGATCGTCCTGGTCTTGTCCCTGGCAGTCATCCGCTCCTCGCAGTTCTGGGTTTTCTACGCGGGTGAAAGGGAATAGCAGACGTATGCAGGACGCAAAAATCAGACCGGAGGCGCTCAAACGAAATATGACAGAGCGCGCCGTTAACCACACTCAGCGGCGGATCAATCTGCGTCGCTTACGCTGGCAGGCCCTTACCTATGCGGCGTTGATCGGCGGCGGGCTTCTGTTTATGCTGCCCCTGCTGTGGATGCTTTCAACCAGCCTCAAGCCGAGCGAACAGGTCTACCTCTTTCCACCCCAATGGATCCCAGAACCGATCCAATGGTCCAACTATGCCAGGGCCTGGAATTCGGCGCCCTTTATGACCTACACTATCAATACGGTCTTTATCACGGGCATGAACATCATCGGCAACATCCTGGGCAGCTCGCTGGCCGCTTTTTCCTTTGCCCGCCTGCGCTTCCCTGGCCGGCGCATCTTCTTCCTCATCATGCTCAGCACGATGATGGTGCCCTTCTGGGTAACCCTGGCGCCGACCTTTATCCTCTTTCGCGTGCTGGGTTGGACGAACACCTTTCTGCCGCTGATCGTACCGGGGTTCTTCGCCGTTCCATTCTACACGTTTTTGCTGCGCCAATATTTCATGGGCGTGTCGACAGACTTGGAAGACGCCGCACGCATCGACGGCGCCAGCACACTGCGCATCTATGCACAGATTGTGATGCCGCTGGCCAAACCGGCGCTGGCGACCGTTGCCATCTTTTCATTTGTCAATCACTGGAATGACTTGATCTTGCCCTTGATCTATCTGACCGACCAGAGCAAGTACACGATTTCGCTGGGCCTGGCCGGCTTTCGCAATGCCTATCGCATCGAGATGAGCCACTTGATGGCGGCGTCCACGATGTCGTTATTGCCGGTTCTGCTCGTCTATTTCTTCACCCAGCGTCTCTTTATCCAGGGGATTGTACTATCTGGCAGCAAAGGATGATGACCGGTACCCGATACTGTCGTACGGGGACGGATGCGAATCATTTCAGCAGAGGCAAAGACCCCTGATCTGTTTGCGATACTATTGAACGCCCCAATGCTCCAGCAGTGGTCCCTCCTGGCCAAAGACCGGGTCAGTCAGCGGCAGCGGCACGCGGGCGATATTCTCGAGCACACCAGGCCGTTCTTCGGGCCTGCCAGAACAGAGGTCCCACTGTTGGCCGGGCGGGTAAGCGCCTACCACCAGCAGATCGTCGCTCGAACCCAGGTTCTTATGCCCCACCCCCGCCGGGATGACCACGACATCCCTTGGGCGCACCTCCAAAACCACCCCTTGCTCGCCGCCAAATTGCACCCGCGCCTCGCCTCGGCAGATGGCCAGCACCTCGTGCGCCGTGCTGTGATAGTGGTGAAAGGAATAGATGCCGTTGCGCCATAGACCGCCCCATCCGTTGGCAGTAAAGACATGCTCGGCCACCACTGCCGGGTCGTCGCCGGTTATCTGCAACGCGCCCGGGTAGACCAGGAAAGGCAAGGTGGGGTTGTTGGGAATGGCGCCATCGTCTTGAAAGAGATAGAGAGTGACTTGCGTCTGCTGAATCAAATGCTCCAGTTGGTTGTCCATTTGGTTGACCTGTTCTGGCTCTATGGGTTTAGAAGCTGTTTGAAAGGGTTTGGTGCATCGCACTCTACGAGTGCAACGCACCTGAAAGGTGCATCGCACCAGCGTTTCCGGTATACTATCATAGTCTGACCTTCACCGGTAACACCCGGCCAAACCCAAATTAAAATCTGGAGCGACGCCCGATGATGACGAACGGCACAGTGTCTAGCCATGCCTCCTTTCCCCACATCCTTCCCATGCGCCAGCGGGCAGAGGTGATCCACCGGCTGCTCAAGCGGCGGCTGGCCGAGGTGCTGCCCGGCGCCATGCGCGCAGCCGATCTCGATATGTGGCTTATCCTCTGCCAGGAAGACAACCTCGACCCGGTCTTCACCACAATGATCCCGATGGACACCTGGTGCCCGATTCTGCAAATGCTCGTCTTTGTTGCAAATGCCGACGGCAGCGTCGAAGGGTACAACATCTCCGGCACCAATACGCATGATCTCTACCAGCGCCCCTATAGCGGCCAACTCGAATCCAAACAGTGGCCACAACTCCTGCGTCTGATCGAGGAGCGCGACCCGCAGCGCATCGGCATCAACATCGGTTCGATCCAGTGGGCGGCGGGCGGGTTGACCTACAACCTCCACCGCCAGTTGGCCGAACGCCTGCCCGCCCGCTATGTCGAGCGGCTGGTCTCGGCCGAGCCGGCGGCCATCCACTGGCTGACGAGCTTGACGGAAGATGACATCCAGATGTACGAACATGTCTGCCATGTGGCGCATCATGTCATCGCCGAATGCTACAGCCGCCGAACCATCATCCCCGGCCAGACAAGCATCGACGACCTGCCGTGGGCCTACTGGCAACGCTGCGCCGAGTTAGGCTTTACCATGGCCTTCAAGCCCTATTTCCGGCTGATCCGCTCGCAGGCCAGCCAGAAGCAATTCGGGGCGGACGACCGAGTGATCCGCCCCGGTGACCTGATCCACTGTGATGTGGGATTCAAATATCTGGGTTTCAACTCGGATCACCAACAACTGGCCTATGTGTTACAGCCGGGTGAGACCGACGCCCCCGAAGGCTTGCGCCGGCTGCTGGCCGAAGGCAACCGGCTCCAGGACATTTACATGGCTGAGTTCGAGGTGGGGCTGACCGGCAACGAGCTGCTCCACAAGATCCTGAGCCGTGCGCGCAACGAGGGCATCCCCAAGCCGCGCGTCTATTCGCACTCGACCGGCCTCTTTCTCCACGAGCCCGGCCCACTCATCGGCCTGCCCTGGGAGCAGGAGAACAACCCCGGTCGCGGGGATGTGCAGGTGATCTACAACAGTTGCTTTACGATGGAGCTTTCGGTGCAGGGACCCGTGCCTGAATGGGGCGGTGAAGAGGTGCAGCTATCGATGGAAGAAGATGTGGTCTTTACCGAACAGGGCTGCCGCCCGCTGGCTGGCCGGCAGACGGCGTTTTATCTGGTCTGACCGCACGCCTCTGCGCCGTAAATGGTTCAGGCAACGGCGTACTCAGTGTACGGTCGAACATTTTCAGGTTGAAAACCAAGCACGATGTGATCGCGCGGGATGCCGGCTGCGACCAACTCTGCGGCGACGCCGTCTTCGATGCCATCGTACTGGATCCAAACCTTGCACTCATCGCCGTCGCCACGCAGTTCGAGATGCAAAATCACGTTGTGGATGCGCTGGTAGCCGTCCCAACCGACGTAGAGCAGTTGGTACTGGTCGTGCATCTCATCAAAGAGCACTTTGATCTCGATGTCGCCATAGGCTGGCTTTAACCGGGCATACCGGGTGATCAGATCTTTTACAATTTGGCGGTAGCAATTTAGTCGATCCATTGCACAATTGCCTCCTGTACAGGGTCAAAGACAAGCAGTTT
>QEUW01000635.1 GCA_003577005.1 Chloroflexota bacterium | reverse complement strand
GGCGTCCTGGTGCGCCATTACAACAAACCGGGTTTGCAGAACTGCATCCGCATCTCGGTTGGCCGGCCCGAACAGACGGACCGGCTGTTGGAGGTGTTGTATAGCCTTTAAGCTTATCGCGCCGAATCACTCGCACGTATCAGGAAAATCGATGCCGGATCGACCCCAGCGCGAGCCAGCAAGTTGAAGCTGTCTGTCTCGTGGTTGCCTTCAAGCAGCACTGCAACACGGCCCTGGTCAAACGCCTCCTGCACAGAGCGACCAAAAGCAAGCGCGCGGTAGAAAGCGGCTGACCAGGTAACGCTCGCCTGGTCAGCTAGTGGGCCGCTGATACCAATCACGCAGTCAATTATTTCTGCAATGGCCTGGGCTTGTATTTCAGAATAACAGGCGTTAAGCACAACCACACGAATCTGATCGCGCAGGGTGGTAAAGAGCGCACGCAGAGCCGTGGCTGATACCGGTCGCGGCTGGCGGTTGTCGTCCATCAGTATGATCTCCCCTGCCGCACTTCCGTGACCGCTGAAGTGAACGATCTGGGGCCGATGCTGGTTCAACGCCTGTAACAGATCGTCTGGCCGGGCCGCCAGGCAGGGCACCAGGCTGAGCAGGGTGCGGTATTCTGCGCTACGAATCTTTGCACTAATTGCGCGGATTTCTTCATCGAGCGCCAGGGGCGGTGTGCCGGCAGGGTTACTGGCCAAAAGCACGATCTTGATGGCTGTTGCGAACGCTCCCTCCGGTGTGGAGGCTCCGAGCTGGGTGTCAATTTCGGCGAGCTTGTTCCGAATATCCTCGATTTCCAACACAATATAGGCGGGCACGTTTAACTGAAATTTGGCTGCCTGGAGTTCTAACACTCGCAGGTGACGCTCGTGGGTCAAGCGCAGTTGCTCCAAATGGCGTCGTTGTTCGGCGTTCACACGCAGCTTCTCCCTCCGGATACACCAGTATCAAGCGGGCCGAGCCCCTGGCGTAATCCACGAGATTCATGGAATAAAGTTTGGGCAAATGAAATTGTCCGCCTCTACCAAAGAAAGGTTGTCCCAGAGCCCATCGGGTGTATCGGTATAGTTGAGGGCGGGGTGATATGTCGTCCCGTCTGGTCCCAAACAGCTAGATGTACCAGCCGCTGTCAAATATTCAGCGGCCCAGTAGCTCAATTCGGGTGCGGCAAACGATGTCCCTTCAACCGTCGGGCCGGTGGAGAGGGTGTAGGCACCCGACATTCTCACTTCCCCATAGTTCGAGTACCAGGCTAAGGGCGGGTCGGCCCCGTCATCACCGGCGCTGACGCTGATCACACCCGGCCAGATCGCAGGGGCAAAGGGGAACGGCACGTTCCACTCATAATTGCCCGCCGCGGCCACGCTGATGACGTGCCGGCTCTCAGACTCCTTGCTGAGTTGCGTTAGTAGGTTAGCCAGCGGATCGGGATTGCCGTCCTGGTCGTTCCCGGCAATAATGGTTTGGTAATAAGTTTGATCTACCGCGGGCCCCATTCCGTACACCAATGACAGCCGGAGCTGTCGGAAGGTTGGTTCGAATATCAGCTCTTCCAATTCTGCCTCCGTGATGCCCTCGTCGGCAAGAGCGCTTAATGTGTCTCGCAGCTGTTCCAACTCTGGGTCGTCGCCAATCTGGCTTTCATATTCGGCCAGCAACTCGTCTGGATTCTTGCCCAGGCTCAAGTCGCAGGGAATGACGGCAAAACTCATGTTGAGCACAAAATTTTGAACGCCGTACTCAGCCGGGTTTTCCCATACATTGATCGACTGTTCGATCCTTGAGGTGACCAGAGAGGTTGTGTAGCCGACTGTATCGACGGCGACGAGGATAAAGGTGTCGTTCCAGATATGGATCTGTTTCATCCAAGACAGGCCGAATAGGGTGGTTCCATCGCTGACCTGTGATGGATCACCGTAGTAGGACCTCAGCAAGCTATCGAGCCGCTCATAGACCATTTCGCCGTGGGGGATATTGTGGACCACATTGGATGAAATGGCGACGCCTCTCTTGGCCGAATCCAACTGCCCATCTGGGGTTACGACACAGTTTTCGGAGGTGTCTGTGGGCACGTTCAGGTCATAGTCTTTCAGATCAGCAAGTTCAATGTAAGCAAAGTCATCGATAACCAAAATGACTGTAGCATTGCTCGCGATGGAAAGGGGGGACGTGACCGCAGCCGTGGAGTCCATTCCGGCGTCACCGGCGGGCGCCGCCGGGGCGGCACAGCCAATGATGATCAGGCACGACACAAGCACCGTACTGACAACGTATCTGGTATTCATCAGCGCAATTCTCCTTTTGCTCGATACGTCCACCGGTTTGCGATTGCAGAAACGACCAGGATCATTCTTGCGGTAGATAGCCGAACCGCTGCAACAGGTTCGTGAGTTGGGTCGCCTCCGGCCAGTATTCCAATTCCTGAAAGAGCTGGCGGGCCTTTTCAAAATGAGTGCGAGCCTCTTCATACTTCTCGTACGCCTGATAGGCATAGCCCAGGGTTTGGTGCGCATAGGCCAGGAGGTTGCGGTCATTACTTTGTTGCGCCAGTTCGAGCACTGCCTCTAGTGTGATCACAACCTTCTGCACCGCCGCGTTGAACTCGGCGGCCGCCAGATTGAGTTGAGCGTAGCCCTGACGCTGGGCATTGTCGCCCTGGCGACTGAGTTCGACTGCTTCGCTGGCGGCACGCCGTGCGGTCTCATAGTCGCCACGCCGCTGCGCGGCATAGCTCTGCTGGATCAATACATGATCCAGAGCAACTTCATCGGGTCCGGCGCTGGCCAATTCGTATCCCTGCTCGAAATAGCGAGTCGCCTCATCGGTGCGCCCCCACTCCGAGCAAACGGCGCCAAGCGAGCCCAGGAGCATTGCCCGCCGTGTCGGATTGGGTGCCAGCGTCAGTGCCGCCTGATAGGCATCAAATGCGGTCGCAAAATCACCGCGATGGAAGTAGGCATTGCCGCGCTTGCCTTGCAGAAAATGCAAGGTGTCGCCTACCGGTGTCTTGGCTTGTCCCATTTGTTCGATGACCAAGTCGAGCAGGCTGAGAAATTCCGGCGAACAGCCGCGGTCATCGAAGTAACCATCCAGAGCCAGATGTGTGATGATGGAATAAAACGCATCCACATCGTCATACTGGGCGC
>QEUW01000634.1 GCA_003577005.1 Chloroflexota bacterium | reverse complement strand
CCCAGTGGCTTGAGGCTGGCAAGGGAACCCCTATCTGGGCGACGAGTTTCCCACTCCAGGGGCACCACAGGGTCTTCCCTTGCCACTTCTACGATACCAATGGGCACCCGTGACCGCAGAAGCCTCTGAATAATCCGAAGCTCGCCGGCCACCTCCTGGAGGTCGGTATAGAAAGTGCGGTTGTAGGATTAGGAGATGCTGCCCAAAACCGTGGTTCCTCATTTGAGGAGGCGCACCATGATGTACAATCCCACCCTCAGTGCTTTAGACGTTCAATTATATTATCAACAGTTGCTGGAGGAAGCCGAACACGAGCGTAGATGCCGGGCAATACGCAAGAAGACGCCGGGTTCGTTCCAACATCTGCTGACAGACCTACAGCACTTCCTGGCGGATGTAGGCCACAAGCTGATGGGGCTGCCCCACGCGCCGGTTGCACGCTGAGCCGGTCAGGGATGCGGAATACAGGATTTGCGGAACGGTAGGTTTTGTCGCGACAAAGCCTACCGTTTCTGTTATCCGCCCGCCTCTTGCTGGGCCCACTGCATGGTATACAGGTTGTAATAGCGGCCACGTTGCGCAAGCAGCTCCTGGTGCGTCCCCATTTCGACAATCTGACCCTTGTCCATGACCACGATCTTGTCCGAGTTGATGACCGTGCTCAACCGGTGGGCGATGACAAAAGCGGTGCGCCCCTGCATGAGGCGGTCCAGCCCCTGTTGGATCAGCTTCTCGGTCGTCGTGTCCACACTGCTGGTGGCCTCGTCTAGAATGAGGATGCGCGGGTCGGCCAGCAGCGCACGGGCAAAGGAGACAAGCTGGCGCTGGCCCACGCTCAGGTTGACGCCGTTCTCGCCCACGTCGGTCTGGTAGCCATCTTTGAGGTTGCTGATAAACTCGTGTGCGCCTACGGCCGCGGCCGCGGCCTGAATCTCGGCATCGGTCGCATCGAGCCGGCCGTAACGGATGTTGTCGGCAATCGTGCCGTTGAAGAGAAAGGTGTCTTGCAACACGATCCCCAGCTGTGAGCGCAGGCTGGCCTGGGTTACCGTGCGGATGTCATGGCCGTCGATCTTCACTGCACCGATGGTCACATCAAAGAAGCGGGTGATCAAACGGATGACCGTGCTCTTGCCCGCACCCGTCTCGCCCACCAGCGCCACCCGCTCGCCCGGCCGCGCATGGAGGTCCACCCCACGCAAGACGGGGACATCATCCTTGTAGCGGAATTCTACGTTCTCAAAATCAACATATCCCTGAATCGGCGGTAACATTTTGGCGTCGGGTGCATCCTTCACCTCCGGCTGGACATCCATCAGTTGAAAGATGCGTTCGCAACCGGCCATGGTAGCCTGATAGGTGTTGTAGCGTTGCGCAATTTCACGGATTGGCTCGAAAAAACGCTCCACATAGAGCAGAAAGGCGACCAGGACACCGGCGGTCAGCCCGCCCATGCCCTGGAAGAGCATCCACCCGCCGACGCCGACAACTAGCGCCGCCGCCAGCGAGCCGATAAAGTCCACGCCTGGGAAGAAGATGGCGGCCAGCCGCACGGCGTCGATATTGGCCTCGAAATAGGAGTTGTTCAGGTCGACAAAGCGTTGCATGTTGGCTTTTTCACGCACAAAGCTCTGCGTGACGCGGATACCCGAGATCGATTCGTTGAGATAGCCGTTGATCAGCGACAGCCGTGTGCGGGCGGCGCGATAGGCGTTGCGCACCTGTTTGCGCCAGGCGTTGGTCAACAGCACCATGAGCGGCATAACCAGAAACGAAACCAGCGCCAGTTGCCAGCTCAACGCCAGCATCGCCACCACGATGCCGCCCAACACAAAGATCGAGCGGGCGGTGCCGGTGATCGACCAGGTGATAAAATCCTGCATCACGCCAATGTCGCCGATGAGCCGGCTCATGAGGCGGCCCACACTGTAGTTGTTGTGAAAGTTGAGCGACAGGGCATGAAGATGGCGAAAGAACTCGCTGCGCAAGTCGGCTACCACTTTGGTGCCGACAAAAGCCATCAGCGAAATCCGCACGCGGCTGGTGTACCACTCAATCGCGACGGCAACGAGCAGGGCTACTGTCCAAAACCGTAATTGTGCAAGCGACCCGGCGCGGATGCCATCATCCACGGCGCGGCCAATGAGGTAGGGACCAGCTACGCTCATGATCGAGGAGATGGTCATGGCGACTACGGCCAGGATCGTCTGCCAACGATAGGGGCGCATATAGCTGAACAGGCGACCCAGGAGCCGTGTGTCGTACGCCTTGCTGATGGCGTCGGCGTCTTCAGTGGGGAGCAGGTCGCGAATCCGCTCTTCGCGCGCGCGCCGCTCCTGCTCTTCCATGGTGAGCCGCGTGCCAAAGAGCCAGGAGAGGCCGATGCGGGAGGGTGATTGGGTTGAGGGATTGTGGGTGGTCATGGGTGTCTCGATTCGTGATTCGTGATTCGTAATACGGAATGCGTAATGCGTGATTCGTGATTCTTGGAGACGGAGGCGGTAGTGATTATTCTCCCTCACCCTCTGAAACAGACGTTGTCGTAAGGTGATAGAGTTCTTGTTCGTCGCGCAAATAAACGGTTCGCTGGTCAGGCAGAGCCGTCAACAGATAGCGGATGATCTGTGACAGGTAATCGATGCGATGATCAATCACAGGTTGGGGGAGAATATGACGTGCTTTGAAGTACCAGTCACGCGATTCACGCGCGGAACCAAGCGCATATTCATAGAATCGCGCGTGATCCTTTCCAGAGCTTCGACTATACCCTTCAGCAATGTTGGCGCTGATCGACCCAATCGCTCGGTAAAGCTGGTCCGATAGTTCAAGCGTGCGTTTGTCACCCAGCAACTTTGAGACATCTTCCCATGCAATGTCAGCAACAAAAAGCGCCATCTGGTACACCTTCATCCGCCAGAGCGCGTCATCCCGAATTGACTGCGGCACTGTCTTCTCCCATTCCGCAAACTTCATCGTTCCCCCCTCTACGCATCACGCATCACGCATTACGCATTACGCATCACACATCACGCCATTACCATTTTGCAACGCCAGGAATTCCTCCTGGTCGCGCAGTTGCAGGTCATAGATGGTGCGGTAGTGGCCGCCCAGCGCCAGCAGTTCCTCGTGCGTGCCCCGCTCGATGATGCGGCCATGGTCGAGCACCAGGATCTGGTCGGCGTTCTTGAGCGTCAAGAGCCGCTGTGCGATCACAAAGGTGGTGCGCCCCTCCATGAGCACCGCCAGCGCCTGCTGGATAATATGCTCGGTCTCGGTGTCCACGCTGCTGGTGGAGTCGTCGAGGATCAGGATGCGCGGGTTGTAGAGCAGCGCACGGGCGATGGCGATGCGCTGTTTCTGGCCGCCGCTCAAGGTCACGCCGCGCTCGCCCACTTTGGTCTGGTAGCCCTCGGGGAAGGACTCGATAAAGTCGTGCGCCCTGGCTGCTCTGGCCGCCGCTACGATTCGCTCCTGAGGGGCGTCAGGCCGGCCATAGGCGATGTTCTCGGCGATGGTGCCGTTGAAGAGAAAGGGCTCCTGCAGCACGATCCCAATGTGGCTGCGCAAGCTCTTGAGCCGGAGCTGGCGGATGTCCATACTATCGACCAACACACGGCCTGCCGTCGGGTCGTAGAAGCGGGGGATCAGATTGGTGATAGTCGATTTGCCCGAACCGGTCGGGCCAATGAGCGCCACCACCTGGCCGGGCCGGGCGACAAAGTTGACCTCATGCAAGATGCTGCGCCCCTGGCCGTAGGTAAAGCTTACATGCTCGAAGCGCACTTCTCCGCGTGGGTCAACCAGTTCCATTGCATCGGACGCTTCGACGATCTCGTTGGGGGTGTCGATGATCTCAAAGACGCGGCTGGCGCTGGCCCCCGCCGTCGCCGCCAAGTTGACGACAAACCCCATGTGCAGCACCGGCGCATTGAGCATGAGTACATACGAGATCAGGGCAAAAAGTGAACCGACGGTGATTTCACCCGCAATTGCCTGCGGGCCGCCAAACCAGAGCAACAGCAGGATACAGAGTGCCAGCACAAAGGTAAAAAACGGCCAGTAGTCCGCCCACATGTGGATCGCCTTATACCGCATGGTAAACCACTTGTCGTTGTCGCGGTCAAATTTGTCGAATTCGTGCGGCTCGCGAGCAAACGCTTTGACAACACCAATGCC
>QEUW01000079.1 GCA_003577005.1 Chloroflexota bacterium | reverse complement strand
GCAATCGCACTATAATAGCAACTATGACCGGACCAACAGTTTCATTGACAATGATTGCGCCTGGCATTGGAGCCGGCCCATCGGCGCCGGCCGGTTGGCGCTCGCTTGCTGATTTGCCCTCCGCCATTATCGTGGGCCTCACCGGCGTGGGAAAAAGCACGACACTGGCCGCTCTGGCCCAAAAACAACCTGGCTATACACTGCTACCCAATCGCCGCGACCTGACCGACCGCCTCATCATCCCCGCGGTGCAGGCTGCAGAGGGCGCCCCCATCGAACCGGTGAGCGACCGCAGCCAGCGCTTCGCCTACACACGGCGCTATCGCGAGCGCTACCCTGGGGGGATGAGCCATGCACTGGGGCAACTTCAGATTGCTCCGGCGCAGATGGGCTCATTTCTGCTCTTTGACGGCCTGCGGGGAGCCGACGAGGTTAGCCATGCGGTCACGAGCCTGCCGCGGGCGCACTTTGTCGCCCTCCACGCCCCAGACCGTGTGCGCGTCGAGCGTTTGCTCCAGCGCAACGATCGATTTGACCAGGTGGCCCTGCCGGAGAAAGGTGAGCCACAACAAGCGTGGCCCGATCTTGCAGCGCTGGGGGCGCTCGCGGCTCAGGCGCTGTTTTCGGACGCAGAACAGGCGGCGCTGCTCTCGCTCGTGCAACAGGGCGATGTGACCGCCGATGAGTTGCGCGCCAAACTGCGGATCGTGATCGAGGAACGGCGCAACTATGACCCCTACGCCGCCATCGATCTGCTGCAAACCCAGGCCGCTGACCGCACGCTGGTGATCGACACCAGCACGAACGAACCAGACCAAGTGGTTGCGCGACTCGTTCAACAGTTGAAAGATTGGCGGCTGCTCATTTAGAGAAAAACCCTGTTTGGGCCGCGAACCCACTCGCCGGTCTGCTATCCGATGATGAATCTTGCCGATACAAGCCTCCATATTGCTGCCATCGCTGCTGCGATCTTCCGCCTGCCCATGCGCGGCGAATTGCGCTGGGGCAAGGCCAGCACGCTGGCCGAAGTACGCCATGTACTGGTGCAGGTGCGCTTGAGCGACGGCTCCACCGGCGTGGCCGAAGCACCCCCGCGACCCACCATCTATGGCGAGACGGTCCACAGCATCACCAGCGTCATCGAACACGAACTGGCCCCGCGCGTGGTGGGCATCCCCCTGGCGCACGTGCAAAGTAAGCTCCAGGAGGTCAAGTACAATTTTGCCGCCAAAGGCGCAATCGACATGGCGCTGCACGACGCCCTTGCCCAATCCAGAGGAATTTCGCTGGCCGAACATCTGGGCGTGACGGCGGAGCGGGTCAAGGTCAGCTATATCTTGGGGATCGGCGACCGTGAGAGTGTCCTGGCCGAGGCGCAGCGGGTCTACGAGCAGGGTGTACGCGTGCTCAAAGTCAAGGTCGGGCGCGAATGGGACGAAGACCTGGCCCGTATCCGCGACCTGCAAGCGATGTTTGGCGACGCCATGACCCTCTACGCCGACGCCAACGAATGCCTGACGCCCGGCGAAGCAGGTTGGAAGCTGGCCCATCTACGCGACCTGGGCCTTCTCTACTGCGAAGAGCCGCTACCCGTGGAGCTGCTGGGCGAACGCGCGGCGTTGCGCGCCGCAAGAGCCATGCCGCTCATTGCTGATGACAGTTGCTTCACCGTACGCGACCTGCACCGCGAACTGGCCTTTGACACCTTTGACATCCTCAACGTCAAGACCGCCCGCACCGGCTACACCGAATCGCGCCAGATGCTGGCCCAGGCGCTGGCCGCCGGCAAAGGGGTGATGGTTGGCTCGCAGGCCAGCGCCGGGTTGGGGACCGTGCGCACGGCGCTCTTTGCCGCTCTGCCCGGCATTGACCACCCCAGCGAGTTGAGCTTCTTTCTCAAACTCAAAGAGGACATCCTCGACCGTCCGCTTGCCATCCGCGATGGCTTTCTCACCCTGGCCGAAGTGCTCGATGTACGTATCGAGCCAAACCTTCTCCGCGCCGCGACTGTCCGATAAATGACCAACCACCATTCCCCACTTCCCACTCCCCACCCCCCATTCCACATCCGCCCCGCTACGGAGGCTGACCGCCCGGCCATTCTCAACCTGATGCGGTCCGGTGACTTCAACCGTATCAACCTCAACCCCGCTTGTTTTCTCGTGGCCGAGGAAGGACACAGAGTCATCGGCATCGGGCAGATCAAGCGCCACCGCGACGGCGCGCCAGAGCTGGCGTCGCTCGTCGTCGCCGCCGACCGCCGCGGCGCCGGGGTCGGCAGCGCCATCGTGCGCGCCTTGCTGGCCCGGCACACGGGCGACCTCTATCTCTTCTGTCTGGCCGAACTGGAAGGCTATTACGAGCGGCTGGGGTTCCGCCGCGTCGAGCGGCCTGGTCTGCCCATTTCGCTGGCGCGCATCCACCGGTTGGGCAACTGGGTGGGACGCCTGCCGCCGCTGGTAGGCCGGCCACGCCTGCGCGTCATCGCCATGAGGACCACCTGTCCACCCTCAGTTTGAGCCTCTCGCTTTCGTCGATTTTCCAGCCCGGTGGTACACTTATTGTTCAGACTTAGCCGCAGATTGCGCAGTTTGCATAGTTGAAAAGCTGCGCAATCTGCGGATGAACATTACTTTGTGCATAGTTCGACAACGTTAAATTTCGACAAGACCTCCGGGAGGTGACCGCAAACAAGTTGGTTTGGCGAGACCTGCTCGGGTCACCTCCCGGAGGTCGGTTCACCCCGCTCTTGCCAATTTGACGTTGTCGAGATAGTTACAAATGAAGGAATTATATGGCATTAGGGATCGGAATCGTCGGACTGCCCAATGTGGGCAAGAGTACGACCTTTAACGCGTTGACAAAAACACAAAACGCGGCGGTTGCGAACTACCCGTTCTGCACCATCGAACCAAACCGGGCGGTGGTTCCGGTGCCGGACCCGCGCGTTGATAAGCTGGCCGAAATCGTCAAGCCGGAAAAGGTGGTCTACACCACGGTGGAATTTATCGATATCGCCGGGCTGGTCAAAGGGGCCAGCCGGGGCGAGGGGTTGGGCAACCAGTTTCTCGCCAACATCCGCGAGACCGCGGCCATCGTCCACGTGGTGCGTTGTTTTGACGACGAGAACGTCGTGCATGTGGCGTCCCGCCCAGACCCGCGCGATGATATCGAGGTCATCAACACCGAGCTGATGTTGGCCGACCTGCAACAATTGGAGAACCGGCTGGCTCGCATCGAGCGCCAGGCGCACCATGAGAAAAAATTGCAACCCACGGTCGAGCTTGCCCACAAGCTCAAGGCGCTGCTCGAAACTGGTAAACCGGTGGCCGCCTATCCAAACAAAGAGAGCGAACTCTTCCAGTCCTTCAACCGCGAGATGCGTTTTCTCACCGGCAAACCGGTCATCTTTGCCGCCAATGTCAACGAGTCGGACCTGGGCACAGAGAACGAATATGTGCAAGCGGTGCGCGCCATCGCCGCCGAACAGGGCGCCGAAGTCGTCGTACTCTGCGCCCGGCTCGAAGAGGAGATGGCCGGCCTGACCGATGAGGAGCGCCACGAGTTTCTTGCTTCGCTAGGCGTTGAGGAGAGCGGGCTGGAACAGGTGATCCATAAGGGTTACCGGGCGCTGGGGCTGATCAGCTTTTTTACCGCCGGGCCCAAAGAGGTTCACGCCTGGACCGTCCACAAAGGAGCCAAAGCGCCCCAGGCTGCCGGCGAAATTCACACCGACTTCGAACGCGGCTTTATCCGCGCCGAAGTGATTCCCTACGAAGTCTACGTTCACTTCGGGGGTGAAGCCGCCGCCAAAGCCGCCGGTGCGATGCGGGTCGAAGGCAAGGAATATGTTGTGCAAGATGGCGATGTCATGCACTTCCGGTTTAACGTGTAGCGCCACCGTGACGCATACCTAGGCGAACCTGTTCCTCAAAGGTTTAGCCAGGGAGATAAAACATGGAAGACATTCAATTCACTATCGATTATGAGCAGGAAGTTGATGGACGTTGGATTGCTGAAGTCGTTGAATTGCCTGGAGCACTGGCTTACGGTCAGACATCAGGCGCGGCCATCGCCCGGGTCAAGGCGCTTGCGCTGCGCGTGGTTGCCGAACGTCTCGAACATGGTGAAGAACTGCCTACCTGGATGAGCATTACATTTGCCGAGGCGACATGAGTCAATGGCCGTCAACAAAGGCACGCCGTGTACTTGCGGCTTTGTTGCGCATTGGTTGGCAGATGAAACGTACATCTGGCTCTCATAAAACCCTAGCGCGGGAAGGCTGGCCTGATTTTGTCTTCGCCTTTCATGACCAGGAAGAGATCGGGCCACGCATGTTGGTGCGCATTGCCAAACGGACCGGGTTGACACCCGACGATTTATGAGTACAGTCAAGATCACCACCCGCCCTGTCACTGCGGCCAACTGGCGCGAAGCGATTGCGCTGGAGATCCACCCCGATCAGCGTGACTTCACCCCGTCGGTGGCGGTGTCGCTGGCCAAAGCTTACATCCAGCCCGATGGGGCGGTCTACGACCCCTTCGCTATCTACGCTGGCCGCGCGATGGTGGGTTTTTATAGCTTTATCTATTACCCGGGTGAGATCAAATATTGCTCGATTGGCGGGTTTCTCATCGACAAACGCTACCAGGGGAAAGGATACGGACGGGCGGCGTTAGTCGATTTTTTGCAAGGCGTGCGGCGCAAATACGCCACCTGCACCGATGTCTTCCTGACCGTCCACCCGCAGAACGTCGTCGCGGCCCGGCTTTACACCAGTATCGGTTTTGTAAAGACGGGCGATGTCATCGACGGCGAGGAGGTGATGCGGCTGGTGCTCCGGAGTGCGTTGCCCGCGCGGCGAAGCTCTGCGTAAAGCCGTTATTATCCGTTGCGCACAGGCGCCAGCAACTCTTCTACCCACGCCGCTTCATCTTCTGACAGCGCCGGCGGTGGAACAGGCTGCCGGTAGTCGATCCGAGCATCGTAGCCACCCCGCTCATAGACCGAAGCAACGATGGCGCTCAAATCGAGCGAAACATCAGGGTCGGGTTCGAGCAGGGGAACGGGGATCACCGGCAGGCGCGCGTTCAAGGGGATCGGCCAGACGGAGACATGGGGACGATGGGTGGCGCGGCTCAACATCACGTAATAGGGCGCCAGCGGCACAGGCTGGTCCAGTGGCGGACGGACGCCCGCGCGTAAGAGGTCGATCTCGATGAGGTGTGCCGCCGAACGTAATAGCTCGCGGCGTTTACGCAGATAATCGATATGGGCGTCGTGCCCGCGCCGCTTGTTGACCGGTGAGAGAATCTCGATGGAAGTCACCAGGAAATCGTCGGCGGCTGTGCGTATCTCGACGCTAAAGAGTTCAAGCGGCAGTTCAAGGGCGATCATACTTTCTACTGGCTTGGTTTCAACAAGCGGAACGGTCGCCGTGGCCAGCGGACCCTCTGGCGTCTTCCAAATCCCCACGTCCGGCCGGATGCCCTCTGTTTTCCGTTGGGTGACCTCAATCGTCTCATACGTCACATATGGCGTGAGTCCCGCGTAATAGGTGGGACGAATGCTACGGTTGAGTTCAGCCCGAATTTCTCCGGCCAGGTCGCCATGAAAATCCGACCAAATTCTTGGTGTCTCGATATACGGGTCCATACCTGGAAACGGTGATGGCATCGCTGAACTCCTCTCTGTACGCCGCCATCCTCGTCGTGCAGCGCCATCTGCTCTAGTCTATTGTACCTGGTCGGGCGGCCTTTGACAATCTTTTCCGCAAAACGATCCAAAACCAACGCTAAACCGCAGATGTGGTGAACTTGGCGAATTCTCTCGGAGCGCACTCAAGCGATCCGTGTCAATCTGCCAAACCCGCTGTATCTGCGGTCTATCTTGGCTAAATCTTTGTCTCCTGCCAGGTGCTGCCGGCCACCAATATGTTTACTTGTACCTACGGATTCGGCGTTGGCGTCGCCAGCGGGCTAGAGGGCGAGACAATCTCGCTGGCCGTGATGGCCTCGCTCGCAGTCAGTTCGTCGGTGGCCGTGATGCCCTCCAGGGGCTCAAACGGCGCAAACGAGGTGATGGGCACAGCCGTGGTGATTTCGCCGGTCTCGGTGAGCGTGGAAGATGCCTCTGGTGTCGGCGGCGGCTGGATATAGCGGTCGCGCGTGTCGTTGACAAAGGAGTCGCCGCTAAAGCTGGCAATTTTTACATAGAAGTCAGACTCAGACGATTTGGCGTAGTAGTTCGTCCCGCCTTCATCTTTGGCGCCGATGACCAGGGTGAGCGTCTTCTCTTCGCCGTCTGGGGGCCGGCTCACTACCGTCACCGTGGCGCTGGGGTTGTCCATGCCAAATTCGGGCTGCTCCTCTTTACCCACGGGCGCCACCATATTGAGCCCACCCAGCCGCGTCAGGATTGTAGTAAAGTTGTTCTGGCTGAAGACTTCGTCGTCCTCCAGCCCTTTGAGCGTCCAGGTGTCGGTATTGACGCGGGTAAACTCCAGCGCGCCGTTGGCATTTTCAATGGTCACGGCCTGGGCGTCGGTGCTGGGTGTCTGGAAGTAGATCAGATCGACCCATCCGCCCACATCGGTGCGAATGTCGGTGCCGCGCAGGTCGCCGGTCAGATAGACGGCGTCGCTGCCGGCTGCGCGCACATTGGTGGCGCGTAAGCTTGGTGAGCTGCCAATATAGAGCGTCGTTGGCTGGCCGCCACTGGTAAGGTCGATCTTGCGGACATATTCATCATCGGCCACTTGCAGGCGGTTGTGGCTGCTAGCCGTATTTGCCACCAGCCGGCTGGTGTCAATCGAGAGCGCCTTGGTGATCAGGTCGTTGACCTTGAATGTATCCACAGGGTAGCCACCGTAGTTTGCCAGCACCCAGCTATCCCCTTCTTTCGCCAACTCGATCGTGGCGTCAGTAGCCTGTATCTTCACTTCAGTGATACTGGCCTCCTCAATCCCAGGCAGCAGCGCACCCACGGCAGCGCTGCCTCCCCGGTTGGGCCAAAAGAGAAAGGCGACCAGCGCCAACTGCACCACCAAGATTCCACTTAAGATCACATTGCGTCGATCCATACGTTGCACTCCGTGCAATTTTAGATGTTGGATTTCAGATTTTGGATTGGGGGCTGGAACAGACCTGTGAAAATCCAAACTCTAAAATCACAAATCGAAAATCCCCTCAGTCCCCCGTCGCCGGCGCATCGACCAGATTCGACGAGGGCGGGTCGAGCTTCATGGGCTGCTCGTTGCGGCGGAAGAGCCACCAGAGCCCGCCGACGAGCAACAGCGCCACCAGCGCCACAATATAATTGCCCATCTCCCACGTGGTCTGCTGCTCCTGCGTGAGCGGGTCGAGCAGCCGGGTGTAGGTGCCGCGGGCGCGGATCTCCAGCAGATCGGTGTCTTCCACCGACCAGTCGACCGCGTTCTGGGCCAGTTGCAGGTTGTTGAGCACGCGATCCTGCACGATCTGCGACGAGAGCCGCAGCACCAGGTCATCAAGAAACTCGCCGCTGCCGATGACGACGAGACGCGCCGAGGTGGGCGAGGTTGTGAGCGCCGTCACATCTGCTTGCGGGCCGGTAGGCGTCGGCGAGGCCTCGGGGTCGCTGGCGTCCGGCTCGACGACGAAGGGGGAGGGTTTGTCCTTGAAGTAGCTCTCAAATGAACCCTGCACCACTACAGCCAGCGAGTAGGACTTCATCTCACCTTCGACCGGGTAGCCCCGTTCGGGGTAGAGTTCGAAGTTGGGTTGGATGTCGGCGGTGGTGCGCAGCCACGAATTGGGGCTGGAGGTCATCAGCACCGCCGTTTCGCGCCCCTCGTTCTTGGCCGGGTCGAGCACCACAGGCGAGACAAAGCTGAGCGTTGCCGCCGGCAGACCGGCTACAATCGCTTCGCCGCGCGTCATCCCATCGGGGCGCACATCGACAAAGAAGGGGAAGTTGATGGCCTCGATCTCCTGCACCTGGAAGCCACCTACGTCGCGCACCCGTGGCACCGGGAAAGGCTGGTTTTGTTCATCCATGACCATCGACTGCTGGACATCGACGCCGTAGTGTAGCAGCATCTCGCGCAACCCATTCTCTACCGGGCGCGTGGTCAACCCCTGGGTAAAGGGATCAAGGTCAAGCGCATAGTTGCCCGCTGCCACGATGACCGAGCCGCCGCGCATGAGGAACTGATCAACGGCGAAGCGTTCCTTATCGGTCAGATTCTGCGGCATGACGAGGAAGAGCGTATCGATGTCCAGCGGCGGCTGACCGGTGGAGAGGTCCACGGGACGCACGTTGTACTCCTGACGCAGATGCTCTTCGATGCTCGTCCAGGAGGAGATCGGTTGTTGCATCTGGCCGAACATGTCCTGCGTGGGCGTGGCCGGTGGCGTCCACAGACCCACCGTCTTCAAGAAGCCGCTGGAAGAGCGCTTAAGCCCATTCTCGATGGCCGTTCGCATGGCGCCTTCGCCGAGGTCAGTGGAGGGATAGATGACCTGTGCGCTCTCGCCGTTTTTGAGCAGCATGTGCAGGTAGTAGGTATCGTTGGAAAAAAGCGATACAAAGAAGGGTTGTAGACCATATTCCTCTAGCAACTGTTGCCGGGTCACGCCGCTGTTGGGGTCATCGGGGTTGACGACGTTGAAAGTGAACTTCCCGTTGGACTTTTCGGCGAGTTCCTGCCCCACCTTTTCGATGGTTTGTGGCGCCTCGGCCAGTTCAGCCGGCAACAGGTCCGGCGTGACAAAGAGCGTAAACTCCACCGGTTCGTCAATGGCGGCCAGCACCGATTCGACGCTCTGGAAGCCGTAGACGACCTTCTTGATCGCGCTAGTCAGGTCATACTCCAGGTTGCGCAGTCGTACGTCGATGGTGCCATCACGCAGCGGCTCCACCTCGATCAGATCCCGGAAGCTGAGCACCACATTCTGGTCACCGTAGCGCACCAAAACATCGAAATACGAATTGACAATGGCGTTCTGGTAGCGGTCTGCCACCTGGAAGGGAACCGGCTGGATGTTGTAGTTCTGGTTGGCCTCGGCCTCGAGTTCCGGGTCGGAGGTCGGATCGACCACATCGGCGGTCACCCGGCCCCGGCCCGCCACAGCGTACTCGTGCAACATATCCTCGATGCGCGGGCGCAGCGGGTTGAGCAAGGGGTGGCTCTTCTCGCTGATATAGCCGCGGATCAGCAGAGGCTCTTGCAGGTTGGCGAGCAGGTCTTTTGTGGTGTTTGAGAGCGTATATTCTCTCTGCTGCGTCAGGTCGAGCCGCAACCCCTGGAGCGGATAGAGCCAGACGTTGAGCAGCAGCAGATTGATCCCCAGCAGCGAAGCCCCCAATTGTGCATTGAAACGTATGGTGCGCGTGCCGGCGCCGTGGCTCCACCGCTTGCTCTCAACCGAGAGGGTGTTGAGCGCCAGGAAGAAAGTGGCAATGGAGAGATAATAGGCCAGGTCGCGCAGGTCGATCACGCCGCGCTGGATGCTCTCGAAACGGCTGCCCGTCCCCAATGCCCGCAGGATAGTCGTCCACGGGTTGCCGAGGAAGCCCGTGACCCCGGCCGTACCCACGAGATAGAAAAGCCCGCCCAAAAGCCCGGTGGAGATCAGCGCCACGATCTGGTTGTCGGTGCGCGAGGAGACAAAGAGGCCAATCGCTGCATAGGCCGCGGCCAGCAACAGCGCCGCCAGATAGCCGCCGATCACCGGCCCCCAGTCCAGCGGGCCAAGCAGCGCCACAGTGATCGCCAGCGGCAGCGTGAGGACCAACGCCAGCGCCACGAGCGTCATGGTCGCCAGAAACTTGCCCAGCACCAACTGCCACGGCTTCACTGGCAGCGTCATAAGCATCTCCAGCGTACCCGAACGCTGTTCTTCGCTCCACTGGCGCATGGTCAGCGCCGCCACCAAAAAGATGAGCAGGAGCGGCATCCAGTTAAAGAGCGGGCGCACATCGGCCAACCCCCGGGCAAAAAATGGATCCACCCAGTAAAAGGTAAAAAGAGTCACCGCCAGGAAGGCGCCCAGAAAGATCAGCGCCATAGGCGAGCCAAAATAACTATCCAATTCTTTACGGGTAATTGAAAATACCTGTTTCATCGTGGAACTCCTCGACCGGAGATCAGGGATTTGAGAAGATTGGCGACGGTGGCCAATCCTCAAATCTCTTCAAATCTCCTCGAATCTCTTTTTCTCAGGCGCCTTGTCCTGCTGCCAGTCGATTAAACACGCTCTCCAACGTCTGCTTATCGCTGCGGAGTTCGCGCACAGGCCACTGGTGTTGCGCCGCAAGCTGATAGATGGCCGGGCAGAGGTCGATGTCGGGCTGGCCGCTGATACGGAAGCCGGTATAGCCATTTGCGGCAGGCAGCGCCTCCACCGTTTGTACACCACCCAGCGAGCGCAGCGCAGCCGGGGCGCCATCGATCTTGCGTTCGAGCACGAGGATGGCTGCGTTGCTGCCGGCCAGCTCGGCGAGCCGGGCGTCGGCCCTAACCTGGCCGTTCATGAGGATCAGCACCCGGTTGCACAGCGCCTCGACCTCGGGAAGAATGTGGGTGGAAAAGAGGATCGTACAAAACTGTGCGAGCCGGCGGATGAGGTTGCGCATCTCGACGATCTGCGTCGGGTCCAGCCCCACCGAAGGCTCATCGAGAATCAGCAGCCGGGGCCGGTGTAGGATCGCCTGCGCCAGCCCTACACGCTGCCGGTAACCTTTGCTCAACGTGCCAATCGATTGGGTAAGCCGGTCTTGCAACCCCACCGCATAGACAGCGTTGGAGATACGCTCGCGTTGCTCGTTGGCCGGCACCTGGCGTAGATCGGCCATCAATTTCAGATAATTCTGCACTGACAGTTCGGGATAAGCGGGTGCGTTTTCGGGCAAATAGCCGATGCGCGCCTGGGCTTCCTGGGTGTGGGTCAACACATCGATACCATCGATCTGTACGCTGCCCTCATCCGGTTGGAGATAGCCGGTGAGGATCTTAATCACCGTCGTCTTGCCGGCGCCATTGGGGCCCAACAAACCGACGATCTCGCCATCGGCAACGCTAAAACTCACATCCTCCAGCGCCTGAATGGGCCCGTAGGATTTGCTGATAGACTGCACTTCGATCATAGAACCACTCCTGTCCGCCTGCAAGGCGCGGATAAACGCGGTAGATGTATGGAACAGGAACCAAAAAAGACCAAACGCAATTGTGCGCGCCCTTACGTTAGAACTACATTAGCAAAAAATTAGGAATCTGTTTGTCCTTTGAGCTTTGCCGCTGTCTGCGTAACTCTATCCTTGAGCAACATCGGGCTTACGAACGAGTAAGGATACCATGCGGCGGATCATGCGCCAAAATCAAAGAGCAGCCGCGCCCCATCGACATCAAACAGATCAAACAGAGGGAAAACAAAGGCTATAGTACGGATCCATGGCCGCAAGGGTGTGTGGCAGCGCAAGCTGCGGCGGGGGTATGCGCCGGTTGAGTAGCGCAGGTGACTCTCCAAGCGATGTTGTTGACGTTCACCTATGCGGTATGGTAGGCACTGGGAGGCTGGGCGTTTAGCGCCGGCGCCGGTTGTTCTTTGAAGGGCCGCGCGAGTAGGAACGGCCTGGCCTGAGGATCGGTTTATTGTGGGTGTTTCCATTTAGGGTCCTGGTTTGGGGGCTGCTCTGGTGGTTGATGGGCCGGCTCGGTTAGCAGCCGGATGGCGCGGCGCAGATCGAAACAGGCCGGAGCGGCAAAGAGCGGCAGGGCGACCACAAGCAACTGTAAGGCAATGTGCCAGGCTGGGGCTGTCGTGTAGGTCATACTTTTCACTTCTTTGCTGAGGACATCTTTGTCATCGGCAAAGAGCTAAGCGCCACGAAGGCACTGCTGCCGCACGGCGACATTGGCTACCGTCATCGACCTGCTGAGCGGCCAGCCGGCGGAAGATTGGGAGGTTCTCTTTCATACAGACGAGCTCCGCCGCCTTTGCAACGAGCTGGTCTGTCTGAAGAGCACCTTGCCCAAGGTGTGAGCCAGACCAGTCTAGAGAGTTTGGATAAGGTCGGGCCAGCGCCTACTGAAAGCGAACACGACCGATTTTTGGCTCTTCTTATTCCTCTCTTACGCGCACCCTGGTTCCGTGGCGCATTGCTTCGTCCACCGCGATACAGGTTTCGACGGTGGCGATGCCTTCAAGCAGCGGGCAGATGGGCTGCCGGTCTTCGCGGATGCTATCTACAAAATCTTCCATCTCGTACTTCCATTCCGGCGAGCCTCGGCCATGGAGGGGCGTGGTTGCTAGGTGCGTAGGGTTCCACTCGGCTGAATTGTGCTGATAGCCTTTTAGCACCTGTTCCTCCCAATAACAGTGGATACTGCCATCCAGTCCGTAGATGTAGAGGGGGAGGCTGTAGGGCTGGACAACCGAACCGCTTTGGTAAACGTGGCCGAGGGCGCCGTTTTTGAAGCGCAAGACCGCAATACGCGCATGGTTGGTATAATCGCCAGAAACTTCCTCCACATTCCCCGCAACCCAGCGCAGCAGATCGACCGAATGGTAACTGATGCCCAGGTGAAACCGCGCACGTGGGCTGCGCCCCCATGTGCGCGAGCTGGGATATTCGTTGGGATCGGCCTTGTGGGTGTAGTTGGAGGAGAGGTAAAAGACGTCGCCGATAGCTCCCTGGCCGACGATTTGCTTGGCATTGGCAAAGGTCGGCCACGAGCGGCAGATATGGCCGGTGGCGACTTTGACATAGGGGTGTTCAAAGAGGGCGATACGCAACTGGCGGCACTCTTCCCGATTGGTGCAGGCGGGCGTTTCGCCAATGGCATGTTTGCCGGCTTGCATGGCTGCCAGAAGCATGGGTGCGTGGTCGTGGTGGGGCGTGCAGATGCTAAAGGCGTCGATCTGCTCGTCTTGCAGGGCAGCGGCAAAGTCGGTGTAAATTTTTGGAATTCCCCAGCTTTTGGCTTTGACCTGGGCCGCTTCTGAGCGGGCGACGACGGCGACCACCTGGGCTTTCTCTGGAATCGCCGCATAGCCAGCATAGTGATTCGATCCGGTCCAGCCGAGACCAACGATGCAAACCTTTACTTTCTCCATTTTCTGCTCCTTAGGTTGGTTCTACAAAGCGGCGCGAGCAGGCTGACTAAGCGCCGGTTGTCACTGTGACTTTGGGTGGGTCGACAAAGTCTTGATATTTGTTTGCCACCTTGCCTGCCACGCCAGCATGGACGTATACGCGCACCATCCATGTCACCTGGCCCGCCGGCGGTGGCTCCGGCGGGTAGTGGTGGCTGACCGACATGCAGCCGTAGGCGCCAGCGTGAAATCGTCCGGGAAACTCATAGTTGGCCGGGTGGTCGAACAAGGCGATCCCGCTCCAGCCTTCGCCAACTTTTCCTGCATAGTCGCACCAACTGGCATGTTTGCCGTTGGCTTCTTCCTCCCCGCACTGGCCTTCCGAATTTTCGATCTCACCCGGCGGGTCGAGCAGTGGGTACGTGCCATCGGGCAAGCGCGGCTTGCCGTGGTCGCGGATGCGCATCGTGTCGGCGACGCGTGCAGCCAGAATGAACGGGTGCGCACCAGGATCATCAGGGGGTGGAACGCGAATCGTAATATCGACAATCTTTTCACCGCCGGGCAACGGGTAGACCCGCATGTCACGACATTCATCGAGAATCTTGTCGCCCGTGGGTTTGATGTAGGCAATGCGCTCCACAATATGACCATAGACCGGGCCGCCGCGCAGTCGCTCAAATGCTTGGTGCAACATCTTCCCGCAAGGTCCATAAGGCGGCTCGTCCCAGTCGGACCAGATATTGGTGGAGCCGCCTTCGCCATGTCCACCGTAGCCCAGGAATAGGCCCGTCTGATGTTGATGTTCCCCGGAAGCTCCGCGCACAACGCTGCCGTGGGGACCCAGCAGGGGATAAAAATGTGGCTTCCACGCGCCCAGGAAGACATAACGCGTCATCAATTTCCCGGCTGCGCTGAGCACCAGGTGGTCGGTGCGAGTGGCGATCTCAATTTGCGAGCCAGCTGGCCCTGGTGCGCGCAGGTCGACCAGATAGCGACGTTGCTGGCCGGCAGCGGTGTGGCCGGCCAGTAGCCAGGTCAGCTTCCCTTGCTCATCCAGTTGGGCCGGCGCTTCATGGCGTGGCGAGCCATCCCCCTCGAGTTCAACCAGCCGTACGGATACAGGACCGGCCGCAAAAACCGAATTGACAACAGGGGCATGTAGTGCAGCATGCACCAAACAGTTCTCACGGTCGTGCTGGCCGGCATTCACGACGAGCAAATACGTTGCCCCGGGCGATTGTGCCATCTCTCACCTCCACCTGCGCCCCTGCATTAAGCAGCCCACCGGATACCCATTTGTGGAAAGACGTTGTTTGCTAACTTCTCCAGGTCCTGCAAGGGGTCACTGCCGTATTTCTGGCGATATTCCTGATGCATGCGCTCTTCGTAGGCTGTCACGGCTTTGAGCGGCAGTTCCACTGGCAGACCACCTTGACGGGCCGATTCGCGGTACGCGATGGGCAGCTCTTGATCTTTACGTGCTTCCAAAGCGCCGTAATTGAGTTCACGATTGTGGACAATGGCATCGTAGAGGCTGTGCCAGTAATCGATGCGGGCGATGCCATCCATATCGCCGACCGGGTAGGCGGTGTAAGGGTTCTCCCAGACCACCGGGGGATCGGTGTCTACCTTGTAGCGGGCTGGGACGGCCATCCCTTCGACATCGATGGTTTCGATTTGCATGGTGTGGCGTTGATTGCCATCGTTGGCGAAGACATAGACATCGTTTTCGTAAATGAACCCCTTGCTGGCGTCGACGCCCAGATTGCGGGGCAGGTCGCGGCGAAAAGGGCTGAGCCAGTTGCTGACCTGCTCATGAATGCCGATGACACCGTTTTCAAATTCAACCAGCGCATGTTCCCAGTTCTCCTCTTGCGTAGGATTGCCAAAGTTGAGAAAGGGGGTCACAGCAAAGGACCTGGTGGCGCCCCAGACACGGCGGGGTGTCGCCCAGCCGGTGTAGGCGCGCAAGGCATTCATGGCATGATAAGCGCCCGTGCGAAAGCGACAGTAGACGCGCAGTGGTTCACCGATCACACCCGCTTCAATGATCTGGCGTTTCAGGCGCTCTTCCGGCCATCGGTAGACCTGCTCGGCCACCTCGAACTTGACGCCGTTGCGCTGGGCGGCGTTGATCATGGCGTCGGCCAGAGGTAGTGTAATCGAGATCGGTGTCTCACACATGAGATGCACTTTGTGTTCGGCTGCCAGCACACCGACTACATGATGTGCGTCGGGCGGTAAGACAATATCCACGATATCAGGTCTTTCCTTGACCAACAATTGCTGGACATTGTCATACCAGGGGACATTGTATGTCGCACCGGCCGCCTTGGCCCGCTCGGTGATGCCATCACAAATGGCCACCAACTCGAACTTATCTTGCATGATCTTCAGCAACGGGGCGTGGGCTTTGGAGCGATTACCCATGCCGACGATGGCGACACCTAATTTGCGCATAGCGTCCCCTCTTTTCGTTTGTAAGTGTACGGATCCTGCTGGTTTCGATCTACCTCACATTGCGCAACCGCTTCTGATAGGTGATAGTCGTGGCTTGATGCAAATCGGGTTCTACTGCTGTCCGGTTGCTTGCTCGAGCAGTTCGCGACAGTCTATGGTCTTGTTGGTCTGAAAAGATTTCAACGCAGCAATGGGGATGACCATGCCGGTAAGAATGGAACGCGGCTCATAAGGTCCAGCAGGGTTGGTTCGCAGCCAGTCAAAAAAGTCACGATGGATGCGCACATCGGCGCCGCCGTGACTGCCCTGTGGGAGGGGTAAATCAACCGTTTGTGGCGTCTCGCCATCAAGCCATAGGGTCACCGATGCTGGCGGCGACCCGGGCCGGTTGGTGTGCATAATCACGTCCATCTGGCCCTCTGTGCCGTTGAACGTATAACGCCGCTCGTAGTCCGGGCCTGAGGTGGTTAAATGGAACGTATAAAGGACGCCATTAGTCAGCAAGCCAGTCAAGCAACAGGTGTCGCACTCGTTTAAGACGCCATGCGGGCGCTCCGGCCAGATGTTGCGGGTCATGACGGCAGTGCAGGTGGCGGCTTCGGCACCCAGAGCGTGCTGAATGGTGTCGGTATCGTGTGTCAGCTTGCCGATGACCAGCCCCAAGAAGGGTGGTGCCGTGTAGTGCTCATAGACCGAGCGCGACCAGCGGTTGCCGGTGTTCACGTGGCCCAGTACGCTCTGCACCCGGCCAAGCCTTCCTTCATCCAAGATCGCCTTCATGGCTAGAGACGCAGGAAAACGACGCAAGTTGTACCCAACAAACAAGGGATACCTGTGCCGTACAACGGTGCGGTAGAGCTTGACTGCGTCCTCCCAATTGGTGGCAACCGCTTTCTCCAGGAAAACCGGCAGGTTCTGTTCGAGCGCAGCCTGTGCGTGCTCTACATGCTCGCTGTCCGGGCTGGCGACAACGACAAAGTCCAGATCTGTTTCAGACGCAAGCAAAGAGCGGTAATCTCGATAAAAGGCTGGGCCAAAGCGCGTTTCTTCTTCCGGCGTTGGGCCTCGTGGATCGGCGACGGCGACGCAGTGGGCTGGAACCCCTGCAACCCCTTCGAGATTTTTGGCATGATAACGCCCGCGCCCGCCGAACCCAATGACGGCAAAGCGGTAAGTTTTGGCTGCCATACCAGACTCCTTCAAGTTGCTCGCAATGGATAGAATTCAGCACACGAGAGGTGGCCATCCCCTTTAACCCTTCAGGCCGGTGCGGGCGATGCCTTGGATGAAGTGTTCCTGGCCGATTAAGAAGATCGCAATGATGGGCAAAACACTGATAACTGCACCGGCCTGGATCAGTTCCCAACGTCCACCCGCTTGCGTGGTCAACAGGGTCAACCCGAGCGTCACGGTCATCGTTGACACCTCGTTCAGATAGACCAACGGGCCGATCAAGTTGTTCCAAGAGCCGAGGAAGGTAAAGATGCCCAGGGTCGCCAACGCTGGTTTGGAGAGGGGGAGAAAGATTTTGTAGTAGATCTCGATAAAGCTGCAGCCGTCGATGCGGGCGGCATCCACCAATTCCTGTGGAATAGTAAGGTAGAATTGCCGGATCAGAAAGATGCCAAAGGCAGTGCTGAAGAAATAGGGCACAGTCAAAGGTAGATGGGTACCTAACCAGCCCATCCATCTATAGAGAGCAAACAAGGGGATCAGCGTGACATGAAACGGGATCATCAGGGTAGCCAACACGATGGCAAAGATGATATTGCGACCCGGAAAGCGCATACGGGCAAAAGCAAACGCCGCCATGGAGGAGGTAAGGAGCGCCCCAAAGGTAGCGATACTGGCAATCTTGATGCTGTTGAACAGAAAACGGCCAAAGGGCAACACCTGGAACAATTTCACATAATTGTCCCACTGGGGCGGATTTGGGATCCATTGCGGTGGGAGAATAAAGATGACACCCGGCTCCTTCAACGAGGTGGATAGCATCCACAGCAGGGGCAAAATCATGGTGAAGCCAACACTGATTAGTACCAGATAGAGGAGGGCGCGTAAGAGGATCCGGCTAAAGATGCGCAACCCCTCGCGGCGTACATGGACACTGGCCTCAGGTTTGGGCAGTACATTACCATCACTGATACGCTTGACGTTTCCCGTACTCACGATCGCTCCCCTTTGTATAAATTACGCTACAGTTCATAGTGCACCCAATGTTTTTGCAGGGAAAACTGGAGTAACGTAATAACAACAATGATGACAAACAAAATGTAGGCGAGCGCCGAGGCGTACCCCATGTGAAAATACATAAACCCATTCTGATAGAGATAGTAGACAATGGTCTTAGTGGCGTTCACGGGGCCACCCTGGGTCATCACATACGCCTGTTCAAAGACTTGAAACGAGCTTATCAGCGACAGGATGATCACGAAGAAGGTCACCGGCGAAATCAGCGGAATGGTGATATACCGGAATTGCTGCCATGAATTGGCCCCGTCTATGCGCGCCGCCTCGTAGTAGTCGTGGGGGATGCTCTGTAACCCGGCGATAAAGATCACGATGCTATAACCTAATCCGTGCCAGATGCTCATGATGATGATAGCCGGCATGGCCCAGGTCGGGCTGCTCAACCAGCGGATGCCCGTAATCCCAAAGAGGCGTAGAAACTGGTTGATCAGGCCAAAATCCGCCTGGTACAGCCAGACCCAAAGCACCGAGATAGCCACCACAGAGGAAACGACCGGCAGAAAATAAACGGTGCGAAAAATCGCTAGGCCGTAGATCTTTTGGTTCAATGCTAGCGCCAACAAGAGCGCCAGACAAGTGCCTACAGGCACGGTGCCTATCACATAGTAGGCTGTGTTTTTTAGCGTAGTCCAAAACAAAGGGTCGTTGGTAAACAGGTTAATATAATTGGCAAGACCCAGCCATTTGGGAGTGCTCAGCAAATTCCAGTTGGTAAAACTAAAATAGAGCGCCGCCAGAATGGGGCCAGCCGTGAAAATAACCAGACCGAGCAACGTGGGGAGGATCAGGACATATGCTTCCAGCGCCTCGCGCACGCGGTTTTTGTGCAGAAACTCACGCCATCCATCTAATCTGGTCATTGCACGGGTGCTCATAGGGATGCCGCCTTTCCAATTGCAAAGATCAGCAAACACGGGGAAGCTATACGGTGAAGCGCGCCAGGGAGAGCTTAGCGGCCAGGGTTCCATGAAAAGGGCTTGACCCTTTTCATGGAACCCTGATGTTTCAGAGAGCTAGCCTACCAAGTCGTTCCAGGCTTTTTCCAGCACTTGGTTGACGCGTGTTTCAATATCGTCCGTCGCCTGTTCGACTGTCTTCACCTCTAACATGGCGGCCTGTTGCTCTTCCACCATGATATTGGCCACCTCGCCTTCGGAGGGGCCGTCGAAAACGGGGTGAGCCTCTTTTAGCAACTCGCCGAGGATCCAGAGATCGGTGGGGGGGCGTGTGCGGTCTCTGACGTAGACAACGCTTTCTGCGGTATTGATATGGGCTGGGAAAGAGCCGGCAAAGACCTCAACCGATTTTTGCAGCCCATCCCCATAGGCTGCCCACTTCAAGTATTCCCAGGCTGCATCCTGATGTTGTGCTGAACTGGTGATAGCCAGGCCATTCTGGTAGGCGTCGATGGTGCGCGAACCGGTTCTGGGGTGGGTGGGTGGCCAGAAAATGTTCCATTCGAAATCTTCGATCGCCTCAAAGGGTGTGATCTGCCAATCGCCCTGCAAACCGATGGCTACACGGCCTGTTTGAAACGGATTAAACTGCTGGCCAGGTTCTGGCGGCAGGGCGACTTTCTCTTTCACCACCAGGTCAGTCATCCACTGGAACGCCTCCATGGCCTCTGGGCTTTTGATCAGGCACGTGCGATAGTCGGTATCATAGAATTCACCGCCAGCTTGGAAGATCCAGGAGTTGATGCGGCCATTGCCATCAACAGGTGTACTCATGCCGACAAGTTCAGCTGTGCCATCGTCATTGATCTTGGTGAGTTGCCGGCAGGTTTCCAGCAACGTATCCCAGGTCCACGTATCATCCGGCAGCGGGACCCCTTCATTCTCAAAGATAGTCTTGTTATAGAACCACATCGTGCCACTATGCCACGCCGTGGGGAATGCGTGCAGATCGCCTGAACCTGTGTGAATTTGACCGGGCTGCCACCGCCCCATGGAAATCGCCCCTTCATAGTATTCTTCCAGGGGGATGCTGTCGCGCTCGATGAAGGGATCGAGCGGAATCGTTACCCCGTTGGCAGCAAATTGAACGTGATAGTACGGGGAGTGCGCCATCACATCTGGGGATTCCCCCGCGGCTGTCGAGGTCAGCATCTTTTGCCAATAGGTACCCCAGGCGGTAACTTCCTCTTGGAGTTTGATGTCTGGATGGGCTTCCATAAAAAACGCTTGCATCTGCCCCTGCTTTTCAATCTCGAAACCCCAGTAGGCCAGACGAAGTGTGACTGGCTCTTGCATCGCGCTGCTTTCGGCCCCCGTCTGTTGTGCGCCGGGTTGTCCAACCGGCGCAGCACAAGCGGTCAGCATCAGCCCACTCGTCACTGCGGAGAGACGGAGAAAGCCTCGCCGCGACATGCTCTGTTGGTTGCCATTCCTTTGCATGATGGGATCTCCTGTCATGAACGATACGATCACGAAGCAAATGATCACTACGGAAATGTCGAGGGTATCGAATGAGACAGTGGGAGCAAGAGTTTGTAAGATAATTATCACTGCAATAGACTACTTTTGTCAACAAGATATTTTGCCAACAAGATATTTCGGGTTTGTCAAGTTGAGTGTATAAACAAGGTGCCATAACTTGGCTTAGACTGTTACTCGGTTGCGTAAGGTTCTCGCCGAGGAGACGAGGACGAGGCCCAACTGGTGTGCTGCACGCCACTGGGCTTGGATGGCCGCCAGCGGTCGGCCAAAGAACTGCTCCCATTCCACCCAAACCTCATTCTTGTCGTAGGAGGAGCAAGCGCCAGACGGCAATGGCTTGAGTTGCTTCGGGTGTCTCACCGGTGGTGTTCCAATTCTGCGTTCAGTAAACGAAAATGTCTCGAAAACCTTCGGATACTCCCTAGAAGATCGGCGATTTTCGTCTCTTTGTGGTGAGCAGCCGGATCATGGGAACTGTTGGCGAACCGGACCATCAAGTTTTATAGCCAGGTCAAGGAACGATTAAAGTCGCACCATCGCCTCTTGCCTACGCTCATTCTGGTCAGGAGGTCGCCATGTCACTCAAATCGAGTCTAATGCAACCGGTTCCCGAGGGGACTGCTCGTGTGGCCCGTGCTGCCTTTCCCAAGGGGAATGCCTACCTGACGCTGCGGGATCAGGTGGGCACGATTTTCCACGATGAAGACTTTCTCGATCTGTATCCTGCGGATGGGCAACCGGGGCTCCCGCCCTGGCGCCTGGCGCTGGTGACGCTGCTCCAATTTCGGGAGAATCTGCCGGATCGCCAGGCCGCAGAGGCAGTGCGAGCCCGCATCGATTGGAAGTACTTGCTCGGCCTCGAGCTGACTGACCCAGGCTTTGATTTCAGCGTCTTGAGTGAGTTTCCGGGCGCCCTTTCGAGTTGAGATGGTTGTGTCCACCTCTATCTTACTCGATTTAGGTTCTCTTTTCTACTGCTCTTCCTCTTTCTTACGTCGAACCCACGTTATTGATAGAAGGTACACAGTCGCTCAGGTAGCATGCACATGCAAAGTGCGTCGTACCTCTGGATAGCAGATCCAACTGCGTACTTTCTAATCGATTTACTGTTCTTGTGCAAGAAATCGCGACCCGCTTGTCCTGATCCAGCTACAACCTCTGTCTGACACAGGGCTCATCCCATGGAGGAGGCGCGTAGGATACGGCAAGGATCACCGGGCCGGACGCGGTTCGCTCGAGCAGTTGCGGAGGAGCCGTGCAGATCGGCAGAACTCGCAAAGAGCGTGTGGAGAAAAAGCTTATGAGTATCCAGCAGACCGTAAGAAGGGTGTTGACCATCAGCCTGGCCGTGCTGGTGGGGGCGATTGTCCTGTTTGGGCCGCCTGTGCTCGTGAGACAGTACCACGCCATGGCCGATAGCAGCCCGATTTTGGGATACCTCTATCTGGCATTGGTTGTTGTGCTGTTAGCTGCGTTGTTGATCATGATGATCTGGCTGTTCTGGCGGCGTGGCCAACCTCTTCATGCTCGCCCCGTTCCCGCCGCACGCCCCACACCGGCGGAACAACAGCAACAGATCCAGCGCACCGTGGCGGATGCCAAGACAACTGCGGCCACTGCCCCGGATACCATCAAGGCGGGGCTGGTACAGTCGGCCCAACAACTCGAAACCAAAATCGAAGAACAGACGCTGGAGATCGTTGCGTTCGGCACAATTTCCAGCGGAAAGTCGTCGCTGCTCAACGCCCTGGCTGGCGAATCCTTCTTGCGCACGGACCCCAAAGGCGGCACGACTGTCACACGCAATGAGGTGCGCTGGCCCAC
>QEUW01000078.1 GCA_003577005.1 Chloroflexota bacterium | reverse complement strand
CCGCTGGCGCAGGTCAATTCGACCTGAGAGCCACGCCGGTGCAGCGCCTCGACCGGCTCGCTCGTGCGGATCGCCAGCTTCTCAGCCACTTTGAGCCAGGGTGCATCCATACCATCTTTGAGTTGAAAGAACTGTGAATCCTGGAGCACACGCAGCCAGAGCCGCACGTGGGCGGCAGACTGGGTGCCCAGCCGTGCAAACCACGGGCCCTCGAAGAGCGAGCGCATGACAATCTCCACCGTGCGCTCGCCCAGGGGGGTAAACTCATCCAGCGCATCACGCTGGTCGTAGTTCAAGTCAGGTTGCAAATCGTCGGGCTGCACCTTCATCAAGTGCTCCAGATAGGCGGCGTAGCGGCTTTTGTCTTCGTCGTCCAACAATGGCGAGCTGGCAATACCCTCCAGTCGATACGACCAGGGGTAGAGTTTGCCGTCGATCAGCAGGTCAGCCGCCCCGCGCACCGATCGCGGGCGGACAAAGAGATCGCGCAGCCCCAGTTCATCAAAAAACCGGAGCGTAGCCGAATAAAAGGTCGCCAGCCAACCCGCGCCCGTATCACAATGGTGGCCATGCCCCGAAGGGTCCGCAAAGTGGTGGGCGTGGGTGCGCCCGCCAACGATAGCGAGCGATTCGAGCACTTCTACCGCATGGCCGGCCTGTTGCAACCGATAGGCGGCGGTCAGCCCAGCCGGGCCAGCGCCAACAACAGCAATCCTCATATATTCTCTCCCTTTGGCTTACCAACTGATATGTAGCCGTACTATACACTGGTCAGGGAAATATTGAAAAGCGTAAGAGGCTGTTCGGGCAGGGGAGACCACCCTCGTGGCAGACCCGAAGAGGGCGTCACGCCTCTCCCTATCTAGAACCTAAGTGCATCGCACGCTGTGCGTGCAACGCAGCAACTCCTCCTCATCCTGGTAGGGGATCTCCTCACTTTTTATAGAGGTTTCCCCTCACTCAGGATAGGATACCCCTCATTGTTCGGCTGCCAGAATCTGTTATGCTGCCAACGTAGCTTCCTCAGTTAATGGCGGATGATTCGATCGATCGCGCCTAGGTTGTGGTTTGTATCGTCGCGCCTCCACTCATCGCTCTCCCTGCTGCCGGGCGCATCATCCAGCCTTGCCTTACAAGGAGAGAAGGATGCATCGACATCGTTTTACTATCGCAATTCTGTTGCTTGCTCTGCTCGCCCCGATTGTAAACAGCCATCCCGCCTACCCTAGCCTTGCTGATTCAACAACCCTTACGTGGACGCACCTATCGACCACGGCGGGGCATCTACCCCTACCAAGCGGCAGCAGCTTTCAGGCAGCGTCTCTGATCCTGGATGTTGACAACGATGGTGTCAACGATTTTGTCATTGCCAGCCAGGGCGAAGGGGGTTCGGTCGTCTGGTATCAGCGTCACGCGGTTGGCTGGACGAGACATATCATCGACGATACGCCGCTCTTTATCGAAGCTGGGGGCGCCTTCTATGACATCGATGGCGATGGCGACCTGGATATCGTATTGGGTGGTGACTGGCGCAGCAACGAGGTCTGGTGGTGGGAAAATCCCTATCCTACTTATGGCTCGGAGGTGCGCTGGACGCGCCGCCTGGTCAAAAACAGCGGTGGCACCAAACATCATGACCAGCTCTTTGGTGACTTTCGGGACACCGGCAAGGCAGACCTGGTCTTTTGGAACCAGCGTGCAAGGACGCTTTACCTGGCCGAGATCCCCGCTGACCCACGCACGACGGAACCGTGGCCTCTTTTCCCGATCTTCACCTGGGAGGAGCCACCCGACCTAGAGGGGCTGGCTCAGGCTGACATCGACGGTGACGGTAAGATGGATATCGTTGGCGGCGGCCGTTGGTTCAAACATGAGGGTAGCACAACGTTTCGTTCCGAGGTCATTGACGATGCACAGCGGTTTACACGCGCCGCCGCCGGCCAACTGATCCCTGGCGGGCGGCCCGAGGTTGTCTTTGGCGCCGGTGACACAACAGGTCCGCTCAAGTGGTACGAATGGGATGGGCAGGCCTGGGTCGGCCACGATCTGCTCGGTTTTGATATTCGCCGCGGCCACAGCCTGGACATTGTCGATTTTGATGGGGATGGGCATCTGGACATCTTTGCCGCTGAGATGCGGCTGGGTGGGAGCAACAGCAACTCCAAGATGTGGATCTTCTTTGGCGATGGCCAGGGAAATTTCCAGCGCACCGAGGTCGCCACCGGCTTTGACAATCACGAATCAAAGGTGGGCGACCTCGACGGCGATGGCGACCTTGATATCCTGGGCAAACCGTGGAATTATGAGACACCACGGCTAGACATCTGGATCAACAGCGCCGGGGACTGTGCATCCGGCTTTGGCCCGTGGCAGCGCCACGTTATCGACGCTGAAAAGCCGTGGCGTTCCCTCTTTATCGCAGCAGCCGATCTCGATGGCGATGGCGCTAAAGATGTGGTTACCGGTGGCTGGTGGTACAAAAACCCGGGTGCGCCTGGTGAGATCTGGATGCGCCAGATCATCGGCGACCCGCTCAATAACATGGCCCTTGTAGATGACTTTGACGGCGATGGTTCTATCGATATTCTGGGAACAGAGGGTAAAGGCAATGCGGCCAATGCTATCTTTAGTTGGGCGCACAACGATGGGGCCGGCAATTTTACCATCCGCAATAACATTGCGCCAGCAGACGGTACTTTTCTCCAGGGAGTGACTCGCTTGCAGCACGGCGCCAGCGATGACATCGTCCTGTCGTGGCATGACACGAGCAATGGACTTCAGGCTCTGACTATTCCGGCAGACCCGGCCAACACCATCTGGTCGTGGCGCCTGCTCACGCCAATTTCCGGCGGCGAGGAGATCAGCGCCGGAGACATCGACCGCGACGGCCACCCCGACCTCTTGTTGGGCACCCAGTGGCTGCGCAACGATGGCAGCGTACCACCGGTTTGGCAGCCATTTACGCTGTACGAGACAACCGCAGAAGCCGACCGCAACCGCCTGGTAGACATGAACAACGACGGCCGCGTTGATGCTGTCATTGGGTATGAAGGGCCAAGCCGCTCTGCCTTACTCGCCTGGTATGAGCAGCCAGAAGAGCCAACCGCCCCCTGGATCGAGCATCGCATCGCTACGCTCATTGGCCCCCAGAGCCTGGATGCGGCCGACCTTGACAGCGATGGCGATTGGGACATCGTGGTAGGCGAACATAACCTAAACGACCCGGCCACCGCACGGCTCCTCGCCTATGAAAACCTGGATGGCCGCGGGGGCGCCTGGCGCCAACATCTTGTCCACATAGGCGACGAGCATCACGATGGCGCTGTCGTCGTAGATATCGACAACGATGGTGACCTGGATATACTCTCGATCGGGTGGGAGCACAGCCAGGTGCTCTTATATGAAAATCTGGGCGATGACTGCGGCGAAGACACTCCACCGGCCACCCTAACTTCTGAACCCACGCCACCCGCCACCCCGACTTCTGAACCCACGCCACCCGCCACTGCTACCCCTGAGCCCCCACCGCCGAGCTGCGTAGAGGAGGGGCTTCAAGCGCTCTATACCTTTACAGAGGGCGCAGGCGCCACAGTCCACGATGTGAGCGGCGTCGGTGAGCCACTATCCCTCGTTATTCAAGACGAAGATCATGTCTCCTGGATACCCAGTGGAGGATTGCTGGTCCACGCGCCGACCCTTATTGCCTCATCTGGCCCGGCGCTAAAGTTGATTGACGCCAGCCAGAGCACCCACGCCTTTACGCTGAATGCATGGATCAAGCCCCTAGATGCGCAGCAGACAGGACCAGCGACCATTGTCACCGTATCTCAGGGTTTCGAACAGCGCAACTTCACCTTGACGCAGGTGCTGCCCCAATACGCCGCACGCATTCGCACCACCGGCACCGGTACCAGCGGTAGCTTGTCATTGACTGCCGACGCCGACACGGCTACGACGCTTACGCATATCATCTATACTCATGAAGCAAATGGGAATCGCAAACTCTTCGTGGATGGTGAGGAAGTGGCGAATGACTGGTTGGCGGGGGATTTCACCAATTGGGATGCGAGCCATCGCCTGGCTCTGTCGAACGAAGTCGCCGGTGGGCACCCCTGGCTCGGTGAGTTTCATCAGGTGGCTTTGTACAACTGTGCCTTTTCTACGGCTGATGTGGCGCAACAATTCGAGGATGCGCCACCCCATCAGCCAGGAAATGGGGGGCCACTCACCCCGGCACAGACCCTTTACTTACCTCTGATTACGCATTCAAGCGAGGATGAGGAATAAGAGCCGTCCACAAGCTCCTTCTCCATCCAGTGCGGCCAGGTTGCAGCAACCTGATCGCACTGGATGGGACGTAGCTTATACACTTCCGGCGCTGCCAACTGCCTTACGCATCTGCCACACGCTCGTAGATCACTGGGAGAGGGGCCACTTCGGATTTGCTAAAGTGGTAGGCCGCCAGAATTTGCTGCGCTGCTGTCTGGCCAGCTTGCTCATTCGCAGCGTGGACAAAAGCCAGGATTTCGTCCTGTTGCACCTGATCTCCTACCTTGGCCTGAATGACAACGCCTACGCGATGGTCGATGGGATCGCCTTTCTTCTGCCGCCCACCCCCGAGATCGACGCAGGCCAACCCCACTGTGCGGGCAAGCAGTCGCTTCACATAGCCATCGTGTGGGGCGTGAACCGGAACGATCACCGGCGCTCGCGGCAGCCGTTCCGGTTGGTCGATCAGGGTTGTATCGCCTCCCTGCGCGGCAACGAACTGCTTGAACTTCTCGAACGCCGCGCCCGTCTCTATCACGCGTGTGATCTGAGCCTGTGCTGCCGCGGCGTCAGCAGCGTAGCCGCCGAGCAGTAGCATTTCACTGGCTACCGCCACCACCAGGCTTTGAAAATCGGCGGGACCCTGGCCGTGCAGCGTAGCAATGGCTTCCTGTACCTCCAGCGCATGGCCTACGGCGCGGCCCAACGGTTGATCCATTTGTGTAATCAAGGCCACCACCTGGCGGCCAGCGCGTGTGCCGATGGCCACCATCAGCCGGGCCAGTGCGCGCGCCTCGTCGAGTGTCTCCATAAAGGCGCCGTGGCCGCACTTGACATCGAGGACGATGGCGTCGGCGCCCGCGGCCAGTTTTTTGGACATGATGCTGCTGGCGATCAAGGGCAGGCTGGGCACCGTGCCGGTTACATCCCGCAGCGCATAAAGCGTCTTATCTGCTGGGGCCAGGTTGCTGGTCTGCCCGGCAATGACCAGCCCCACCTCGCGCAGTTGGCGGCGGAAGTGCTCCTCGCTCAGGTCCGGGGTCCAGCCGGCGATACTTTCCAGCTTATCGATGGTGCCGCCCGTATAGCTGAGCCCGCGCCCGCTCATCTTGCCCACGGGTAGACCACATGCCGCCACCAGTGCGCCCACGGCCAACGTGGTTTTGTCACCCACACCGCCGCTCGAATGTTTGTCCACGATCACTGTGCCGGGCGGCAGGCTGTCGTGTAGGTCGAGCTGGTCGCCGCTGGCGGCCATAGCCTGGGTGAGCGCCGTCGTCTCGGCGTCGCTCATGCCGCGAAAATAGATGGCCATGGCCCAGGCTGCCACCTGGTAATCGGGGATCTCCCCGCGCACAAAGCCGGTGACGAAGAACTCGATTTCGCTTGCTGTGAGTTCGCCACCGTCGCGCTTTTTGACGATGATATCGACTGGGTTCATACTCGATCCGGCTCCTGTTCACAGCGCCCACCAGTACCCGAGACAATTGCAGTTTACTCGAGCTTTTTGTGAACGACAAACCGGCGGAAAGGGGTGGGAGAAGCGGGGCTTTTTGAAAAACATTGCCTCGCTCCAAACCCTCCTGTCGGGCGAGCGCTGATTTCTTGACTTCGCAAATAGCGCTTTGTTACAATCGATGAGATCACAACAGAGAGAATGCGATTTGACGTACCCGGCTCCGTTCTTGCCAGGTGCAGTGAGAGGAAAACGATTATGACGGACAAGATCACCATCATCGGCGGCGGGCTCGCCGGGTCGGAGGCGGCGTGGCAACTGGCCGGGCGTGGGTTCGACGTCCGCCTCTTTGAGATGCGGCCACACCGTCCCACCGAGGCGCACGTGACCGACCGTCTGGCCGAATTGGTGTGCAGCAACTCGATGGGTAGCACGCTCTCTGACCGTGCGCTGGGTATCCTCAAGAATGAACTCTTGCGCATGGGCAGCCTGATCATCCGCACGGCCTTCCGCCATGCGTTGCCGGCGGGGAGCGCCCTGGCCGTCAGCCGCGAGGAGTTTGCCGAGGAAGTGACGGCTACGATTGCAGACCATCCCCGGATCGAGGTCGTGCGCAGTGAGATCACCGAGATCCCGTCTGGCCCGACCATCATCGCCACTGGCCCACTCACGAGCCCGCTGCTCACGGAACAAATCCAGGCGCTTACTGGCCAAAAGCACTTGTACTTTTATGATGCGATGGCGCCTATTGTCACCGCCGATAGCATCGACATGTCGGTCGCCTTTCGCCAAAGCCGCTACGACCGCAGCCTGCCAAACCCGACCAGCGCCGGCGCCGCAGAGGGCGGCGCTGCGGCGCAGAAACCAGAGAGCGGCGCTGCGGCGCAAACAGAAGACCAGGGCGACTACATCAACTGCCCCTTTGACAAGACCCAATACGAGGCCTTTGTGGCAGCCGTGTTGGCCGCACCCAAGATAGAATTGCGCGAGTTCGAAAAGGAGATGGAGCGTTACTTTGAAGGGTGTATGCCCATCGAGGTGCTCGCCAGCCGGGGCGTACAGGCGCTGGCCTTTGGCCCTATGCGCCCAGTCGGCTTGACCGACCCCCACACCGGTCGCCGTCCGTATGCGGTCGTGCAACTGCGGCAAGACAACGTAGCGGGTACGCTCTACAACCTGGTTGGGTTCCAGACCAATCTCAAATGGGGTGCGCAGGAGAACGTTCTGCGGATGATCCCCGGCCTCGAACACGCCGAGTTTGTCCGGTTGGGCCAGATGCACCGCAACACCTTTATCAACAGCCCGACGCTGCTGCAGCCCACACTCCAATTTCGCCAGCGCGCCGACCTCTTCTTTGCCGGGCAGATCACCGGTACGGAGGGGTATGTGGGAAGCACCATGGGCGGCCTTATAGCGGGGGTGAACATGGCCCGCCTGCTGCGGGGCCAGGCGCTGTTGTCACTGCCCCCCACGACCATGATCGGCGCACTGCTCCACTATATCACTCAGGCCGAACCAAGGCATTTCCAGCCAATGAAGGCCAATATGGGGCTGCTGCCGGAGTTGGCAGAACCGATCCGCGACAAGGCTCGGAAGAACGCCGCGCTGGCCGCACGCGCCCAGACTGATCTAGAGCTCTATCTGGCAACAATCGAATTTACAGCCCTGGAGCCGGTCACAAGCTAGTAGACCGGCTGGTGGAGTGACCATTTAGTGCCTATCCGAATCACTCTGCGACCAAGCCCTTTCGCAGGTGTAGTTCTCGGACCCGCAACCATTATTCGGATAGGTTCTTAGTATCTTGGAGGGCGTGCAGAGATTTCACGGAACAGATGCGGGGAATCCCCATGTGGTTCCCCAACAGTCCTATCTGGCAGTATCTCAGAAACAACGACCCAAGAAGCGATTGTTGACCTGGATCGTCACATCATCAAAATAGATATTGGAATTTTGCGGAACCGGCGACTGGGCTTGCAACAAAATCATGATGTGGCCGCTTTGGCCAACTCGAATCGTGTGCGAAAGCTGCGCCCATTGTCCGCGCACATATCCGTTGACGTACTCGGCTACGTCCCCCTCGGCGTCAGGTTTGAGCCCCATGGATGCCCAGTCCAGGTCGCGGCCACGCGTGTCATGGTCCCAGATGAGATACTTGACCGTCACCGTGACAGTCGAGCCTGGGCGAATCGGGATCATTGGGCTACCGTAGCCGGCGGCATATGGCTGCATGCTGGAAATCTTGACGGCAGCCTGGTTGGCGGCGTAGCGATGTCCCGGCCCCACCACACGTTCGGGGGCAAAGACAACATTATCGGCGCGATAGTAGTCGCCATCGTCTACAGCAAAAGGTCTCCAGGCGCCATACCAGGCTGTCCAGTCGCCGGTCTGGCGGTTGGTCCACTGGCCGCGGCGGTTGAAATCGTTGCAGCTGTTTTCGGTGGGATAAAGGGTGAAACCACTGCCAACCTCCGTCTCGATCTGGTGGATGCCGCGACCAGGCGCCTCTTGGGGTTGGTGACCGGCAAAGGCCTCTGCTTCGAGCGCCTCTGGGGGAGGCGATGCAAGTTGTGCATCGACTAACGACTGAACAGCCAAATAGGGGTGGGGAATTGGGGAGGGATTCATTCGGGGGCCAAAGACCGGTACCGGCGCTGGCGCACTGGCCAGGACGGCCGGGGCCAGGGTGAACAATAAGAGAATGACGGCAATGGAATGAGTGCGACGAATGAGGGAGATCAGCAACGTCAAGTGACCACTCCTTTCCAAATCTTCGATTGTGTGATTACGACATCGTTGTCGTCAGCAACTCCAACTGTAACAGAGCAGCGAGACTGTTTGTAACAGTCTCGCTGCTCTGTCTTTATCGTGCCTTCTCAACCCAGAGGAGCTCGACACTTGTCTCCTTCAACTTTTGTTCGAGCTGCTCAAAATCGCCAAAGTAGACTCGGTCGTACGTTTCCCCCTCAAACTCGCCGGTGAAGAGCCAGCGTTTGTTATAGGCGAGGTAGACGAGCATACCTGTGCGCACATCGTGGCAGGTATTTCCCTCATACACAGTCGTCCAACCGCCCCCTTCTTCGATTTCCACCTCATGAGGGCCGCTACAATAGACAGCGGCCGCTCTGCCATCATCAAGAAGATAGACACCATTGGCAGTGCCGGGGGTGTTACCAAGCCAGTAGCTATAAAGAAAATTGTCCTGCGCCTGTCCGGTGCGCTCTTCCCCCGTGTACTGGTTGACTTCAAAGAGCCAGGAGTCGGGCTCAAAACACGCATCGTCCCAGGTGACCTGGTGTTCGATGGGCACCAGTTGGTTACTGCCAGCACGTGACACACTGGCTTGGACCGTTGCCGTACACGCTTTGACCTCGCAGCGATCCGAGCCACACTGCCAATCGACCCCCCACTCGGCAGTCAGATCCTGATCAAAGAGCGGCTGCAAGACGCTCACATCTTCACCTTCGCCGGCTGTTCGTACCACTGAATCAGCGATCCAGCCGATACCCTCGTTGGCCTGAGTGGTGGTGATGGGAGTTCCACTGGCATCCATGCGGATGCAGCAGATTTGCCACCAGGCGCTATCTTCGCTGCGCGCCAGGACGTCAAAGGCCTCGCCCGAGTTGGCCTTACCAATAATGGGAAAGCTCGTATCGGGACCCTCACGGATATTGGCGCGCGACCCGCCTGTATTGACGACGACCCTCAATTCTGCCTCCGTGGTCGGCGCCGGGGTAGGTAGGAGATAATCTGACAGGTCCGCAACGGCGCCGTTAAACGCATTGGCCTGGGCGCGCGGCGCCAGCGAGACAGCCGGATTGACAGCACACGCAGTCACTACCAAGCTACCAAAAATGAACAGTGGGATCACAAAGCGGAGGCGGGAAAAGCGTCGCATCCTTTCAGATTGATATGCAGGCGCGGCGGATGGACGATCAACGGTTGCTGGGATCATGGTCTTCTACATCCAACAAGATGCTAGCGGCCAGAGATGGACTTACGAACAACTGAACAACGCTAAAAAGTATATCATGAAAAGAGCGGCCCGCCAAGCCGAGGTGATGATAGACAGACATTTTCAAGTTAGCCGGAATAGACCCAGGGCCTGGTGGATGCAGCGGATTGGCGCAGATACTCCGGCAAGTTTTATCCGAAAAAGCCAGCGGGACTGCGGTCTACATCTGCGCCCTACTGCGGCGCCGCAGGTGTGGGGGTTTCAGTGGGAGGCGGGGAAACTTCCGTTGGCTGTGGGTCATCACCGACGGTTAGGGTGGGTTCGGGGGTAAACTCTTCTGTTGGCGTATCCGGTATTGGAGTGGCTGTGGGGGAAGTGGCCGTGGCCTCAGGTGTGTGCGTCTGGCGCCCAGAGCGTGTTGTCGTTGGGGTAGGCAACTCTGTCGGCGGTTCGTCCGTCACCGTGGGGGGAGGCGTCTCCGTTACAGCAGTTACCGTCGCAGTGGGTGTCGGCGTCGACGGAGTTTCTGTCGGCGTAAAGGCAGCCGAAGGGGTCACCGTAACTGTTGCGGTCAGCGTAGCCGAGACAGTCAAGGTTGGCGACGGCGATGGGACTGTACCCGTCGGTGTCACTGTTTGTGTGATGGTCGCGGTCACAGGAATGGTAGCAGTTACGGTAGCTGTGCTGGTGGCCGGCGTCCAGGTTGGTGTAGACACTTGGGTTGCAGTAAAGGTCGGTTCGACCGGCGTATTGGTTGGGGCCGGCTCAACCGGTTGCTGGTCCGGTTGGCGAGGTTCATCATCATCGTCTTCGTCCTCGCCTTCCTCATCGGCTACGGGAACGGGAGGGGGAGGCGGTGGTACGGTCGGGCTAGGCGTCACAGTTGGCGGCGGCAGCGTAGCAGTGGGTTGCGGCTGAATCACCGGTAGCGCGGTAGGTGTCGCTGTCGGCAGCACAGGTGTCACTGTCGGCAATACAACCGGACTGGCGGGTGGTGTGGACAAAGCCAACGCCTCATTCGCTGCAGTCGGTGCTGCCGTTTCGTCGGGGGTCACGGATGGCGTCTCGCCGACAGCAGTTTCGTCTTCACCGGCTACGGCAACGCTGGGAGCCAGAACCGTGGGCTCCAGCGGCGTGGAAGCGGCGGCCTCAACAGTGGCGATCACGCGCCCCAGGGTGACCACGGTCGTGGCGTCGGCATCGGCGGCAGGCTGTACGGCACGCAGATCGGCCAGCCACGTTTCAAAAAAGCGCTGTCGCTCATCGGCTGACAACCCTGCGCTGGCATCGAGCGCCTGCTGCAATTGCCGATCCACGGTGGCCACCAGTTCCGGGTCTGCGGACTCCTGGCGCGCCAACTGATCCAGTTCAGCCAGGCGCCGTTGCACCTGGCGGGCATACCAGTGCGCCTGCTGGCCGGCGCCCGTCTGCAAATAGCCCTGCAACTGCTCAGCGCTCATCTTGACTGGATAGAGCAACGAACCGGGTAGGCTAGCGCCTACGTTGCGGCCAAAGGTGATCAGCGTCATCAGGAGAATCAGCGTGACGAGCAACGGGCGCCAGCGTAGCGGAGAAGCTGATGCGGGCCATTGAGGCAAGCGGGGCGGCGCCGGAAGATGTACCTGGCGGGCTGGTTCCACGACAGGATCAACCAAGGGATGGTGGTTGGTCTGTGCAAGCAGGAATGGCGCCCGCAGCCGGTGCTGGTAGCGGGCCTGGGCGGCCACCGCGGCACGCCCGCGGGCAAAGGCCGCCAATGACATCTGCTGGGGCGGGTTCTGGCGCAACTGCACCACAATACGCAGCCGCGGTTCTAGCTCTTTTGCGTCGGCTGGGTAGCGAGCCAGGCACTCCTCAACGGTAGCACCCTGCTCAATGGCGGCAATACAGCGGGCCAGCACTTCGGGATCGGGCATGAACCCTCGCTTGAACCACAAACTTGTACGACAAGCAACCTCGTTACTCGGTGAGATAACGGCGCAGGCTTTCCAGCGAGCGATGTTGTAATGCCTTGATGGCGCCTTCGCTCTTGTCCATGATCTGCGCTGTTTCGGCAATACTGAGACCTTCCACAAAGCGCAAAAGAATGACCTGCCGCTGTGGCTCGTTGAGTAACTGTAATTTTTCCATCACCTGTTCAAACTCGATCCGCTCTTCGACAATCTCGCTCATCAACTGGCCCTGGGGCACCACCTCTGCCGCCACCTGGATCGAAACCTGCTGATGGTGTTTTTGGCGCCGCAAAACATCGACCATTTTGTTATAGGCAAGACGGTATAGCCAGGCAGTAAAGATCGCGGCGTTGTCTTTTGGCGCCAGTTGATAGCGGTCAATCTTTTCGATCAGGCGCAAGAAGACCTGGGCTGTCACCTCTTCGGCGACCTCGGCATTGCCCAAACGCACCGCGAGAAAACGGTAAACGCGATCCGCATACAGCAAATAGAGGCCATCAAACGCCTGTGGATCGGCCAACTGCTGCGCACGTTGGAGCAAAGATACCAACGTGGCTTCGTCGATCCGATCATCGCGCTGGATGTCATCCATGCGTTGCATCTCGTCACACAAAAGCTATACGATAATAACTGGGCGCAAGTTACGGTTGCCTACGACATTCGTCGTAGAACACGGGATACGAAATATGAAATGCGGAATACGGAATGCGGAAAAAAAGATAGCTGGCGTGAATTCCGCATTCCGCACTCTGCTACCTTCCTCGCAGGCGCAGGCGGAGGGATTGCCAGCGGTTGAGCTTTAGTTCTTCCTCTTGCACCGGCTCACCCGGTTCGAGGGCAAAATAGACGTTGAGGAAGTCGCCCTCGTAGCGGGCGCCGTCGATCTCTAGGCGAGCCAAGCCAATGGGGAGCGAGATGTTGCGCTTCCAGTTGCCGATGCGTACGACCAATTCATCAAAAACACTGCGGTGGAGATGAACTTCCTCCCGCTCAACCAGGGGCGCCGGAATGCTAAGCACATAATGGTCGTCCTTGCGGCGAATCTCTTGCGGTTTGCCAGGATAGTAGACCGCAGTCGGATCGCCCACACCTCCGCGCACCGTTTCAGCGCCGAAGACGGCCGCAGCCATCTGCTGTAACATCGGAATCCCGGTCACTTCCTGCGCAAAAAAAGGTGCCTGTAGGATCGGCAAGGGGTCAAAACACTCCTGCACCAACTGGAGATTGTCGGTCTGTGCGCTCTTCCAGCCCTCGAAGTAGCTATCAGCCAGTTGAGCGGGAAAGACGCGATTGCAGATGACGGCATCCACGGCATAACCGTAAAGATTGAGATAGGTGTAGGCGCGTTGCGCTTCCTTTACCACCATCTTTTCGGGGTTGAGCACCAGCCTCATGCTGCTGACGGCGCCATCGCCCAACAACTGACTCGTTCGTTCCAGATAGCCCACCAGTTCTTCTACACTGTCAAAAAGGCTGGCGTCGGGGATAGGCATGTCGCTCAACCGGCGCATTACCGGGCGGGCGATCTCGATCGTCTTGCGGTGAAAAGGGAAGATCTTTTCGATATACCAGCGCGCCATTTCGGGGAAACTGAGCAGTTGTAAGGTCGAGCCGGTGGGCGCACAGTCGATGACGATAACGTCATACTGGCCGCTGTCGGCTAAAGCAGTGATCTGCATCAGCGAGGCGAGTTCTTCCATCCCCGGCAAGACCGCCGTCTCTTCGGCCACCAATGTATCCATGCCTTGCCAGGAAAAGAGGGCTTGCAGATAGCTTTGCACCCGCCCCCAGTATTGGTCCATCTGTACTAGCAGGTCGATCTCCTGACCCCAGAGATTGGGGGCCAGTTGTGTCAACTGCCCCCCGATGCGACGGTCAAAGCTATCTCCCAGGCTGTGGGCCGGGTCGGTGCTGAGCACGACGGTGCGATAACCAAGATCGGCGCAACGCAATGCTGTGGCGGCGCTGACACTCGTCTTGCCCACGCCGCCCTTACCTGTATAAAGTAGAATTCGCATGAAATCCTCAATCTATAAACATCTCGCGCTTCAAGCCCCCATTGTAGCATAACCCGCTGTATAGACCATCAGTTCCACGAGATAATCTGCATTATGAACGAATTGAGCACGCTCATCAAACAAACAGCCTACGGGCTTGGCTTTGACCACTGTCGCATCACCCCAGTGGAAGAGGCGCCCCACGCCGATTTCTTTACTGCGTGGCTCTCCGAAGGGCGCGCCGGCGAGATGCGCTACCTGGCGCGCCACGTGGAGAAACGCCGCAACCCAGCGCGGCTTGTAGAGCCAGGTGCGCCGGAATTTCGCTCGCTCATCGTTTTGGCGGTCAATCACCACCAGTTTGACCTGCCTGCAGCCGTACGCGCCGACCCCAGCCGCGGGCTGATCGCATCATATGCGTGGGGCGACGACTATCATGAAATCATCCGCCCGCTGCTCTATGAGGTGGATGCAGCTATCCGCCGGCGCACCGGTCGCACCAGTCTGGGCAAATGCCTGGTGGATACCGGCCCGGTGCTCGAACGAGATTGGGCGCAGCGCGCTGGGGTCGGTTTTACGGGCAAGAACTGCTGCACTATCCACCGGGTGGATGGAAGCTGGCTCTTGCTGGCCACCATCCTTGTGCCCGAAGTGCTGGCGTACGACCCGCCGCCGGTCCCGATCCAGGTTCCCGACATTGCAATCGCGGAGCTATTGGAGGGTCTCCCCCCAGCGGAATCGTACGGCGCCTGGGCATTCCAGCCTGGTGAGGCCGGCTCTTCGCTTCCCAATGCACAGGCCAAGAGCGCTACCTGTGGCCGCTGTACTCGTTGCCTGGATGCCTGCCCTACCGATGCGTTTGTCGGGCCGTTTCACCTGGACCCGCTACGCTGCATCTCATATTGGACGATCGAAGCGAAGACGCCGATTCCACGGGCGTTGCGCCCTCTTTTTGCCAATCGCATCTTTGGTTGCGACATTTGCCAGGAGGTTTGCCCGTGGAACCAACGGCTGCCCGAGCGGAGGCCACGGTTGGCCGGGCTGGTTGCGCAGAGCGGACGGGTCGCACCGCTCTTGCTGGAGGGCTTTGCGCCGGAGCATCCCTACTGGCTCGACCAGACAGCCTTTCGCACCCGCTTTGCCAATTCGCCCATCCTGCGCGCAAAGCGTCACGGCATGTTGCGCAATGTCTGTGTGGCGCTGGGCAACTGGGCCGACCCGGCCACACTCCCGGCGCTACGCCTGGCGCTAGGCGACAGCGAGCCGCTGGTGCGCGGCCATGCGGCGTGGGCGCTCGGTGAGCTACTGCGTCGCCACGGACTGCCAACCGCGTGCGCGGCGCTAGAAACTGCACTGACCGGCGAAGCGGATGAGTGGGTACGCGAGGAACTAGCCGCCGCGTTGAATGATGCGCCCGGTTAACCATTGACAATTAACCATTGACGATTGACCATTTGGTATGGCCCTCTGTGAAACAACAAGGATGGGACAGATGCCTGGCAGCCGAACGTGTTCGGCTGCAACTTTTCGGCGGTAGCAGCGTAGTGTTGACCGCTGTTGCGACAGCAGGGGGTGTATCTGGCCCTGCAAGTTTCGCAGTTGAATTGGCGCAATACGGCGTCTGTGCTAGAATCGCAGGGGCAACCACAAGCAGCAACGGGTGAAGGAGATAACGATGATTGACTACGGCAGGGCTTTTTCGTTTTTTGCCGAAGATGACCACTGGTTGGAAAAACTAGGCATCGGCGTTGGCGTTTACATTGCCAGCTTTATTGCAGCGCTGCTGTTGGCCATTGTGCCCAGCTTTCTCGTGTATCTGCTCTTACCGTGGACGGCGGCCAGCAATCTCGCCTCGGGACTGGTCTTTTATTTAAGCATCGTCCTGCTCGTGGGGTATGGGTTGCGCTTGTTACGCAATGTCCGTACTGGCATCGCCCACCCGCTGCCGGCATGGGATGATTGGGGGAATGACCTGATCCGTGGCTTCAAACTGATCGTCGTCGAGTTGATCTGGGCGCTGCCGCTCTTCCTCTTCGCTATCCCAACGGGAATTGGGACGGCGATGAACACACGGATTGACGACACGACCACCTTCTTTGGTACGATGCTAACCCTGTGTGGTGGTTGCCTCTCCTTGCTCTATTGGATTTTTCTCGCAGTCATGCGACCCGGGTTTACGCTGGCCTACGCGCGCGACGAACAGATTGCGAGTGGTCTGCGCTTCGATCTGATCTTCGACTGGACCCGGCGCAACACTGGGCCGGTGGTCACTGTCGCCATCGTCAGTTGGCTGGCCGCGATTGTAATTTTCTTTCTCGGCGTCATCGCCGGGCCGATCCTGCTTTGTGTTGGCTGGATCATCACCTTGCCCTTGGGTATCTTGCTGCCTTTGTTGATCCAGTATCACCTTTACGGCCAGCTTGCCCGTGAATACCCTATGGAAGCCGTTGATCGCCCTGACGTGGATTTGGGTGGACCCGACACCCCGGTCGAGGAGGATACTGCCCCGCCAGCCATGCCTGCCTGAGATAGCCCTTGCACTAAAAGAAACGACGACACAAGAGAAACTCGTGTCGTCGTTTCTTTTTGCACCGTTTTTAGTTGCTGTCAGTAAATCCCCAACTCTTCCTTCGCCTCGTCCGACATGCGTTCGGGTGTCCAGAAAGGCGTCCACGTCAGATGGACATTGACCTCATCCACATCGGGGAAGGCGTTGTGGGTCTCGCGCTGGACATCGGTGATGATCTGCGGACCAGCGGGGCAGCCCGGGCTGGTCAAGGTCATGGTGATCTCGACTGTCTTGTTGTCAGTTATATCGACCCCGTAGATCAGGCCCAGATCAACCACATTCATCATCAATTCTGGATCGCGCACATTTGCGCGCAACACTTCAAATACTTCTTCGCTGGTTGGCAGGCTCATAAGTTCTCCTCTACACTGTTGATGGTCCCCTGTGATTTTTGGAGATCACGTGACCACTCAATACGGCGACTCCAGCAGCACATCTTGGCCTTCGATGCGGACGGCGTAGGTATTGGTCGGCTCGAAGGCAGGCAAGCTTAGCGCTGCGCCGGTGCGGATATCAAAGCGGGCGCCGTGGCGCGGGCAGATGACCTCGTGACCGTTGACAATTTCCCCCTCCACCAGTGGGCCGCCGTCGTGGGTGCAGACATCTTCGATGGCGTAGATCTGGCCCTCCACATTGAAGAGGGCCACCCGCACATCGTCAATTTCGACCAGCTTGGCCCCGCCGGCAGGGATCTGATCGAGCGTAGCGACTTTTACAAATTCACTCATGTGTTCCCCGGGTTCGTCTTCATATCAGTGACGAGATGTCACCAGATGACGCGGCGTATTCCCTTCTCATCGTGTCATCTGGTCAGCTCTACTCCGGCCACTCTTCGAGGCCATAGAGCCCGGCCTTGAGCGCCTTGAGCGGGAGCAGCGCACACTTGAGGCGCACCGGGCCAATTTCGATGCCGAGCATGTCAAGAATATATTCTTTGTCGAGTTGTTTTAATTCGTCGGTGGACTTCCCCACGATCTCTTCCATCAACATACTGGCCGTGGCCTGGCTGATGGCGCAGCCGCGACCGTCAAAGGCAGCGTCCACCACGACCTCGTCCTGCACGTTCAACTCGATGGTGATCTCGTCGCCACAGAACGGGTTGTGATCATGATAGCGAATGTCCGCCTGTTCCAGATGCCCCTTGCGCCGTGGGTGTTTATAGTGGTCGAGAATTGCTTCGCGATAAAGTGCGTCCATAATTACCTTTATACTTCGTGGCGCCCAATCTCTCAAGTAGACTTTAACTGGCTAAGGTCAAAGTGTAAAAATCTCCTGCGCCTTGACCAACGCATCGCACAGCCGATCTACCTCTTCCATTGTATTATACAAGTAAAAACTTGCCCGTGCGCTGGCCGCGATGCCATAACGGTCATGCACCGGCTGGGCACAGTGGTGCCCGGCGCGGATGGCGATCCCTTCCCGGTCAAGCAGGGCTGACAGGTCGTGCGGGTGGATGTCACTCAGGGTGAAGGAGACCAGCCCCCCGCGTTGCTCGGGCCCGGGGCCGAGGATGCGCAACCCTTCCACCTCGCTGAGCCGTTCGTAGGCGTAGCGGACGAGCGTGCGTTCGTGTTCGTAGACCCAGCCCATGCCCACGCTGGTCAGATAGTCAATAGCGGCGCCCATGCCGACCACCTCGGCTATCGACGGAGTGCCAGCCTCGAACTTGTGGGGCACACTGTTCCACTTGCTGCCGCTGAGCTTTACCTCGCGGATCATGTCGCCGCCGCCCAAGAAGGGGGGCATAACTTCGAGCAATTCGCGCTTGCCATAGAGCACCCCGGCGCCGGTGGGGCCACAGAGTTTGTGGCTGCTAAAGACCAGAAAGTCCACATCAAGCGCTTGGACATCGAGCGGCAGGTGGGGTGCGCTCTGCGCGGCATCAACCAGCACTCTGGCGCCCACCGCATGCGCCGCCGCTGCCAACTGCGCCACCGGGTTGACCGTGCCCAGCGCATTGCTCACATGGACAAAGCTCAACAGCTTGGTGCGCTCGGTCAGCAAAGAATCCAGCCGGCTCAAGTCGAGCAGCCCGTTGTCGGTAATAGAAATATATCGTAGTGTAAAGCCAAGCTGCGTCTGCAACATCTGCCAGGGGACGATGTTGCTGTGATGCTCCATCTCGCTGATAAGCACCTCATCGCCCGGCCCCAGGTTGGTACGCCCCCAGGTGTTGGCGACCAGGTTGATCCCTTCGGTCGTCCCCCGTGTAAAGACGATCTGCCGTTCGTGGGGGGCGTTGATCAAATGCGCCACCTTCGCTCGCGCGCCCTCGTAAAGCACTGTGGCTTCTTCGCTCAGCGTATGCACCCCGCGATGGACATTGGCGTTGTGCTGCCGGTAGTATTCATCCATAACCTGCAGCACCGCTTCGGGCTTCTGGCTGGTCGCCGCGCTGTCCAGATAAACCAGGGGCTTTGTGCCGATCCGGCGCTGCAAAATGGGAAAATCGCGACGGATTTGCTCGACTTTGTCCATCATCGTAGTGTAGCAGCCTCCGCTGCGCGCAACAACTTACAGATCGTCACAGAGATTGATGAGAGGGGACTGGCCGCCGCACCCAATTTGCCACAACCAATCTCCAATCTCAGAATTCTAACAGTCTAAAGTCCATTTCGCTGCGACAAAAGTCACAGCTACCACTTTACCCGCCGATCTTGCGTTCGATGACTCGTTCGAGCTTTGCCACTACGCTTTCCACCGGCACGCGATCAAGCACAGCCTGGAAGAAGCCCTGGACGATCATCCGCTCGGCCTGAGGCCGGCTCAGGCCACGCGCCATGAGGTAGAAGACATACTCGTCCTCGACTTGGGCGGCGGTAGCGCCGTGGGTGCAGCGCACATCGTCAGCTTCGATCTCCAGGCCGGGGATGCTGTCGGCGCGCGCGGTACTGTCGAGGATCAGATTGCCGTTGCGCTGGTAGGCGTCGGTCTTCTGTGCGCCCGGCAGCACCTTGATCACACCCATGTAGACGCTGCGCGCCCGATCTTTGAGCGCCCCATTGAAGAGCAGGTCACTGCGGCAATTGGGTACGCGGTGAAGCTGCAACGTCTGGTGGTCGATATGCTGGCGCCCGGTGGGAAAGTAGATCCCCAGCAACTCAGAATCGCTGCCCTGGCCCTGCATATCCAGGTCGAGGAAGGCCTTGGTCAGCCGGCTGCCCCAGCTTACCTGGATCCAGCGCAGATTGGCGTCACGGCCAATCGCGGCGCGACCGGTGAGGAAATTCCAGGTCGTGTGGTCAAAGTCTTGCAGATTCATGTAGCGCATGACGCTGTTGTCGCCCACAATCAACTCGACGACAGCGGATTGCAGCGCGTTCTTGCCACCGATCAGGTCATCCACCACCGTCACCTCGGCGCCCTCTTCGACGACCACCAAGGTGTGATGATAACCGCCGACTCCCTCGCCCTGATTGAGGATGATTTGCAACGGTAGCTCAACCTTGACGTTGGCTGGCACATAGACAAAGGCGCCTGTATCCCACAGCGCAGCGTGGAGCGCGGTGAATTTGTTCTGGTCAGGCGTCACAACCTGGGTCATAAAATGTTTCTGGAGTAGTTCAGGTTGGGCGTGGACTGCACTTTGCAGATCGGTAAAGATCACACCCTTGCTCACCAGATCTTCCTGCGCATCGCGGTAGCGCACGCCGCCGTCTTCGAAGACCAGGCTGGCTGCGCTGCTCATCTCATCCAGTTCAAATTGAATGGACGGATTTAGAGGTCGATTTGTCGTATCCGCAGCCGCGAGCGCAAATGGCTGAAATTTGCCCAGGTCAAAACCGGTGAGCGGGGTGCGTCGCCACGGTTCATCGGTAGGCTTGGGCCAGGGCATCTCTTCAAACAGACGCCACGCTGCCAGCCGGCGCTCCAGCAACCAGCCCGGCTCATTTCGCGCGGCCGACAACGCCCGCACACTCTCTTCGCCAAAGCCGACTACAGCCTCGGCAAGTTTTTCAGGTTCTTTCATCAAAACAGTCACGTTGCTCTCCATTTTGGATTTTAGATTTTGGATTTTGGACGGCTTTCGCTAGCACAATCCAAAATCCAAAATTACAAATCTAAAATCAACCTACCCGATGCTGCCTTCCATCTGCAACTGGATCAGCCGGTTCATCTCGACGGCATATTCCATGGGCAGCTCCTTGACCAGCGGCTCGATAAAGCCGCCGACGATCATGGCGGCCGCCTCATCTTCGCCGATGCCGCGGCTCATCAGATAGAAGAGCTGTTCCTCACCGATCTTGCTCACCGACGCCTCGTGGCCGACCGAGACATTATCTTCCTCGATCTCGATGTATGGATAGGTGTCGGAGCGGCTGGCCTCGTCGAGCAGCAGCGCATCGCAGACGACGTTGCTCTTGCTGTGATGGGCGCCTTTAGCTACCCGCAACAGACCGCGATAGCTGGCGCGGCCGCCGTTCTTGCTGATCGACTTGGAGACGATCTTCGAGCTTGTGTACGGTGCGCCATGCACGACCTTGCCGCCAGCGTCCTGGTGCTGACCCTTGCCGGCGAAAGCGATAGATAGAATCTCACCATGCGCCTTGGGGCCGAGCATGTAGACTGCCGGGTACTTCATCGTCACCTTGCTGCCCAGGTTGCCGTCGATCCACTCCATAGTGGCGGCTTCATAGGCGACGGCGCGCTTGGTCACCAGATTGTAGACATCGGTGCTCCAGTTCTGGATGGTGGTGTAGCGGCAGCGGGCGCCCTTCTTGACGATGATCTCGACCACGGCGCTGTGCAGGCTGTTGCTCGAATAGATGGGTGCTGTGCAGCCCTCCACATAGTGCATGGAGGCGCCCTCTTCGACGATGATCAGCGTGCGCTCGAACTGGCCCATGTTCTCGGCGTTGATGCGGAAGTAGGCTTGCAGCGGGATGTCCACATGGACGCCCTTGGGCACATAGACAAAGCTACCGCCGCTCCAGACCGCACTGTTGAGCGCAGCAAACTTGTTGTCCGCTGCCGGGATGATGGTGGCGAAGTACTCTCGCACAAGGTCTTCGTGCTCGCGCAGACCACTGTCCATATCCAAAAAGATCACGCCCAGCTTCTCCCACTCCTGACGCAGGCTGTGGTAGACCACTTCTGAGTCATACTGGGCGCCGACGCCGGCCAGGAACTTGCGCTCGGCTTCGGGGATGCCCAGGCGGTCAAAGGTGCGCTTGATGTCTTCGGGTACGTCGTCCCAACTCTTGCCCTGGCCCTCCGAGGGCTTCAGATAGTAGAAAATTTCGTCAAAGTCGATGCCGCTCAGGTCCGCTCCCCAGGTGGGCATGGGCTTGGAAAAGAAGATGTCCAACGCCTCGTGACGGAACTGGCGCATCCAATCCGGCTCATTCTTGTGGTCGGAGATCTGGTCGATCACAGCATGGTTGAGCCCACGCTCCGCCTTGAAGAACGCCTGTTCCTTGTCATGAAAGCCGTATTGGTATTCTGTCTTGACATCGGCAAGATAAGTCTGGTCGGCTTGTGTCGCCATTGTATTCTCCCCTAATCAATTTTGGATTTTCGATTTTGGACTTGTTCGTCCATGCGGCGCTGCAACCCAAAATCGAAAATCCAAAATCTAAAATAGTTACGCTGTCACCGGTCCAAATTCCTGTTCGACCCAGCCATAGCCCCGCTCTTCCAGCATCAGCGCCACTTCGGGGCCGCCCGTCATCACGATGCGCCCGCCGTGGAAGATGCTGACATAATTGGGCTTGACATAGTTGAGAATGCGCTGATAGTGCGTGATCATCAGAAAGCCACGGTCTGCCGTCGCCAGCTTGTTGATGCCGTCGGCTACCACGCGCAGGGCATCGATGTCCAGGCCAGAGTCCGACTCGTCGAGAATGGCAAACTTGGGTTCGAGCATCGCCATCTGCAAGACCTCGGTGCGCTTCTTTTCGCCGCCCGAAAA
>QEUW01000077.1 GCA_003577005.1 Chloroflexota bacterium | reverse complement strand
GCCGGGCTGTCGGCGACCAGTTGCAGCCGGCGGCGGAAGTCGGCCACCGGGCCATAGCCGTGGACGAGGGCGTAGATCCTGGCGCCTCCACTGGCAGCGGCCAACGCCTGGTCGATCTTGCGCAGTTGTGGCCCGTTGGGGATGGGGTGGGGCTCGTCCGGTTCGGGATAACCGTAGTCGTCGATGGATGCGTCCACCGGTTCATCGGCCAGGTCGAGCAGGTTGACCAGCGCCCGCACCAGCAAGCGTTCATCCAGCCCTGGGTTGTTCGCCAGCAACACATCCCCCCAGAATTTGATGATGAGCGACCAATGCATGGTGTAGAGTTTGGGAGCAATCGAGGCGCAGAAATCGGCTGCGGCGGCAAAGTCCAATCCCGTCAAGTGGCTAAAGGGAGGCATAAAGGCATTGGCTGAAAGTTCTTTTTCAGGGCCGCCAAAGGCCGTGATGGCCGCCCGCCAATCGCGCAACAGGTCGGCAGAGAGCGCCGCCTTGAGTCGAAACCACTCGGCCACACCGGGAAGACGGTTGAACAGACGGGCCAGCGTAAATTTGCCCCGGTCCACGCTGGCCAGGTCGCGCAGATCGGCGTTGGTCAACCCGCCGTGAAGATACCGGTAGAAGTGGCCCACTTCCCGCTGGATGCGGGCGAAGTCAAAGCCATGCTCAGCCGCCCAGGCCGCGACCGGCGCGCCAAAATCCTGAAACGCCTCAGCGAGCGTATAGCAGGGATACTCCGGCCAGTCAGGGCGGATGCCATCGACCGCCGGGTAGGCGGCAAAGAGATCGCGCACCCATGCCCGGTTCCACACACGGATGGCAGGGCTGGCCAAGCTGCCCACATTCGCCATGCGCCCGGCGGGCATGCGGCCATCGGGCAGGCGCGGGGTATCCTCAGCCAGGAGGCCGGGTGGCTGGGCCGCGCCGGTCTGGATGTAGACTTTGAGCCTGCGCGCCTTGGCTGCACGGATAAAATCGCCGACGACATGGCCCTTGGCTGCGGTCAACTCGTCGGCGGGGCGAGGCTTGTAGGGCGAAGCGGCAAAGTAGGCGTGATTGGCCTGATGGCCGGGGCTGCTGCGGAGCCAGAGCGCCTGTTTCCCCCACAGCGGGCGGTCGAAGAGACGGACGCTCGCCCCGGCATCGTCGGGCGGTTGGAACGAGCCTTCGCCCTCGCTGGCCGGCGCCGTGACCGATGTGTTGGTTGCCACCGCGGTGGCGCCGGCGCGTTCGACGATGTTGTCGAGTGTATGGTCAATCCCCTCGTTTTGAAAGAAGGGGCTCATTACAGTGATGCCGAGAAAGCGTTTCGTCGTCATCGGTCAGTTCCATTCATCTTCGAGTTCAGCCGGCTTGTTCCAACCCTGGGTGCGGATGATCTCGTACAGTTCGTCAGCATAATAATCGACATTGGCATTGATGCCATCTACGGCGACGCGCAGAATATCGTCATCGTACGGGCGCTGGCCCATGCGCTGCATTTCGCGCTTGACTGCGCTGAGATTGACGCTCAGATCGCGGGCACGCGCGGTTTTGCGCTTGAGGATCGCCAGCCCAATCTGCGCCAGGCGGATCGACAACTCCTGCACCTGGCTATCGTTCATAGGCGATGTGACCGAGGGCGCGTCCTGCAAGTCCATATAGATGTCATTGGCGATTTCGTGCGTCAGAAACGCTTCCCAAGTCCGCTCGGCTGGGTTCTGGTAGAAACGCGTGGGCGCAATCTGTTTGTACTCGCGCCCCTCGGCCTCTTCGTCCGCAAAGCGGGCAGTGCGACGAGGGGCCCACGATGCTGCTGGCGGCCCTATGGCAGACACCACGGTGATGAGCAAATAGAGCGCAGCGGCGGCAAAGACAAAACCCAGCAGTGCGGACTCGAAGAGGGTCAACGGCAAGAAGAGCCGTAGCAGCCACGCCGCACCCAGTGAGATCAGCGTCACTGCGCCAAAGGAAACGCCAAAGAGAAGCAATACTACGGTGATAAAGAGTAACACGGGTACGAGCCAGCCGAATATATTTTTCACAGTCTGGCCCCCTTGCCTGTGTTGCTATTCAACACGGATTCCAAGCGTATCACATAAGTCTGCCAGATAGGTGCGCGCCAGCGTCACTTCGCGGTCCAATGCCGGAGTGGAGGCCACACCCCGGTGGGCGACGCCTGGCACATCCTCCAGTTCGATAGAGATGACATGATCATAGCCCACATCCCTGAGCGCCTGGAGCACGGCCTGCCAGTCGATCTTGCCCTTGCCCGGCCGCCAGTGGGCATTGCTCGTGCCGTCGTTGTCGGAAAAGTGGGTGTGGAAGATGCGGTCGCCGATTTCGTAGACTACCATCTCGGACAGTTCGCCCATCGGAAAGAGGTGGCTGGGGTCGAAGTTCATGCCCAACGCCGGGGAATCCACGTGGTCGAGCAGGCGTTGCATCGAAGCGGCATTGCGCATCCAGCGGTAAGGGTGCGGTTCGAGCGCATAGCGGACACCGGCATCCTCGCAGATGGCGCAGCAGCGGCGCATGACCTCTACGTAGTCTGCCCAGTTGCGCTTCCAATCGAGACCGGGTGGGAAATCCATGCTCCACTCTTGCGCCACATGCTTTTGCAGGATGCGAGGAAATTGCAATTCAAACGGGTTGGCGGCTACCGTATTGACAATCGTTGTGCCCAACTCGACCCCTACTTCGACCACACGCTTGAAGTGATCGACCGCCTGTTCCCGCACAGATGCATCGGGGCTGGCCATGCCGTGGGGCGTGGAGACAAATTCTGAAAGCTCCAGCCCCAGGTCGGCAATGAGCGCCGGTAGCTCCTTGATCCGCTGCGGTGTGTAGTAAGTATCGAGCGCCTCCCGGTTCCAGGCAATGAGTTCGACTGCCTTGAAGCCGAGACCGGCGATACGCCGTAGCGCATGTTCATACGGTGGATCCCATTGGTACGTCCAGACGGTGGTGCCAAATTTCATGGTTTCTCCTCAGGTTTTGGACGATGGATGATGGACTATCAGTTCATCTACACCCGCGCCCACATCCGCCAGCGGGGGCGCCAGCGGGCGCGACCCAGCCGCTGGATCGCCAGCAGGGCGCTTGCCAGAACAAGGGCGCCGCCAGCCCATTGCAGGGGCGACAACCGCTCGCCCAGAAAGAGCATCGCCCAGATGATGGTCAGGAGCGTTTCCAGTGGTGAGAGGAGCGCCATCTGGCCGCTGCCGATCTGGTTGATGGCCGCGACCATGAGCAGCCGCGATAAGTAGGTGCTGACAATGACCAGCCCCACCACGGCCAACCAGCCACCAAAACTTGGGTTCTGCCAGGGCGCTCCCTGGATCAACCAGGCACTGGTAACCACTGCCGTCATGGCCGCGGAGATATAAAATGTCACCGCCAGCGCTTCGTACGGTCGCAGAAACCACTGCAAGATGCTCATGTGCAGCGAAAAGCAGATGATGGCGATGACCAGCAGCCCGATCCCCAGCGGGTCTACCTGGCCGCCGGGGCCGACCAACAGATAGACGCCGCCGAGCCCCAGGGCCAGCCGGAGCGTGTGGCGATAGGTAAAGCGTTCGCCGCGCAAGGCCAACAGGCTGAGCACCACCAGCGGGATCAACGAGATCATCATGGACGCCACCGAAGCGTCCACGCGCGCCAGCGCCCAGAAAAAGAGCAACATGCCCAGGCCGTTGAGAAGACCGGCCGCCAGGGCAAGGAGCAGGCCGCGGCGATCCATTCTCAGCCGGCTACGCCCCATCACCGCGACGGTGACGGCCATCAGAAGCGTAGCCAGCGCCAGCCGCAACGTGACCAGTGTAGTCGGCTCCATGCCGCCGGTGATCGCCCCCCGGGCGATGGGCGCCGCAAAGCTAAAGGAAAGCGACGCCAGCAGCGCCAACGTCCAGCCACCCCAATCGCGCGAGATAACGTTCGCTTGGGGTGTAGCATCGACATGTAGCTCTTGATTGGTGGTGGTCATGAATGACCCAACCCTCTGTCTCCCTTCCCTGGGAGGGAAGGGAGAACCGGTGTGGCGCCTATTTGCTCGTTGGCAATTCTTTGACGGCAGACAGTGCGGATTTTGTCCAGACACGCCTCCAGATTGGACATGATCTCTTGATTTGTCAGGCGTATCGTCAACAGATTCCTCCGTGCGAGATGCTCATCACGCGCACGATCATACCCCTCCTGCTGCTCGTGAATAGCTCCATCCACCTCGATGACGAGGCCGGCTGCGTTGCAGTAAAAATCGGCGATAAAGCCATCGATGACCTGCTGGCGGCGGAAATGCAAGCCGTCTAAGCGGCTGCCGCGTAGTGACTGCCATAGCTTGTTTTCTGCCACAGTCATGCGGGTGCGGAGTATCTTGGCGCGTTCCAGTTTCTCACGCGCAACCGTTTGCCCCCGTACAACATTCCGGCGCGCCACAGTTCACCTCTCGTTCTATACTGTGCTCTGTTTGAAACCGGCAGTTTTGCTAGTGCAGAAACTGCCGGTTTCAAAGCAACCACGTAATCAGGTAACCACAATCGACAGCAAACCAATCTGCTCTACGAGTCCTCCCTTCCCTCTCAGGGAAGGGGGACAGGGGGTTAGGTCACCCCTGGCCAAAGAGCGGCTGGCCTTCCCGTCGCTCGCGATAGCCCTTGACCATCAGGCTGGGGCGGCCAAAGCTCTGCCCGCGGATCTGAAGGTTTTGGGGGTCGCGATAGCCGACGCGCACGAGGCGCCGCGGCTGCTTGGTCGTGTTGATGTACGAGCCGTGGATGGTAAAGATATTGAAGATCACCACATCGCCCCGCTTGGCCGGCACCGGGACGGTCTCTTCGAGCTTGAAAACGTCGAAGGGCAGGTGCGGTGTGCAAGGGCCGGCCTCAGTGTGGATGATATGAGGTAGCGGGCCGGCCTTGTGCGACCCGGCCAAAAAGCGGATCTCGCCGTTGGCGTGCGAGGTGTCATCCAGATGCACCAGGACATCGGCATAGCGTTCGTTTGAATGGTGGTAGAACGGGTTGTCCTGGTGCATGGGGAAGGGGTGGCCGGTCTGGGGCGGCTTGATGTGCATGGTGGAGTGGTGCAACTCGACGTTTGGCCCCAGCAGGTCGCTCATCGCCTCGACCAGTTTGGGGTGCGTCACCGCCCGCATCCAGGCCGCCGAGTAAAAGTGCAGATCATGCATAGCGGTGAGTTTGGACTTCTTCTCGGTCTCTGGGTCCATATAGGCCTGGCGCCAGGGGCCGCTCCAGCCGGGGCTGGTAAAGGCCCACTCCTCGACCAGGCGGTCCATCTCGTCCGAGAGTTCGTCAATTTCTGCTTTGCTAAAGACCTGCGGGATGTGTAAGAAGCCGTTTTCGTGATAGAAGTCGATCTGTTCCTTGCTTAACATGTCTGCTCCTTATTGGGCCTGGTGGTTCGATCAAAAGGAATAACCTGAAGGCGACTCCTCGCGCCTCGCCGGTCCAGCCGGATCGGAATAGGGCCATTCTAACATGAAATCATGATCGTCCAAATCTGCACAATTTCGCTATTGTTTCGCTATTGTTGAGGTATGCAGTTGGATTCGTTCTCCAGCGTGCAACGCACCTTGTACGTACATCGCACCACCTACACCATCAGGTCGCGCAACCACGCCCGGTGGACCTGCCACTCGTTGGCCGCCGGGTCCCACCGCAGTTCGTAGGTGTTCTCTTCCACTGTTTTGAGCAGATAACAGCGCAGCGACTTGCCGCCGACACGCTCTTCCCACTGGCGCCCCACATCACTCACATAGCGTGTTTTGTTGCGCCAGAGAAAGGAGGTCGGCTGCACTTCGCCGCTCGGCAGGACGCGCACCAGCACATCCACCGGTTCATTGACCAAAACTTCTCTTATCATCGTTCTTCCTCAACGGTTTGTCATCCGTTCGCCGATCAACATCAGCCGCTCTTCGCCCCGCCGGGTGAAGAGTACCGTCGCCGCTTTGCCACCGGGCCGGAGCTTGAGCCGCGTGCGCAATGTCTCTGGCTCGACGGGAAAGCCTCGTTTTTTCAATTCTACCGCGCCAACACCCAACGCCTGCAACCGGCGATTGAGCGTTTTCAAGCTAAAACGATGCACCTCGTCGACCCGAAACGACTGTACCAGCGCATCCGGTTGCCAGCTTGGGGTAACCAAATAGGCGATCTGGGGGTCGAAGAGCCAGGCGCCCAGCCGCTCGCATAAGGCACCCAACGCCCCCGCCCGAATCACAGCTGGGTCCGGCTCATGAAGATAGAGAACGGCGAGGAGTGGGCCTTGTGGCGCCGGTTCGCCCCGGTTGATAATCTGCTCCCAGTTCTCCCCGGTGTGGACGCTGGCCCAGCGCCGGTGCTGGTTCAAGGGGCCAAACCAGAGCACTGCCTCCTTGCAGACGCCTTCGTGGCTGATAAACTCGACGCCACATCCGGCGGGCAATTCATCATCTTGCACGCCGGGCATGACCTTGATACCCAGCGCCGGCTGCGTTCGTTGCAGGTTCAACAGCATCGCCAGCGGCGGCTCCATCTGGTGGAGGCTGAAGACTCGCCGCCCCTCCACCCTCCGGGCAGGGTCGGCAAAGGCGGTTACAGCGGCCGGCAGCTGATCCGTCGCCAACAGCGCAGTCCAATCTGCCTGGATAAAGCGCACTTGCGGTGTCAGGCCCAGGGCCGCGGCATTGGCCTGGGCAAAACGCAAGCGCAACGGATCCTGTTCGATAGCAATGACGAGCCGGTATTGGGCCAGCGCCAGGGTGTCGCCGCCGATGCCGCACCCTAAGTCGAGCACCGGTCCGGGAGGTGCATAGCGGTCGATCCAGGCGGCGCGGTGGAGCGCCACCGGCCAAGCGGTCGCCTGTTCCAAGGCTTCAGGCGTAAGGAAAAGCCGGTCGGCAAAGGGAAACTTGGCGGCGGCGCGGCGACGCAGACGCGCCATCGTCAACAGGGCTCCGGCCACCGGCGGCGGAAAGCGACGGCGCAGTTCGGCCAGCAAGGACAGCGTATTCTCATCACTTATGTCGCTTCCGGCGAGTTCGGCTAAAGCGGCCTGGCCGTTGACCGAGAGCAGAAAGTCTACAGCGTCAGCGTCGAGCGTTTCAAGCGTCATCTTTAAGAAATAAAAACAACGAAAATAAGCAAGTGGCAAAATTCTTTGTTAATCTCCGCTTAATGCGGATACGCCAAAAATCCAGTAGACTATCACCCACTTATACCAATTTGTTCCTATAAACCTATCTTGAAGGGTAGGAATGGTACCGAGCGCAACAGCCGATTATGTGCAAGATTATTATAGATTAGATATGCTGTCCACCCACAAAGGAGGACAATCCGCCTCTATTTCAGGATTTGGCATGTCGGCCGGGCCTGAGTCGCCTTCAAACCAATTTTTTCTTCAGGCAACGGTGTAGTGACAAAGCAAATTCGTGGGGAAACTGTAGGGTGCTCAAGCTTGACGGGGCGAGGAGCAACCGGTAAGATAGTAAGGCTGTTTGTTCAAAATTGCACAGAGTATGAGATTCGTAACGGCTTTGAAAATGGTCAGGTAGGGAAGGAGTATTATGAGCGTTCACCAAGAATCGTTAGAGATCAGCAAACCGTCCGAACGTATGGAAGAGGCGCCCGAGCTGGAGTACCGGGCTGTCAGCCACGACTCTCTCTCCATGTTTCTGGCGGCAATCGGCGGCGCCATTTTGGGGATGCTGCTTACGTTGCTGATCCTGGCGTTGATCAATGGCGGCACCCTCAGTTTTAGCGGCGGCGAGCGGCTCACTAACTTTGAGGCGACGTTGGACCGGGTCAATGAAAATGTAGGCGCCGTGAGCGCAAATGTAGACCTGGTCAGCCAGCAGGCTCAGGCGCTGGCCGACCAGTTGAGCACTGTAGAACAAACCTTGCGCGCTGAATTGGCCAATCAGGATACCGATATTGCCAATCTGAACACCGCTGTCTCGCAACTCGATGTTACCCGCCAACAGTTTGACCTCTTCATGGGCGCGCTCAGCCAGGCCATGAGTGAGATGCAGAGTGTGGGACAGCCGGCGTCGCAATCGGCTACCCCAGCCGCCCCGGCCGCTTCCCAGGCTGCCACCCCGGCCGCGGCCCGTGTGATGCGCAGCCAGGAGGTTGCGCCTGATTCGATTTCGGTGATTCTCTTTGTGGACGCAAACGGCAATGGCGTTCTCGATGACGGTGAGGCCCCCGTGACGGGCGCGACGCTGTCCCTGACCGACGGCGCAGGCTCGGTTATTGCCAGCGAGCGCAGCACTGCTGATGGCGTGCTCTTCTCAGATTTGAGCGCCGGTGAATATGTGGTTTCCGTCGAGGATGCCGCTGGCCACACGCTGCAAAGCGCCCACACTGCTGAAATCGCCGTGGCCGAAGATGCCACTGCGGGGCAGGTTGTCTACCTCCCCGTTGCAGCCGACTAAGGAAGCGCCCAAAGATAACTTCTCTTGCCAGATGTGCATCTCTCATGCACGCATCTGCGGTAGGAGGGTATTTGCGAACAGATCGAAGAAGCTGTTTGGAAGAAACAGTGCGTTGCAGGAAGGGCGTGCGATGCACTTATGGCTCCGGGTGCAATTTTAGGTGCAACGCACCTATCTGGCATCCACGTTCCAAACGGCCCTGAACATTTTGGGAACGTAGCACCCTGCTACGTCTGGGCAAGCAAACAGCACGGCGGTGGAAGATGGTTCCACCGCCGTCTTGTCTTTTGGCACCCGACCAGATATGATTTGAAAGGGGCGGAGTTGGCGCCCACTATCTCTTTTTTGGTTGGGGAATAGCTCCCATTATCCATTAGTTCAATTTTCAATCATCTCAACTGTACAAGGAGGAACCATGGGCATGTTCGATGGCAAAATTGTTATTGTCACCGGTGGGGCCAAAGGGATTGGCCGCGCCATCAGTCTCAGCTTTGCCCGTGAGGGCGCCAACGTCCTCTGCGCCGATGTCGATACCTCCGCCGGTCGTGAGGTGGCGAACGAGGCAAAAGAGTTGGCCGGCAAGCTCGTCTTTGCCAACGCCGATGTCAGCAAGACCGCGGCCTGCCAGAAACTGGTCGCCCGTGCGGTGGATACCTTTGGCGGGGTGGATATCCTCTGCAACAATGTGGGTGTCCAGTCCAAGGAGAGCTATCTGCCCGCCCACGAGTTGCCCGAAGAGCTGTGGGATCGCATCATCGATGTCAATCTTAAAAGTAACTTTCTGATGACCAAGTACTGTGTGCCGGAGATGAAAAAGCGCGGCGGCGGTGTGATCATCAACACAGCGAGCGTGCAGGGTCTCCAGTCGGCCCTTGGCGTCTCGGCTTATGCAGCCAGCAAGGGCGGCCAGCTTTCGCTTACCCGCCAGTTAGCGTTGGAGTACGCCAAAGACAACATCCGTGTCCTGGCCGTCAATCCCGGCACTATCGAGACCCCCCTGGCATTGGCCGCCAGCACTAGCATCGAAGAACTGCGCGCCGAGGCTGCCCGCACCCACCCGCTGGGGCGCATCGGCCAGCCGCAAGACATCGCCAACGTTGTGCTCTTCCTCGCTAGCGACGGAGCCAGCTTTATGACCGGCGAATATGTGAACGTAGATGGCGGAATGATGGCAAAGGGGGCATGGGCGTAGGCGAATACAGAATGGGAAATGCGGAGTCAGAATAGAGATTCCGCACTCTCGACCAGCTTATCCACTGCGCCGCAGCTGCCGAGCCAACTGTTCTAGCGCTGTGGCGGGGTCGATGCAGAGACCGGCGTGGACTTCCGAGGTCTGGATAACTGTGCTGTGGGGGTGGACAAGCCAGTGAAAGGCTTCGGCCTGGCCCAGACGGCCGATAGGGCCTTCACCGGCGCAGATGCGTGGAATGAGGGCGAGGTGCGCCCGTACAGCGTCCAGATCCACATCAGGAGCAAGTGTAGCCAGCCGCGCCTCGTCCAGCGCAATGTGGGCCGCCAGAAAACGCTGTGTCCGGCAAAAGAGGATCACCCCCACGTTGAGGAATTCGCCTTCCTCTACCCGTGGCACAATGCGGATATAGGCATACTCATACGTGCTCGGCGTGGGCACGGACGGCCTCCTCGACGAAGACAGGGGCGGCAGTCAGGCGGCGAATCAAATAGGTGAGATAGCCGGTGCGCTGTGCGTCAGGGCTGTCAAATGGTGGCTCGTCGTCCAACCATTCGGTTGGAATCTGTTCGACGATAGTGCCCAATACACTTTCATTTAGTAACGGACGGAGCGTTGCATCTGCGTCTGTCACCTGGCTGGCACGGTCGATGAGGATGTGCTGGCGAATATGCGGGAACGGTGTCTCGCTGCGCTCCAGATAGTTGCTCCAGTCGTAATGAAAATAGAGGCTGGCGCCGTGATCGATCAGCCAGAGCTCCTCTTCCCAGAGCAGCAGGTTGGCGTTGCGCGGCGTGCGGTCCACATTGGTGACGTAGGCGTCGAACCAGACAATGGCCGAGGCCAGTTCCGGTGTCACAAACGGTTCTAACAACGGGTTGAAAGCAAAAGCGCCGGAGAGAAAGCGCATCCCCAAGTTTAGCCCGGCGCTGGCGTTGAGGAGGTCGCGAATCTCAGGATTGCGTTCGTTGCGGCCCAACGCCGGGTCCAGGTGGAGCAAAACCAGATCGGGCACACGCAACCCCAGCGCCCGCCCGATCTCGCCAGCGACCAGTTCGGCAATGAGCACTTTTGGCCCCTGGCCAGCGCCCGAGAATTTCATGACATAGAGTTCGCCGTCGTCGGCCTCGACGACGGCAGGCAGCGAACCACCTTCGCGTAACGGCGTGACATAACGAATAGCGGTCAGCATAGAGATGGGCGGGACGGGTGTGGACATAAGGGAAGCTAGATTGAGCGATTCAAGATACTTGGTTCTGTTGACATTTCGGTTCAGTCCAGAGGTGTAACGCACTTTCTCAGTGCATCGCCTGAGTAAATTCGCCAAGTGTCAACAAAACCTGATAAGAGACAGTACACAACATGCCAATCGTACATCAGGATAAGCTAACCAGCAAACAGCCACCGCCAAACGGGCGGAACTGAATTTCGAGCAGTCCTGCCGCCGTCCAAAACGCAATTGACGACTCATCAGATGAGTGTTATACTTCGGCAGGAAGCTTGCAAAAGCGCCCGGCACGCCCCCTCACCGGCAATCGAAGCTAGCAAACACCTGTTACCCAGCCAGCGCAGGAGGAAACATGGGCAAGTTGGCAGTCACCGGCGGCGCCGCTGTCTGGATAGGCGCCTGGCCGGCATGGCCAATCTTTGGCGAGCGCGAAGCGACCTTGTTACGGCAGGTGCTGGAAAGTGGCCGTTGGGCGTATGACGGCCCCTTTGAAGCACAATTTCAAGAATCTTTTGCGGCCTATCATGACGCCCGGTACGCTGTGTGCGTCACGAGCGGCACCACTGCTTTGCAACTGGCGCTGGAAGCGCTTGATATTGGTTACGGGGATGAGGTGATCCTGCCAGCCAACACCTGGCAGGCAACGGCCGTCGCCGTGCTTGATGTCAACGCTGTCCCCATCCTGGTGGATATCGAGCCCGATACCTACGCCATCAACCTGGCGCAGGCGGCTGCGGCATTAACCCCCCGTACGCGCGCCATCATTCCCGTACATCTTTTCGACAACGTGGCGGATATGGACCGCCTCCTGGCGTTTGCCCACCAACACAATCTCGCCGTCATCGAAGATTGCGCACACGCCCACGGCACTCAATGGCGGGGAAAGGGTGTTGGCTCGCTGGGCGACGTGGGGTGCTTTAGTTTACAGGGCTCCAAAAGTCTGAACGCAGGCGAAGGCGGTCTGGTTTTGACCGGTGATGAGCGTCTACATGAACGGCTCTATTCGCTGCGCAATTGCGGCCGGATGCGTCCGGGCGCTGTAGCCGAAGAGTGGCAACCCGTACAGGGTGGGAATTATCGCATGACTGAGTGGCAAGCCGCGGTCCTGTGCGCGCAGTTCGAGCGGCTGCCGGCGCAGGTAGAGAAGCGCCAGGCCAATGCCCGCTTTCTAGACCAACAGATCCATCAGATAGCTGGCCTGGCGCCGTTGCGCCGGCGCCCCGAAGTCACGCGCCGGGGCATGTACAATTATGTTTTGCGCTATGACCCGGAATTCTTCAACGAAGTGCCGGTGGAGGCGTTTCGCCGCGCCTTGAGCGCCGAAATTGGCGCACGGGTAGGCAGTGTCTATCACCCGCTTACCCGCTCGCCCCTCTACCAGCCGCAGACCAAACGCCGCTATCGCCTGAGCGACGAACACTGGCGCGCCCTTGATCCGTCTCGCTTCGCTACCCCGGTGGCCGAACGCGCCTACACGAGCGAAGCTGTTCTCTTTAGCCACAGCGCGTTGCTGGCCGAACCAGCGGCCATGCAGGCCATCGTTGACGCCTGCGCCAAGCTCGCGGACCAGCGCGACGAGCTGGCCGCCTGGGCGCTGGCTGAGCAAATATGACACCCTCAGAGAGATTCACATGTCGTGCTCAACTTCGTGTTGATGCAACCAGCGGTGATTGTCTTTCTACCTAACAACCGGCAACCATTGTTTCAAGCAGTGAAAGGAGACGGTATGTTGTACGTTCGTAGAGGTCAGGTACGTGCGGTGGCTGCGCTCGTCGTCATGATGGCCCTGTTGGCGGCCTGTGTGGCGCCCGGTGCGGCTCCCAGTGGCGAAGCTGGCGCGGCAGCCGGCAGCGGCCAAAAAGTTACGGTGACCTACTGGGCTCACAACTTCGAGCCGCGCGTCGAACTGGACAACAAATATATCGAACAGTTCATGCAGGAAAACCCCGATATCGAGGTCGTCTACGAAGTGATCCCCAGCGATTTCGACGCCAAGCTGCGTACGGCGCTGGCTTCGGGGCAGGGACCAGACCTCTTCGCCCAGTGGAACGGCGACATGGGCACCTTCTACGCACAAGGGGCCATTGCCCCCTTCAGCGCTGAGGCTGTGGGGCTCGCCTCGCAAGAGGAGTTGATGGCGCAGTATGTTGCGCCGGAGAACACCCTTCAGGGCGCTATCTTTGATGGTAAGCTCTACGGCATCCCCAACGAGGTGAGCATCTACGCTTGCTACGCCAACAAAGCGCTCTTCGAAGAGGCCGGCCTGGATGCAGAAACAGATTTCCCGACAACCTGGGAGCAAATGAAGGATGTAGCCGAACAGCTCACCGTGCGTGACGCCGATGGCAGGCTCGTTCAGCAGGGCTTTGATTTCGATTGGGGCTCCTCGGTCTGGATGTACTTGCAGTGGGGCGCGATGGTGCGGCAGTTGGGTGGTTCCGAACTGGAGCCGGATTCGGACGAAGCCGAGAAGGCGCTGCAATACTGGGTGGATTGGGCAACCACCTGGGGGTTGGGCGGTCCGGCCTACTGGACTGGCCAGGGCGATGATTTTCTTGCCGGGCGTGTGGCCATCAAGTGCGGTTTGGGTTCGTGGGCCAAGCCGTCGGTGGAGGAGGCAGGGATCGATTACACGGTCAAGCCCGTGCCGATCTGGGAAAATGCCGTGAATCAGAACCACTTTGATATTTACGCATACTTCCACATGGTCAATGCCCATTCAGCCCCCGAGGTGCAGGAGGCTGCCTGGAAGTTGGCCTACTTCCTGGATTCACACCCCATCGACTACATGGTCAGTACGGGGCTGCTCCAGCCAAAAACCGAACTGGCAGAATCACAGGAATTTCAGGAGGTCCCCTACTTGGATGTCTTCCTGAGCGAGATGGAAGTGAGCATGTACTCGCCACGCGTGGAGCGCTTTATCGAGGTAGCGGATGCACTGGCCCGCGCGCGTGACCGCGCGGTTGTGGATGGTATGCCGGTGCGCCAGTCGCTCCAGATCGCCCACGAGGAAATCGCCGATATCCTGGGTGAATCCCAGTAACTGGTAGAGATTGAGAGATTGAGAGACTGGAAATTGAGCACGTGCGCGAGAAAATCTCCTGATCTCTCGATCTCTCAATCTCTGGAGTAAGCTATGGCAGGACAGCAACTTTCTACAGATAGCTCGTATGTTGGCCGGCAGAGCACCTCATTTGGCCGGGCCTTGCGACGCCACCTCTTTTTCCGGCGCAGCATCTATGGGATCCTCTTTATTGCGCCGGCTATGCTTTTCTTTCTTGTGTTCAACCTCTATCCCATGGTCAACGGGCTCTATCTGAGCCTGACCGATTTTACCTTGCTCAAACCGCCCCAGTTTATTGGCTTGAACAACTATGTTGGCCTGTTGAATAACAAGGAATTTATCAACGGCATGTGGGTGACTGCGGTCTTTGTGTTTGGCACCACCGTCCCCAAGTGGATTTTTTCGCTGGCGCTGGCACTGCTCTTTACCCAGACCTTTTGGGGGCGCGAAGGCTTTAAGGCGCTCTACTTTACACCTACCTTGTTGTCAGCCGTTGTCGTTTCGCTGGTATGGAAGCTGATCTTCAACGCCAATGGGCTTGCCAGTGCGTTAGTCACGCCCTACGTGCCCCAGGCGGAGATATTCTGGCTTGCCCATTCGACGTTGACGCCGCTTGTGCTCATCTTTATCGATAACTGGGCGGGCATTCCCTTCTTCATGATCGTCTGGATCGCCGGGTTGGTGGGTATTCCCAGGGAATTCTACGAAGCGGCGCTCATCGACGGCGCCGGCCGCTGGCGCGCCTTTTGGAATGTCACGTTGCCGCTGTTGCGCCCGACGACGCTCTTTGTCATCGTTATCTCTACCATTGGTTCGCTCCAGGCATTTGCGCTGCAATTCATCATGACCCGCGGCGGCCCCAGCAACGTAACGACGACGGTAGCCTTGCTTGTCTACAAATACGGCTTTGAGTACTTCCGTATGGGCGTGGCCGCCACCATGTCGGTGATCATGTTTGTGGTGATCATCCTCATCACGCTGGTGCAGATCCGCTGGGCGCGGGCCGAGGAGACGAGTTACACGTAGGATAGTCCGTTGCGAGTACAGCTTCACAATGATTAGAAATCAGCAAACCCAACGTCGCCCGTTCCATGCGCTCAATCGCGCCCTCTACCATACTGTGTTGTATGCGATAGTGCTGGCAGGGCTCCTCCTCTTTTGTGTTCCCGTTTACTACATGGCGTCTACCAGTCTTAAGGCTGAGTGGGAGGTGACGACTCTGCCGGTGCATTGGATCCCCCATGAGTTTAGCCCCTCGAACTACCCCGAGGCCTTTGCCACGGCGCCTTTTAGCCGCTATTTCTACAACAGCCTGGTGGTGGCCTTTTGGGTGGTGTTGAGCACCCTCTTTTTCAGCGCACTGGCCGGTTACGGTTTTGCCAAGTTTGATTTTCCCGGCAAGGCCCTCTGCTTTCTGCTCGTGCTGAGCACGCTCATGATCCCGTTCCAGATCCTGCTCATTCCGCTCTACGTGCTCGTCCACAGCCTCGGCTGGACCAATAACTATCTAGGCTTGATTATCCCGGGCGCGCTCAGTGCGTTTGGGGTCTTTTTGATGCGCCAGTTTTGTCTCACCCTGCCTGATGAATTGCTCGATGCCGCTCGCATCGACGGCGCCGGCGAGATCGGCATCTTTCTGCGGATCGTGCTGCCGTTGCTCAAACCGCCGCTGGCTTCGCTGGCGATCATCACCTTTTTGGGCAGTTGGAACAACTTTCTCTGGCCGCTCATCGTCGTCAACAAGGGTGACCTCTTCACCCTCCCCGTCGGTATGACTGTCTTTAGCCAACCCCTGCGAGCACCCTATTGGACCTATATTATGGCTGTCTCAACGGTGGCAACCTTGCCGGTCATTCTGGTCTTTCTTGCCTTGCAAAAATATTTCATCCAGGGCGTAGTGCTCTCCGGGATGAAGGGTTAAATCACAAATCTCCTCAATCTCCCCCAATCCCCTCAAATTCCCAGTTCATCTTGGAGATTTGAGGAGATTGGGGAGATTGACCTGCTTCATAAGGATCCGATATGTCTTCGTTACACGCAGGTTTTGGCCGCGCCGAGATTACGCCCAAACTAGGCTGCCGGATGGTCGGCTACGGGAATCGGCCCAGTGGCGCAACCGGGATTCATGACCCACTGCTGTCGCGCGCGTTGGTGCTCGAAAGTGAAGACGGCTGTTGGGCCATTGTTTCAAACGATCTCTGTTACACCACCAGCGCCGCCGTGCAGGCGATCCGCTCGGCCGTGGCGCAGCGTACCGGCATTCCAGGCAATCATGTGCTGGTGGCCAACACCCATACCCATGCCGGGCCGCACGACGCCGATGCCGATAATTGGCAACGCCCGCTGGCCGAGCTGATCGCCGATGCCGTGGAAATGGCTTACCAGGCCCGCCGGCCGGCGCGCATCGGCAGCGGGAGCGGCGTGCTCTACGGCTATTCGATCAACCGTCGCTGGCTGGACCGCCCCATCGACCCTGGTGTAGTAGTGCTGCGGGTGGATGATGAGCAGGGCAACCCGCTGGGGTTGCTGACCAACTTTGCCTGCCATTCCGTAGTCCTTGGCTACGATAACACGCTGATCAGCGGCGACTGGCCGGGAGATGCCATGCGCCGGTTGGAAGAACAATTCCCTGGCGCAACCTGTCTATTTACCCAGGGGGGCGCGGGCAATATCAACCCGCTCGTCAGCGGTGTACGCAAACGGCTGCGCGGCGGCCAGACGGTCTGGGCCATCGGCGATGTGAGCGCCTATTATGGCTCAACCGACGACCCCAACAAGTGGAGCGTCGGCGACCGCGGTGGCGGCACATTTGAGGAGGTAGCCGAACTGGGCGCCGCCTTTGCTGAAGAAGTCGCCTACACCGCCAGTCGGATCACCACATCAGCACCTACCCATGCCCTCTGGTCGGAACAGGTAACGATCAACGCGGCGGCCGACCCGGACGAATATGCCGAGCGACCAACTCCACCCCTGATCGTCGAGCGTCCTGGCTTTGAGGACCCAACCAACATCCCCGCCGAGTTGATGATGTTGGGCATCGGCGATCTGGTGTTGGTGACACAGCCGGCCGAGGTCTTTGCCGAAACAGCCATCGCCCTAAAGATCCGGCTCCGGGCCATGGGTTACAAGACGCCGGCGTTGGTCACCTACGCCAACGGCTTTCTGCTCTACTTGCCCGAACCCGGCGCCTTCCCCGAAGGAGGCTATGAGGTGCGCTGGGCCGTGTCGATGGGATTGAGCAGCCAGTTTCAGCCGCGTTTCCGCCAGGCGGTCGAGCCGGTGTTGCAGCGGCGGTCTGGCCGCTGACAGCGCCAATAATCAAAAGTGCCCTGATCGTTGAATATCAGGGCACTCGTACACTGATAGATTTGATCCGGTGTCAAGGCGGAAGACGTCGGGCCGGTTTTGCCTGTGAGTCACAGGTTTCAAGACCTGGAACCGTTTACAACCAACAAGCAGGCTCTGTTGAGCTTTCGCCCGAAGCGAGGCTTTTTCGTTAATGAAACCACTATGGGCGGGATAGTAAAAGCCTCGCTTCTCTCTGACCTGAGAGCAACTCTCAACAGAACTTAGCGAGTTACGTTGGCCTCCATAGGCCGGTGATAAAAGAGCTCATAAGCCGCTGCCAGCACAATGACACCGCCGATGATCACCGTCGTCCACAGCGCAACAGCCAGCGCCTGGAAGCCCAGGATAAAGGGTGCAATCACTGCCAACAGGCCGGCAATGCCCGTCACCCAATACTCCCAAGTCGTTGCTGTCTTGAAGGCAGCCTTATAAATGGCCGCCAGCAACACAATGGCGCCCAGGATGACGCTCGTCCAGAGGGCATTGGGGTTGGTGCTGTAACCCAGCACGAATGGGGCCACACCGAGCACCAGCCCCAGAATTCCAGTGAGCCAGTACATAGTAACCTCCTTTCATACCAGGAACGTTCTTGAAATTTCGGTGGTCAGAATGCCACCAAACAGCTTACATTTGTAGTTTTGCCTGCTATCGTATCAGCGAATTGTTGGAGTAACGTTGACAAATCGTTAGTATTCCGTATGCGATTGGCTGGTTTTTGCTGGCCCCCACACCGGGAATGACAAGCAGGAGAACTCCCATGAAATATCGTTTTGCTGAAATGATCTGGTACGAGATCAAGTCTGCTGCCGAACAAGAGCGCGTGGCAGTCCTGCCCGTCGCCACCTATGAGGACCACGGACCACATTTGCCTGTGGATGTGGATGTGCTGCTCGCCAACGAGATCTGCGAACGCGCCGTTGCCCGCATCCCCGATGAGGCGATCCTCGTCCCACCGGTCAACCACGGCTATAGCCCGCACCACATGGATTTCCACGGCACCATCACCATCACGTGGGATACGTTTATCCGCTATGTGAAAGATGTCTGTGTCAGTCTGGCGCATCACGGCTTCAACCGCATTCTCATCGTCAACGGGCATGGCAGTAACACGCCGCCGTGCGATATGGCGGCGCGGTTGACCATCATTGAAACCGAGGGTCGGGTGCTCTGTGCCTCGGTCAACCACTGGGGGCTGCGCAAAGTGCGTGTCGAAGGGGGCGAAATCCGTGATTCGGAGTACGGTGGCACATCGCACGCCTGCGAGTACGAAACATCGCTTTATCTGGCGCTCAAGCCCGAACTGGTGGACATGAGCAAGGCCGTCGATGAACGGGCGCCGCTCCCGCCTAGCTTCCAGACCGACCTGCTCGCCGGCACCCACCCGCAAGGTTCGGCGGCCAACCTCAACATCTATTGGAGCGCTCGCACCGCCAGCGGTGTCATGGGGGACGCCACAAAAGCTACACGCGAAAAGGGCGAACAGTTTTTGGCAGCCGCTGTCGATGGGCTGATCGAGTTGATCCGAGAGTACCGCCAGACGCCGATCCTGCCGCGGCGCGACCAACACCGATGAAGCGTACAAAGCTGGGGCTTCTTCACTCTCGCCACCTGTTTGACAAAGTACATAAGCCCACATACACTTTGTTGCTACGGGGGAGAGATTGAAGGGCAAACTGGCGAAATTCTCTCCGGGCCATCCAAATGAAGCGTTCTAACATTCAAGCTTATTTATGTGAACATCAGCTCGACGGCTGGCTGCTCTACTCATTCCAGAACAGCAACCCGATTGCCCTCTCAGTCGGCGGATTGCGCTCCGGAGGGACAAGGCGTTGGTTTTTGTGGATCCCCGTTGAGGGTGAACCACAGTGGTTGATTCACGCCATCGAGGGCAACACCTTTGCCCACGTGGCGCCAGAGATGCGGGGCATAGTCCATAAATACGCAGGTTGGCGCGACCTGGCAACAAAGCTAGGGCAGATGGTAGGGGCGCAGGCTGGGCGTAAGGCACGTATCGCCATGGAGTACAGCGAAGAAAATGCCATCCCCTACATCAGCCGCGTCGATGCCGGCACGAAAGAGATGGTGGAGCGGGTCACCGGCGCCGAGATCGTCAGCAGCGCCGACCTGACCCAACTGGCGCTGGCCGTACTTTCGCCACAGGAGCTTGACGACCACCGTGCGGCCGCTCGCCGCTGTCTGGCAATCAAAGAGACGGCTTTTGCCTTTATCGCCGAGCAGTTGCGTCGTGGGCGGCCCCTAACCGAATGGGACGTGCATCAGCTGATCTGTGACCAGTTCGCCGCTCACGGTATGGACCTGGAGTTTACCCCTATCGTCGCCGTCAACCGCAACGCCGCCGACCCGCATTATGCCCCTAGCGCCGAACACCACAGTCCAATCCAAAATGGCGACGTGGTACTGATCGACTTGTGGAACCGCGTGAGCGCCGACCCTTACGGCTGTCTGGCCGATATCACCTGGACTGCCTATTGTGGAGGAGAGACGCCACCCAAAGTGCGAGAGATTTTTGAGATCGTCGCCCGAGGCCGCGACACCGCCGTAGATTTTATCCAATCCCGCCTGGCGGCCGGTGTACCTGTCTACGGGTACGAAGTGGACGATGCCTGCCGTGCGGTGATCGAACAGGCAGGGTACGGCCCGGCTTTCTTTCACCGGACGGGCCACAGCCTGGGCTGGCTGGATCACTTTCTTGGGGTTAATATCGACAACCTTGAGACCCAGGATCGCCGCCAACTCATGCCCGGCGTGCTCTTCACCATCGAACCGGGCATCTATCTCCCTGAGTTCAACTTTGATGAGAGCGCACCACCCAAAGGGTTGGGCATCCGCAGCGAGATCAACTGTACGGTAACTGCCGGCGAGGTTGAAATCACGACGTTGCCGTTGCAGGCCGAAGTGGCAGCGCTGTTGGCTTAAATCAAGCGCATTGTAGATACATTCATTAACGCGACAGGATCTGTTCAATTTGCGTAAGCTACGGATTCAATCTCCTTCTTCCCAGCACCCGCTCCGATTGGGCGCTGAACGTCGCATGAGATGTGGAGAAAGCCGGCACTATCTTCCACTCTATTGCGATGCGCGCAGAGTGGAAAGCAGTCTGTATACACGAGAAACATTTGGCTGCAAAAGTTCCATTTTGATACGTGGTTTGTTGTGCAGGCAGTACACTCAAGTTGCCTCTGCTTGGCTGAGCGGTGACAGATTTTTGATGAGCTAGAAAGTAGACAGGTGTTCAGGTGCGATGCGCTTGCAAAGTGCGTTGCACCTCTGGCTGGTAGATCCAACTGCATAACTTCTAAACCACACTTTATCGCATTAAAATTAAGGTTTGCCGGTGTAAATTTTTGTACGGTTGACAAGCCTTTTCAGCCCGTTTATAATCGCAACACAGCCAATTTCTGGCCGCCGTTCTGCATACTGTATACAGAGATCCTCATCCCGGGGGTCCGTAAAAGATACCTGATCGAGCTCCCGCAACGTAGTCCATATCCTGCACAGACTACATGCACATCATAGGGCGCGCACGACGCAGAAAGTTCATTTGGGCGAACCTTTCTTACTCATCTTTGTCCGCTTTCACAAGGAGAACCACGCAATGAGTCCAACCAAACGTATGGCTGCATTGAGCCGCCGTCAATTTCTGAAGTTGAGCGTTATCACCGGTGGTGTGAGCCTGCTTGCCGCATGTGCTGCCCCAGTGGCTGGGCCTGCCCAGCCTGCGGCCGACGAAGCCGCTGCGCCGGCCGCCAGCGGGCCGGTCAATCTGGTTGTCTGGTATCAGGATTGGGATGGCGCCAACCGCATCATGAATGACGCCAAGGCACAGCGCGAGGAGAGTAACCCTGATGTCACCATCGAATTGACCCCCATCGGTTACAGCGACCTCTTCGCCAAGCTCTTACCAGCCATTGCCTCAGGCACCGAGGGCGACATCCTGATGATGTATACCGACTGGGTGGTCGGCACGGATGTGTCGCAGGTCTTCCTGGACTTGACCGATGTCACCGGCGGCACCTCGACCCTGGAAGAGACCATGTGGCCGGCGGCTTTTACAGCGCTGGATGCGCCCGAAGGCAAGATTTTCTATCTGCCCTGGCTGGCCGGTATCCGCGGCGCGGTGTTGACCGTCAACACCGACCACCTGGCCGAACAGGGCATCGACCACACCGCCTTTGGCTCGTGGGAAGAGGTGGTGGAAGCCGGCAAGGCGCTGACCGAGAAGAACGCCGACGACAAGATTACCCGCGCCGGCTACTCTATCCGCAGTTCGCAATACCAGGTGCTTTGGAGTTTCATCTGGCAAATGGGCGGCGACTTCTTCGACCGCGAGAGTGGCCGCTGGACACACAGCACAGAAATCGGCGAACAGGCTGCTCAGATGCTCTACGATGTCTACTGGACCCACCAGACCTGTGACTTCGACCTTTACCAGAGTGAATTTGAAGCTGTGAGCCAAAAGCTCGTCTCCATGTGGGGCGATGGCGCATGGACAGCCAGCGTACAGACCGACTCGGCGGATGTGCCGGCGGACAACATCGTTATCCCATGGCTGGCGGACAAAGTGGAGGATGTACTCTACCCGCAGCACATCGCCGGTTGGGGGCTTTCCAAGCGGCTGGCCGATACAGGTCCCAAACTGGATGCAGCGCTAGATTTTGCCCAATTTATCGTCGGCCCCGATTCGCTCATCCAGGCCTTTGACTCATATTCGGGCGTCTGCATGACCAAGACGGTCTACGAAGACCCGCGCATCGAGACAGTGAAATACGGCCTCATGTCCAAGCGCATCGCCGAAGGCATGTGGCCGGTTGCCCGCTTCCCAGGTGACCATGTCGCCAATCACGGTCCGGCATCTACCGAATTCGAGCGGGCGCTGCGCCAG
>QEUW01000633.1 GCA_003577005.1 Chloroflexota bacterium | reverse complement strand
CATAGTTTGCGCCCCAGAAGACCACTTCGGCGTCGCAGGCGACGAGAGCATCCAGCGCAGCGTCAAAAAAGGGTTCCATGCGTTCGGCCAGGGCGTGCAGGGCCGGGCGTTCGTCGTGATAGAGATAGAAGAACTGGTCCATCGCCACCAGTTCGTGCAAGATCAGGTGGATGGGCGAAGCCGCCACCGGCCCGCGCGCCACGGCCAGCCCCTGCTCGCCCACGCGCCGGTGAAAGGTGCGATAGGCATCCGGCGTGGGAATGAGTTCCAGGTGCTCAAAGACCTGCGCCACAGCCTCAAAGTCATCCACCGAGCGGATGGCGTAGGACTTGACAAAGGGCAGCGAGATGCCGTCGCGCGCCATCCCCTGCGAGCGGAAAAGGTGGAGAAAGAGCTCGCCAGCCGGTGCGCGGATGCGGGTGCGCAGATGCTCGCCATCGTCGGTCGATTCGATGGGCAGGCCACCCAGTTCGACCCGGTAGGGGTAGTCGGGGTGATTGTCGATGCCCAGCCCGCGCAGCCGGTTGTCGCGGCCGCCGGGCAGGGTCATGTCGCCGCCGATGCTGTGACAGGCCACATCGAGTAACTCGGCCACTTCGACCATGTTCAATCCCACGAACTCCGGTGGCAGCGCGCCACGAGCGCGCTGAGCAATGTACCACAGGTCCATGCGTGGCGCCCAGGGGATCTGGTCGGTCGACTCGCCGCGGATGGTGGCGAGCATCCGTTCACGGTGGGTCATTGCCTTATCTCCTTCCATACGCATACCCCATCTCATACATCGCCATAATGTTTTCCGGCGGGCTGACAACCTGGATGTTGTGGCAGGGCGCCAAAATATAGCCGCCGCCCTTGGCGAGGATCTCGATATTGTCGATCACCTCCTGGCGCACATCGTCTACGCTGCCAAAGGGCAGGGTCTGCTGGTTGTCCATCGCACCGTGAAAGATCACCTGGCCGCCAAAATCACGCTTGAGCGCGGCGCGCTCCATGCCCGTGCAGCGCCACTGGATCGGGTTGAGCACGTCGATACCCGCCGCGATCATGGCGGGCAGGATCGGGCGGATGGCGCCGTCGCTGTGGAAGAAGGCGTAGGCGCCGGCCTCGTGGGCCAGGTCGATCATGCGTTTCATGCGCGGGATGAAGAACTCCCGGATCATGGCCGCCGAGAAGAGCAGCGTCTCCTGCCCGCCAAAGTCCTCAGCAACGTACGACAGCGTGACCTGGCCCGGAATCTGTTCGTAGATACGCCGGGTGTTCTCGTAGCAAAAGTCGAAGAGTTTATCCAGGCAATAGTGGACCAGCTCCGGGTTGAGCGCCAGGTCCATATAGGCCTGCTCCATGCCGCGCAGGTCTTTGTATATCAGGAACGGCTCGGAGCCGCCGCCCTGGATGGGGTAGCGCGCCCTGGAGCGGGCCTGCCGGGGGATTTCGGAGTAGTCGAACCAATCCGCTGTGGGCCAGGTGTAGTTGCGCTCAATTTCTTCGATAGTGGTATATTGCGCCAGCGGATGGTAGACGCACTCGCGGTAGGCGCCGGCCCCGCCGCTGTAGCTGATTTTCCGGTGCCGGCGGCCATAGATGTCATAGCCGGGTTTGAGCCGCGGGCCGATGTACTTTGGCCGCACGGTGACAACCCGGTCGATGTGGAGTCGTTTGTACATCTGCCAGACGTTGGCGCAACCCAGATGCTTGAGCAGTTTTTGGGTGGCTTCCTTGGTGGCCCAGTAATCCATGGGCAGGCGGTCTGGCTGTTTGCGCTGGAGCACAGCCAGCCAGCGCTCGCGCGGCGTCATGGTTTCTTCACGCATGGCGTTAACTTTCATTCAAGCGCACCTGACTGCCAAAACAGAACAACAGCGGTTCGCAGAGGGCACAGAGGAAACGCAGAGAACGCAGAGGCGTCTTGAGAAACTCTGTGTTCTCTGTGACTTCTCCGCGTTTTCTGTGAACTGTTTTTTCACCCACCCCATCCTTCCTGGCAGATGCTACGAAGCGCCGTACTCGCGTACCAGTTCCAGCACGCGCTGGTATTGGTCGAGCGTGACCGTCGGTGGCACGGAGTGGTCGCTGTGATAGATGTAGCCGCCCCCGACCTTCGCCACCTCCAGCTTGGTGCGGATCTCCTCTTCGATCACACGTGAGTCGGGGTCGGCCATTTTGCGCGTGTCGATGTTGCCCATGAAGGCCAGACGGTCGCCATATTCGGCCTTGAGCTCGCGCACATCCATGTTGGCCTTGGCCTCCAGCGGCTGCAGGCAATCCACGCCGGCCTCGATCAGCGGCGGGATCAGCTTGTGGATGTCGCCGTCGGTGTGGTAGATGACCGGAATATCGAGGCTGTGGAAGTAGTCGCATAGCATCTGGTCGGATTCCAAAATGCAGTTGCGATAGGTGCGCGGCGAGAAAAGCGGCCCGTTGCGGTAGGCCATATCGTTGTAGAAAAAGGCTACATCCGGCTGGTAGCCGGCGCCGACGACGAGCCTGGCCAGGCGTAAGACCAGTTCGGCCACGGTCTGCACCATCTCGCGGAACCACGCCGGGTCATCCACGGTGATCATGAGCAGTTCCTCGCTCTTGATATAGCGCTGGAGCTGGTCATAGCCGATCACAGCGGAAAAGGCGATGCACTTGCCTTCGGAGCGAGCCTGCTGGTAGCGCTGGCGCAGGCTCACCCAGTCGACACGGGCGTAATCGGGCGCAAAGTCGGGCGAATGGCGCGCTTTGAGGGCCTCCCAATCGGCCTTCGTCTTGATACCCCATTGGATGATCTCCGGCGTGCTGACAAAGGTGCGAAAGTTCTTGCGCACACCGCCATAGGGCGTGGTTTCGACCAGGTATTCGTTATCCTTGTGCAGCGTCTTCACCTCGAACATGGGCGACTGGTCGACGCCAAAAGAGACCATCTCATAGCCAAAGTACTCATCCGGCGGAATCTCAGTCGGCAGGCCCTGCTGCTGCCAGCGACGCACCGTCTCAGCCCAGAGGCTGTCGTGGACCGGCACCCGGTCTGGCTGTTGGCGGCGCAGCGCCTTGAGGAAACGTTCTCGTGCATCCATACGACCCCCCTGATAAAGCAGGAACACAGAGATTGTGTGTTGAAAGTCAACCCCCAACTGGTATGTTGCGGAGATGCAGGGGGTCGAAGGGCTTGCGGGTCTTGAGGACACCG
>QEUW01000076.1 GCA_003577005.1 Chloroflexota bacterium | reverse complement strand
GGCACCACATAGACCGTATCCGGCTCATGGGCGTGAACGGCGATAGGGAAGCCAAAGTCGCTCGGCAGATTCCCGCTCACTTCATACCACATTTCGCCAGCGTTGTCGCTGCGCATAACGTCCCAATGCTTCTGCATGAAGAGTACGTCCGGGCGCGCCGGGTGCATGGCGATGCTATGCACACAGTGGCCGACGTCGGCGTCCGGGTCGGGCAATTCGTACCCGGATTTGAGCCCCTTGTTGATCGGTTGCCAGCTCTTGCCACCATCCTCGGTGCGGAAGGCGCCCGCGGCGGAGATGGCGACAAAGATGCGGTTGGGGTCGTTGCGGTCCAGCACGATGGTGTGTAGGCACATCCCGCCGGCGCCGGGTTGCCAGAGATGCCCCTTGACCTCGCGCAGCCCGGGCAGTTCCTGCCACGTCTTGCCGCCATCGGTCGTGCGGAACAAGGCAGCGTCTTCCACCCCGGCGTAGACGGTGTCGGGATCGCTTAGCGACGGTTCGAGATGCCAGACGCGCTTGAATTCCCACGGGTGTTGGCTGCCGTCGTAAAACTGGTGTGTGCCAGGATTCCCCACGTAGGCAAACTCGTTGCCCACCGGCTCCCACGTCTTGCCGCCGTCGTCGGAGCGTTGGATCAGCTGGCCAAACCAGCCGGTGGATTGCGACGCATAGAGCCGGTTCGGGTCGGCGGGTGAACCCACGACGTGATACATCTCCCAGCCCGCAAAGTGCGGGCCGTCCACCTCCCACTCTTTGCGCTTTTCGTCCGACGTCAGGATGAACGCACCTTTGCGTGTACCAACCAGGACGCGTACTTTGCTCATAACTTGCTCCTTTCAATCCTTCATGCTAGACTTGGTATCAAGCAGCTTCATGGCAGACGGGGTTACCCCGCCGGAGGTGTGCTTTTTCTATCCATGCGCCCATGGAGCGTTCCCGAAACACGTTCGATGGCCGCATAGCCCGCTGATCCGTCGGTGTTGCTGGTCGCAGTCAGTATCTCGCCCTTCCCAATAGCGCCCAGATCCCCATAAAACCGTTTGTCAAGGGACATACGACCGAGCGTGGCGCCGGGTGTAACGTCCAGAGCCACTGCTGGCTGCATGGTGACCTCAAATGTGCCAGTGACACGCTGGGGCAGCGATGGGTAAAAGTTCATGGCCTCTTCCGCCTTACCCTCGAACATCAAAAAGGTGGTGATTTTTTGCGTTGTCTTTGAGTTCCCTTCAATCTTTCACGGTTTGGCGCCAGTTCTCAGGTGCGGCGAACAACTCGCCGTCTCTTTCGACATCGGCAATGAATCCGCCCCATCCCGCAGCTGACGGCGCACGGGTCGGAAAGGTCACGATGATCAGGCGAACCGGCCCTTCACTCCGAATCGTGTAGCCGTGCTCGATCCCTTGTGGAAGATAGACGAAGCCGCCCTCGCCCACGTCGAAGGTTTCGCCCCCACAGCGGAAGGTAAGTTCTCCCTGGAGCATGTAGAAGAGCTCGTCTTCTGTGGGGTGGATGTGATCAGACGGCTCTTCTCCTTTCCGAGTGGTGTACTCCGTGAAGGCTGCCCCACGGCCTGGTTGCAACTCCCCCGCTTTGACCGTAAAGTCGATGCCGTGCCGGTAGGTCCAGCCTTCGCCAGCCTGTAGTGCGTAAGGGCGCATCTTACATTCCTCCTGCTGCTTACTACCCCCAATTTTCTCGCCGGTTGGTCCACGGGAACGGCTGATCGGGCACAGGCACGCCGAGGGTGCGGCAGATTGGCGGCCACCCTTCTGTGGCTGACCATTCCAACAACCGGTATGGGGGAATTGCCTGTCGCACCTCGGCATTGTGGCGTTCGTAGGCTGCTTGCAACGTTGCCGGGTCATCCCACTGCTTGGTGTCGGTAAAACGTTCAAGCAGCTCCGTCAGACCGCGACCTTCGCTCCAGTCGGGCGCAAGGGCCCTGCGCGCAACAGGGAGAATAGTCGCGTCGGCGCTCTGCCACCACGTCCCGGCGCTGTCGCGCACAGATAGGAGCACGAGCGCATCCGGGTAGGCCTCGCTCAGTTCTCGCCAAAACATCGAGGCGGGCCAGTCCACGGCGGCGATGTAGCCATCAAACAGTCGTTCCCAATCGGGAATGTCACCCGCCAGCGCTTGATTCCAGCCGGTCCCCAGATTAAATGGATGGCCAGGGATCGTGCTCATGTGATGGACGCGACCGCCGAGCAGTTGCCCGAGCGCAATGGTGAGCGAAGCTGTACCTGTCCGCGGCAGACCCGCACCGATGATGCGTAGCGTCACCTTTGTTATACCTCCGGGTTCAGTTCGACCCTCGACTCGATACCTTCGCCAAACTTCTGCGCAATGATGTAAACGTGGTTTTCGGGATATTGGCCATATATCAGATTGCGCGGCCCAACTACTGCTTCACAGTACATAAGGCTTGCCGGATCTCGCCCAGGTGATAGGCCGTATGTGCGATCATTGCAATAGCCCCACCGATCTCCCGTTCGCTGGGCCACTCGGTTGTATCGGCGATGAGCGCCTTGATGCGCTCGTAGCTGGCGCGCAGATCGGCCTTGAGCACTTCCCATTCTTCGGCAGTGACCGCGCTGGTCTCACGCCAGATCTTGCCCCAATCCTGCGGCTCGAATTGTTGCGTCCGCACAGCCTTCTCCAGCACGTCGAGATAAAAGGCCACATGCTTGACCTGCGCCGCCAGCGTTGCACATTTGCCGCCCACAGGGATAGACGCTTCCGCAGCCGAAATCGTCGCGAGCGTCTCAAACATCGATGTGCCGCGGTCAAGAAAATAGCCGTGGACGTTGTCAAATGCCTCATCGAGCAGGGAGTAGAGCGCCTGGGTGAAGTGTTCGGTCTGGATTTGAGTAGACATGGTCCCTCCGCAAGCACTGTGTTTGGTGGGTTGCAATTTGTCACCTAGTATAGAATATTTGTTCTAATTTGTCAACTGTCGTAAACCCAAAGTCTATCCCAAAAGTGTGGCAATCTCGTCCATCTGTTGGGTGGTGAGCGGCCCAAAGTTGAGCGCGCCGCAATTCTCTTCCACCTGCGCCACCGTTTTGAAGCCGGGGATGGGGATGGTGCGGTTGCTCCTCGCCCAGATCCAGGCCAGCGCGCCTTGCGCAGGGGTGCGCCCGCCGCTGGTCAGGATCTCGCGCACTGCGGCCAGCTTTTGTAGAAATTCTGGCTTGGGCCGGCCACTATCAAAATAAGGTTCCCATTCGTGGCCGGCGGTGCGAAAATCGTTGGCCGGCAGCACGCTATCGGCGGTATATTTGCCGGTGAGCAAACCAGAGGCGAGCGGGGCATTATTGATACTGGCAAGATCATATTGTTCACACAGGTCGAGCATGGCCCCGGCGTCGCCAAAGACGTTCAGACCGTGTTGAATTGCCACGCAATGGGTTCCCTTAGCAAAGAGCCGGGCTGACGCTGGATCGCCCGTACTCCAGCCATAGGCGCGAATGTGCCCCTCGGTCACGAGCTGGTCTAGCGTTTCTAAAATGCTCTCGACTTGCTCAGCAGATGCGCCGCAATGTAACTGATAGAGGTCGATGTAGTCGGTCTGCAAGCGGCGTAACGATGCCTCACAGGCGCGGCGGATGTAGGCCGGCGACAGGTTGGCGCCGGTAATCTGGCGGGAGGCTTCATCATAAGTGAAACCAAATTTGGTGGCGATCACCACGTGGTGGCGGCGTCCCTGAATTCCGCGGGCGAGGATACGCTCGCTGTGCCCCGTCCCATAGACATCGGAGGTATCAAAAAAAGTGACGCCCAGATCAAGGGCTCGCCGGATGGCCCGGATGGACTCGTTATCATCGATGGGACCCCAGCCATCGTATTTGCCCTCAATCCACATCTCGCCACCAATTGCCCAACAGCCCATGCCCAGCGCGCTGACAGTAATGCCCGATTTGCCCAGTTGCCGCGTCGTAATCGGATTCACGAATCTATTTCCTTTTCGATCAACATAGTTCATCTACAAATTGCCAAGATGACTGGATGAAAAGTCATCTTGGCAAAAATCAAATAGTCTTCCTCTGTGGCTCACTACTGCGTTTGCTACCAGGGCAGCGGATCGTGCTTGATCTCCTGCTCCCACAGGTCATAAATCGCCTGCACAACCTCGGCGGGCAGTTCCTGGTTGGCGGCGGCGATGTTGTCCAGCGCCTGGGCGATGCTCTTGGCGCCAGGGATCACAGTGGAGACCGCCGGTTGTGCCAGACAGAACTGGAGCGCAGCGTGGGCGAGCGAACGATCCGGTGGCACAAGTTGGGCAAACTTTTCTACCAGCGCACTGCGCCGGGCGAGCACTTCGGGCGGCCAACGGCTGCGCACATCCTCGAAGCGAGTGTTGCCCCGGTAACGCCCTGAGAGCCAGCCCGAATCGAGGGGCACCTTGACGATCAACCCGACGCCCTGGCGTTGCGCCCTGGCGAAGGCCGGCAACATCTCCTGGTAGAAGGCATTGAAATAGACCTCCAGCGCCCGGCTGCCTGTGGTTTCCATCACCAGTTCCATCTCTTCGCACCAGTCGAGCGAGACGCCGTATTCACGGACTTTGCCCTCGCGCTTGAGCGCTTCGAGTTCCTCATAGTGGTTTACCACTCGGCCATCCATCAGCTCGCGGGGTGGGTTGTGGAGCAGCAGAATGTCCACATAATCGGTTCGCAGCCGGCGCAAACTGGATTCGAGCGTGGGGCGGATGGCTTCGGCGCTAAAGTCTGCTACACCCTCGGCGCTGTAACCAGATTTGGTGCAGATGATGACCTCCTGGCGCACCGGCTGCAACGCCTCGCCGAGCAGGGTTTCACTCACCCCGCCACCGTAGCCAGGGGCCGTGTCGAAGAAATTGCAGCCGGCGTCTAGCGATTGTTTGATAATTTGCAGCGCTTCCGCTTTGTCATGGATGCCCCAGTCCGGGTTGGCCAACTGCCATGCGCCCAGACCGATTTCAGAGACATTCATGCCGGTCGCGCCGAATGGTCGATACTTCATCTGTAACTCCTTTGATTCGTTGTTCAACACCAAACGTGTTACAGTCTTATCATAGCGCCGGATTGTCTATATTGATAGAGCCAAATATAAGCAAATCTTACAGTACCAATTTCTTTTATTTTGATGATTGGTATTGTGAACAGCCGGATTTATGGGCATGACAGATAGAATGAGGTGAAAGATGCGAATCCCGCTGGATCGTCAGAACGCGACGCCATTGTACCAACAGATCGAACGCCATCTGCGCGAGAATATCCTTTCCGGCAAGCTGGCGCCGGACACACAACTGCCGGCCAGCCGCCAGCTTGCCCAGGAGCTGGGCGTCAGCCGCATCACGGTCAACAATGCCTATGCCACGCTGGAAAGCGAGGGGTTGCTCTACAGTCGGGAAGGCAGCGGCGTCTATGTGCTGGCGCGTACACCGTTGCCATCGTTAGCAAATAATACCGGCACGGTGTGGCCGCTCTGGCAGCAAGCGCTCGAACAAGCCGATGAGCCGCCATATGAAACCCGCTCGACGCCGACCAAACGCATCATCAAACATCCCAAGCCGATCACCTTTACAGGGGTGGGCGACCCGCGCGAGTTCCCGGTCAAGGAGTTTGCCAGGGCGATGCTGGATGTCGTGCGCCGCGATGGTGCTACTGCGCTTCAGTATGGCGATCTCAATCAAGGGTATGCCCCGCTACGGACAACCCTGACCCACGTCCTGGCCAGCCAGGGCATTCAGGCGCACCCGGACAATATCCTGATCACCTCTGGTTCGCAGCAGGCGTTGGCGTTGGTTTGCCAGGTGTTGCTCAAACCAGGTGATGTCATTCTGGTGGAAAGCCCGACTTATAATCTGGCGCTAGAGCTATTTCAAGCACTCGACTTAAAGATTGTGGGGGTTCCCGTCGATGAACAGGGGATGTGTACTGAGCTGCTGGAGCCGCTGTTGCAACAGCACCACCCCAAACTGCTCTATACCATCCCCAATTTTCAGAATCCGACAGGAAGTTGTCTGAGTGGCGCGCGGCGCCGGCAGTTGGTAGCCCTGGCCGACCGCTACAACACGCCTGTTCTGGAAGATGATTTTGTAGGTGACTTGCGCTACGAGGGGCGCACCCAACCAGCGCTCAAGACGCTGGACCCAGGCGGCCGGGTGATCTACATGGGCACCTTTTCCAAGCTGCTCATGCCGGGTTTGCGCGTCGGCTTTATGGTGGCCGAGGGTCCCGTCTTCAAGCGACTGGTCGATATGAAGCGGGTCAGCGACCTGAGCACGCCGACGCTGATGCAGCGCACGCTGGAAGCGTATGTCAATGTGGGGCGCTATCAGGCCCATGTGCGGCGTTCTTGCCGGCTCTATCGCAAGCGGCGGGACGCCATGCTAGCAGCCATCAAACGCCACCTCCCGGCGGAGGTCCAGGTGAACCCACCGCATGGGGGTCTCTTTATCTGGTTGCGGCTGCCCGAGGGGCTTTCGTGTCTGGATCTCTTGCCCCTGGCAACGGAAGCGGGCGTGGAATATGCGCCCGGCATCCGCTTCTTCCCCAATCCAGCCGACGGCGAACCCTATCTGCGGCTCAACTTTGCCACCCAGACGCCGGAGGATATCGAGGAAGGGATACGCCGCCTGGCGGGTGCGTTACAGCGCTTGAGCCGGCTGACTACAACCTCTCTTCCACATTCTCACTAAATAATCGTGGATCAGCAAATTACGCATTCCGACCATGTTACTCCAAGGAATCACAGGCAGTGCTTCCCTCACTTCCGGCGAGATGCGCCTAGCTGCCTCCCCAATAATCTCAATACGGCGGATCACCGAATCCTGAAGCTGCGTATCCTCCAGAAACGCTTCCTCAGATGTGTTCTCCACGTAAGACACAGCGAGCCTTGCCGCCTCTAAAATATCCAGGAGGTAAACCTGATCACGCTCCATACACAACCTCTGCGGATTCCAGGATCGCCCTCTTGCGTAGATAGTTCCTGCTCATTTCGATGCCCCGACGGCTGACGAGATCAACTTTTCGCCCCAGAATACTTTGCAGTTCGTCCTGCATGCGAACCATATCGAAAAGTGTGTGGCGGGCCTGAGGCTGAAAACGAACCAATACATCGATATCACTGTTTGATCCGAAGTCGTCGCGCAACACAGATCCAAAGAGCGCAACTTCGGAAATCTGCCAACGATGGCAGAATGCGGCTAGCTGTTCTCGCGGTATGTCAATACGTGCGCGCACTCCGTTACCTCCGTAATCTGCAAACCACGGCTGATTCGATCACCCGCAAAGAGATCATAACTGATCCTTACCCTCTGCTACACAGCCAGGTCACCGCCTACTCGGCAGGTAGTATTTTATCACACTCAGACTGCTTGGTTATCCATAGATGCACAAAGACTTCGCAGCGATAGATGAAGGGGTTCCTCCCAAAACTGTAGGCAGGCAACCTTCAGCCGGCGGCGAACTGGCCATCATTCATGCTGCGTGTAGATGAACCAAAGAGGCCTATATTTTCTCAGGTGGATAGGGCTCCTCGCCAAACCGCTGGGGATGATAGCCCTTTGACCCGATGGCGCGCGCCATCGGGCTGCGCGGCTCCTCGCCCGCTTGCAACAAGTCGAGCACGTGGCGGAAATCATAGCGGGGACGCCAGCCCAGTTCATCTCTGGCGCGTTGATTGACGTACACCCGGTCCACGGTCGGGAACATCCGCCAGCCGCGGCGGGCATAGATCGCTTCGTAGTCCGGAAAGAGGCGTTTCACCACTTGCGGTGCATCCACTTGCAGTTCGCCCAGGTCGGCCTGCGTGAAGGGTGTAGTGGTGCTGATGATGTAGCGGCCAAAACCGATGCTGGGCGCCTTTTCCAGCGCCAGCAAGTGAGCGCTGACCACATCTTCAAGCTCGACGCGACGGTAGAGAAACTCGTTCGCCTTGACGTTGCCATCTTCGTAGGCGGCGCGTGTCTCTGGGTTGTCATCGGCCTCGGGGAAAAAGCGTGAGGTGCGCAGGATCAGGCAAGGCAGCCGTTGGTTGCGGTAAAAGAGTTCGCAGAGATTTTCGGCCGCCATTTTGGTGACGCCGTAGATGTTTTTGGGCACCGGCGTCACCTCCTCGGTGATCCAGGCGGCAGGCGCGCCGGGGGGCGGGGTAAGCGCATCGCCAAAGGTGCTGGTTGTGCTGGTGAAGACAAAGGCACCCACGCCAGCCGCCACAGCCTCTTCCAACAGGTTGAGCGTGCCGGTGATGTTGGTGTCCACAAACTCTTGCCGGGTGTGGGTGCCCACGTGCGGCTTGTGCAGCGTCGCCGTGTGGATCACCGCATCGATGCCGGCCATACAGCGCCGCACATGCCCCTGGTCGGTGATCGAGCCGACCTCGTCCGTGAAAGCGGACGGAGTCACATCCGTGCCGGTGACAGGGTGGGCTGTCTGCCGCAAGGTGCGCATGAGCGCTTCGCCCAAATGGCCGGCGCTGCCGGTGACCAATATGTTCATAATGTTTGATCGCGTGACTGGCGCATCTCAAATAGGGTTTCCAACGCTGATTCCCTGGATTGCCATTCCTCATCGATTTCCCTGGCTAGTTCTTCCCACTCAGCCCAGAACTCCTCATCAGACCGATGTTGGACTCTGCGGGTGGGTTGTAGATAAGTAGCATGGTACGGGAGGATCATCGCTACCGGTTTGCCCCTGTACGTGACAACATATTCTGCCTGCGCTTCTCGCACCTTACGAATGATCTCCGTGGCCTGATTTTTCAGTTCACGGATTCCGATTTCAGGCATAACATCCTCCTGGTTTGTAGCAACATAAGTAGCCACATCATAGCCGGATGCTCACAAGAGGTCAAGCTAGACGAAAACTTTCTGTTCACTTCAGTCATCATGACCTGCTGTCACCGAAAGCGATGAAAAGGATAGCGTACAGCAAGCAACACAGAGCACACAGAGGGTTTTATCCACAGAACGAGCCAGCGGGTTTTCCTCGGTGTTCTCCGTGCAGTCTCTGCGCTCTCTGTGTTGCGCTGTTTTGCCCTATTTTTACAGCAGGCGTGGCCACCAATAGGGTGCCGGTATAAGTTGCAGATGATCTCAAGCAAGTGTGCTGCCACCGAATTGCCCTACCAGCGTTATAATGGAGCAAGCCATCGTCTTCCCAGTGAAAAATTGAATGGCTCTCTCGATCCGAAAGGGTAAACTCATGTCAGAACAACTGCAAGAATTGCGCGTCTCGAACGACGCCATGGACGACCCGGCCGAACTGCGGCGGCGGCTGGCCGATGAAGGGTATGTCTTCTTCAAACGCCTGCAGGACCCCGACAAGCTGCGTAGCCTGCGGCGCGAGATGCTCACCGTGATTCAACAAGGTGGCTGGCTCGTCGCCGGCACCGACCCCATGGAGGGCATCGCCGACATCTCGGCCCAATGCACCGAAGGCGACCTGGGGTACACCGACGTCTACCACGAGGTCTACAAGCTGGAGAGCTTTCACCGCTCGGCGCACTGGCCCGAGGTGATGACGATGGTGGAAAGATTGATGGGCCGCCCCATCATGCCCCATCCGCAGAAGATCGCCCGCCTCTGGTTCCCCAAATATACCGAACATACCACACCCATCCACCAAGATTTTGTCCATTTTCAAGGCAATTTTGAGACGTTGACCTGCTGGGCGCCGGTCGGTGATTGCCCCATCGAACTGGGTGGGCTGGCTGTCTTGCCAGGATCGCACAAAGTCAACCAGGTGCTGGAACATCACTTTTCACTGGGGGCAGGTAGCCTCTGCGTCGACACCGAGGAGCAGGCCAAAACGCACAAGGAGCTGGACGTGGCCTGGCACACCACCGATTACGAGTGCGGCGACACCCTGATCTTTCCGGCCTTGACCATTCACAAAGCGCTGCCCAATTACACCGAGGACCGCTTGCGGGTCTCGCTGGACAACCGCTACCAGGCCATCGGCGACCCGATTGCCGAACACATGCTGGAGCCGCACCTGAACCTGATGAGCAAGTTGACCTGGGAAGAGGTCTATCGCAACTGGCAGACGGATGACCTGAAGTATTACTGGAAACAGTATGACAACCCGGTCGTGCCTCGCGACATGAGCTATGCGGAAAAAGGGTTTGCCGAGGCGGTCGAACTGGCCCGGCGTGGCGACTCGCGCGCCCAGTTGCAGTTGAAGCGCGTGGTCAAACGGGACCCGGATTCACCCTTTGGGCGTATTGCCCAGCAAGCGCTGGCCGAAAGCGGTGTTGAATATGGCTGATCTCATTCGCTTTGCCGAATATCTGAACATGGGTGGCCTGGCATAGTCGCCACTGCTGGAGGAGTCAGCAACGAAGTGCGCTGGTGGAGCACTTCGGGGACACATGAAGTAAAGCGGAAGGAAACCAAACGATGAACGAACTACCAAGACGCACCATCGGCAAAACCGGCGCGCGGGCGACCGAATTTGGCTTTGGCTGTGCACCGTTGGGTGACTTGTTCGAAGCGATCAGCGAGGAGCAGGCGCAGCAGACCTTGCAGGCGGCCTGGGACGCCGGCGTACGTTATTTCGACACGGCGCCTTATTACGGGTATGGCAAAAGCGAGCACCGCCTGGGTCACTTTCTGCGCCAGCAGCCGCGCCTGGACTTTATGGTCTCGACCAAAGTGGGGCGGGTCTTCCGCGCGGCGCGTGACCTGGGGAGTTTTGACCGGGGGTCGTGGGTGGGCGGTCTGCCCTTTGAGTTTATGGTAGACTTCAGCTACGACGGCATCATGCGCTCGTATGAGGACAGCCTGCAGCGGCTCGGTCTGCCTTCCGTCGATTTTCTGGTCATCCACGACCTCGACTTCTATTTTCATCAGAACGAAGCCCGTGTGCGCGCCTATCTGGACCAGCTCTTTACCAGTGGCTGGCGTGCGCTCGACGAGCTGCGGCGCAGCCACGCAATTCAGGGTGTGGGCGCCGGCATCAACGAACTGGGCATGATCCCGCGCTTTTTGGAGCTGGTGGAGCTTGACTTCTTTCTCGTTGCGAATGGCTATAACTTGCTGACCCAGGCGATGTTGGAGGGGGAGTTCGCCCTATGCGCCGAGCATGGTATCAGCGTGATCATCGGTGCGGTCTTTGCCTCGGGCATTCTCGCCACGGGCGCCGTGCCCGGTGCGCGTTACTTCTATGCCCCGGCGTCGGAGGAGATTCTGACCAAGACGCGGCGCATCGAAGCCGTGTGCCAGCGCCATGAGGTGTCGCTGCCGGCGGCAGCCTTGCAGTTTTTGCTGGCTAATCCGCTGGTCGCTGCTATTATTCCCGGCGCGCTGGCGCCGGAGCACGTGCAGACGAATGTCAAACGCTTGCAGCAGCCGATTCCCCCAGCCTTTTGGGCGGAACTGAAGCGCGAGGGGCTGCTTCGCACAGATGCACCGACGCCCTGACGAAACTCAGCGCCCCGCTGATCCCAAGCCAGGTTGTACACAGATTTTCAGGATTTGCGCGGATTTTGGGCGTTCGTCCGTAGAATCTGTGCAATCTGTGTAGGGGTTTTAGAAGTGCAAGCAACACGGAGAACACAGAGGTATACCACGATACGAGCCCTCTTGTTGCTCTCGGTGCTCTCTGCGCCGTCTCTGTGTGCTCTGTGTTGCGCTTTTCTAATCTGTGTGTATCAACGTTTATCGGCGTACGGTTCTCTCAGCCACCGTCTGGCGTCGTTGTAGAAAGCGGCGGACCGCAGGGTCGCGCTCAAGACCAATGGCAATGTCGTAGGCGCGGCGGGCTTCGTCGAGGGCGCCGGTCTGGGCCAACAGATCGGCGCGCGCGGCCCAGTAGGGTTGATAGCCGGTAAGCCGCCCGTCGCCAGCCAATTCTTGCAGCGCTTCGAGCGCAGTCTCGGTGCCCTCGCTCTCCGCAATGGCGAGAACTCGATTGAGCGCGACAACCGGCGACCCGGTAAGCACAAACAAGGCATCGTATAGCTGCGCCACCTCCCCCCAGTTGGCGCACCCGGTCCGGCAACGATAGACATGCGCCGATTGCACCGCCGCCTCCAGTTGATAGCGACCGATGGAGCCCAGCGCGCTGGCGCACCGGAGCAGCGCCTCTGCCTCCTCGATCAGGGGCCAATCCCACAAGGCCTGATCCTGCTGGCTCAAGGGTACGTACTCCCCATCTGCCGTGCGCCGGGCGTGACGGCGGGCGTGTGCATGTAGTATGAGGGCGAGCAGCCCCAGCGCCTCTGGCTCTTCTGGCAGCAGCTCGGTCGTTGTCCGGGCTAGAAAGATCGCTTCTTCGGCCAGGTCGCGGCGGGCGAGATCGGTCCCGCCGGGGTCAGCCCAGCCTTCCGCAAAGGCCGCGTAGATAGCATCCAGCACGGCGGCGAGCCGCCCGGCAAGCTCATCGCGCGCCGGAACGCTGAAGGGAATGCCGGTCCGCCGGATCTTCTCTTTGACCCGAACAAGCCGCTTGCTCATCGATGCCGGCGAGATGAGGAAGGCTGAAGCAATCACCTGCGCATTCAACCCGAGCACGACCTGCAACATCAGCGGCGCACGAATGCCCGCCTCGATGGCCGGATGGGCACAGACGAACATCAGCGCCAGACGTTGGTCGGGGATTTCCTCTGCTTCCACTGCGGCCTCCATCCCCTCGGCGAGGAGCTGCAACTGGCGGACTGCGGCCTCGCCACTGCGGTGCCGGCGGGCGTCGTCGATCAGCTTGCGGCGGGCGACGGTCAGCAACCATGCCTCCGGGTTGGGCGGGCAGCCATTCAGCGGCCAATGCGCCAGCGCCGCCGCAAAGGCTTCGGCGAGGGCATCCTCGGCAGCCGCCACATCCCCCGTACGCGCCGCCAGGATGGCGACAAGCTTGCCATAGCTGCGCCGCGCCGCCATCTCCGCCGCATGATGCGCCTCCGTACGGTTCTGCTTGTTCACACCACCGGCTCGTAGCACAAAAAGACATTCCCATTGGCGAAGGTCCGTGTCCGAGTCAGCTTCAGGTTCAGCGTCTTGTTGACACCGTCGAACATCGTCCTGCCTGCACCAAGTACGACGGGGTTCACCACGATCTGGTATTCGTCGATCAACCCTGCCTGCGCCAATTGTGCAACAATGCTGCCGCTGCCCAAAATCACCATGTCCTCGCCAGGCTCATCCTTCATCTTACGCATTTCCGCTGCCAGGTCTCCCTTCACCAGCCTTGTGTTGTTCCATGACGCTTTATCCAGCGTTTGCGAAAAGACGATCTTTGGCAGGTTGTTCATTCGCTCGGCTACAACAGGCATACTCTCAAGCGCAAAAGGGGTCGGCCAGAAGCCGGCCATGAGCTCGTAGGTAACCCTGCCAAGTACGAGCACGCCGCCGCCACTTGCGTTTTCTGCGACGAATGCGTTCCATTCTGCATCCTGGTGATTCACTTTGGCCCAGCTCATGTCGCCTTTTCTGTCCACAAAGTAGCCATCCAGCGACACATGATTGAAAACGCCGAGTTTTCGCATGTTTCTTCTCCTTGTGGTTGTCCGATCATTCTTTGCTCTGTTTGAAAGCAATCCAGTCTAATTACAGGTAGATAGGTAGACAGGGCGTCCTGCCTTTTTTCCCCTGTCTACTATATTACCTGTTTACCTAGACCTCAACAAGAGATCTCCAACTTCGTGCTCGTAGGCGGTTCACGCAGGCTTGGTGAAATCGCCGAGCTCCTTGGTCAGCAGGGTGCCCTCCCAGAGTGGGCGCACCTCGACGACCCCGTGTAGTGCAGTCGGGCTGCGGGCTGCCCATGTGAGCGCGGCGTCGAGATCGGCCACTTCGATGATATGAAAGCCACCCAACTGCTCTTTGGTGTCGGCATAGGGGCCGTCGAGCACCTGGGTCTTATCATTCACGACCCGCACGGTTGTCGCCGACGAAGTGGGCTGGAGCCCGTGGCTGCTTTTCAGCACGCCCGCCTCGGTCATGGCCTTCATATACCCTTTGTAGGCCCCCAGCCACTCTTCTTGTTCGGCCTTTGTCAGTTGGGGCCAGCCGGCCTCGTTTACGTAATCCATCAGAATGTACTGCATATAGCGCCTCCTCGATAGGTTGCAGACGGGCACAATGCGTCGTCTCTATGAGAATAACGTTTGAATATTGGGGATTTGGACAGCAAATAGCAAATTCGCCGCCCTCAGGGACACCGCACGCTTTGCGAGCAACGCACCAGGGTGGCGATTCACCTTCTCCGGTCGGTATTTAGTCGAAGGCTATCAGCGGCCTTGCGGTGAGGGATGTTTTGATGCAGAGGATCTATCAGAGGGTAATCGATTCTGCCTGTTGCTCGATCTGGGTGCGCAGGCTTTGCGTGATATTGTCGTGATGCGCCGCCAGCCGCTCGCGCGCCAGCGCCACATCGCGCTCTTTGATCGCGGCCAGAATTGCCACATGCTCGGCGATTGTCCCCGGCGGGATTTCTGAGAGGGCAACCTGGCGATCAATGGCGTGTAGACGCACGCTCCAACTGATCTCAAACAACTGCGCTGCCAACGGATTGCCGCACCGGCGGTACAACAGCGCATGAAAGTCATGGTCTTCCTGGTGGAAATTGGGGTTATCAGCCCCCCCTTCGAGCATCCGTTGGACAATCGCTTCTAGCTGAACAAGGTCGTCTTCTTGCAAGTTTTGGATGGCGCCCTTGATAAAGTAGTCATCAAGCGCTCTGCGAATTTCCAGCACTTGCATGATGCTATGGCCGTGAAAGACAAGACCATAGAACAGCCCATTGAGAATCGGGTCAAAGTTGAACTCACGCACGACCCGCCCAAACCCCTGATGGCTCTCGACGATGCCCAGCGCCTCCAGGCGCCGAAAGGTCTCGCGCACGGCGGTGCGTCCGACCTGTAAGGCAGCCGCCAGTTGCTCCTCAGTCGGCAGTTTATCACCAGGTCGCAACTGATTCTTCAGAATATATTCTTTAATGCGCTCTTCGATAAGCGAGATCCGATCCAGCTCTTCAATCGGTTGGATAGTTTCCATATTCATGTAGGTTCCCCAATAGCTCGATTCGGCGGGGTCGAATCGACTCAATACGGTGCATCCACGATGCCGGTAGGACAAGCTGGCAGCTTGCCCTACCGGCACTCAGGTCGAAAAAAGTCATTTGACAAAGCTTTTATCATGCAGTAAGATCGGTTGCACGTTGAATGTTGTCATGCAACTTCCCCTAAATTATGGTTGCAAATCATACGTGCAATGTGATTCGCTGTCAAATGCACAGAGGAGGAAAACCCATGGAAAGACGAAAGCTCACCCGCCGCAATTTTCTGAGTCTCTCTTCGGCAACAGCCGCCGGCGCTCTGTTGGTGGCCTGTGCACCCGTCGGCACCCCGGGCACGGCGCCGGCTGCAGCGCCGCCCGCCGCCGCGGCGGCAGAGGAGGGCACATTGGTCTTTGCGACAGACTCACCGTGGGGCACCTTCAGCCCCTTCCGGCCCACCTACCAGTATGGGTACAGCAGCAACTACATCGCCATGCTCACCCATAGCCGGTTGTTTGATCTGGATCGCAACAACGAGCCCCAGGGCAATCTGGCGACCTCGTGGGAAGTGTCTGACGACGCCACCAGCTATACCTTCCATCTGCGCGAGGATGCCCTGTGGCATGACGGCCAGCCCGTGACAGCCAGAGATGTGGAGGCGACCGTGCGGTTTATTCTCAACAAAGCCACTAACATCAATCCCGCACGTTGGATCGGCAGCCTCAAGGGCAGCCAGGCCTTCTACGACGGCGAATCTGACGAACTGCCGGGAGTGCAGATTCCCGACGACTATACGGTTAGCTTCGAGTTGGAGCAGCCGACCGTTGGCTGGCACATGTCGGCGATCACAGACTTGCAGATCCTGCCCGCCCATATCTTCAACGACGTAAACCCAGCAGACATTGTGGAACACCACGCCCCAGCCTGGTACACACCCGAACTCAACATTGGCTCCGGCCCATTCAAGTTCGTGCAGGCCGAGCGTGACCAGTTCGTCGAACTCGTTCGCAACGATGAGTACTACGGCGGCACACCCAAGCTGGAGCGCATCCTCTTCAAGAACTTCGGTGGGGCCGACACCCAGTTCATCGCCTTGCAGAAAGGTGAGTTGGATGTATGGAATGTGCCGCAGGACTTCTACGAGCAGGTGCAACAGTTGGAGAATGTCAACATCCATCTGGTCGACCGCAACTACATCCGGGTCTTCCTGCTCAATTACGAATCGCCCAAGCTGGCGGACAAGCGAGTGCGCCAGGCGCTGGCCTACGCCATCGACCGCGTCGGGATCTGTGAAACCCTCTACTCAGGGCTGTGCAAGCCATACAACTCCTATATGGAAATGGCAACCTGGCTAGCGCCGAACCTCAACCAGTACGAATACAACCCGGAACAGGCCAGGGAGCTGCTCGCCGCAGCCCAGGCCGACGGCGTCTGGGACCCCAACACCGAACTCAAGGTGGTCTGGTACTATCCAGATGCCTTGCACCAGGACATCATGGCCGCGATCCAACAGAATCTGGCGGAGGTTGGCGTCAAGACCCAATTGCAGTTCCTCGAAGGCACATCCGCCACCGCAGCCCAGGCTGCCTGTGACTTTGATCTGTATTACCAGGGTTGGGGCTTCGCTTTCCCCGAAGACTATGATTCGTTCTTCACCGAGGCCGAGCGTTGTACAACACCCTGGGGCGATCCAGAGGCCAAAGCCCTCTTCGACCAGACCGCCGTCACGGTCGACGAGGCCGAACGCCGCGCCATCCACAATGAGCTTCAAGTCCGGTTAAACGAGGAATTGCCCATGATGCCCTTCCTCCAGTTCACGGGCGTGGTTGCGGTCAACAAGCGGGTGAGCGGCTTCAACGAGGACGCACTCTGGTACAGATTCTATCAGTGGAACAATGGCTTCAACAATGCGGTGAACTGGTCTGTGTCCGGTTAAAGGTAGCCTGGCAAGATGAAAAATAGTCAATTGTCAGTGATCAATTGTCAATGGTTAACGAGGGGTCACCCATGAACAGCGTAGCTTCGTTAACCATTGATCATTGACAATTGACTATTCTGCACCCCTGTTCTAGACCGAGGTGGTAGCGTTGCGAACGTACATCCTGCGCCGCTTGGCGATTTCGGTCCCCATTTTATTGGGGTTAACCCTTGTCACCTTCGTTTTTACCGAGTTGATGCCGGGTGATTTTGTAGATGCCCTGGTGCCACCTACCGCCATCGTGGCCTATACGCCGGAGCAGCTAGAAGCCATGCGCGAGAACTACGGCTTGAACAAGCCGGCCTACGAGCGCTATTTCATCTGGCTGCGCGAACTGGCGCGCGGCAATCTGGGTCACTCGCTTGTTTCTGGCGCGCCTGTACGCGATGAGATTCTGGCACGGCTGCCAGCAACGTTACAACTGACCGCGACCTCGTTGCTCTTTGGCATCATCGTTGGGGTAAGTTTGGGCATTATCGCTGCTGTCAAACAGTACTCGTGGCTTGATCAACTGCTGACCGTGCTTGGCTTCTTCTGGATCTCTACCCCAGGGTTCGTCTTTGCCATCGGCGGCATCTATCTGTTCTCGCTCAAATTCCCCTTGTTCCCCACGTCGGGTATCGTCAACTATGGAGAATCGACTACGTTGCTGACGCGCGTACATCACATGATCTTGCCGGCCACTGTTTTGGGATTGGGCAGTGTCGCCAGCTTCATGCGCTATACTCGCAGCAGCATGTTGGATGTGATCCGGCAAGACTACATCATGGTCGCTCGCGCCAAAGGTCTGGGTGAAAATGTCATTCTGCTGACCCATGCGCTGCGCAATGCCTTGATTCCCGTGATCACCATCATCGGCCTGGATATCCCTTACCTGATCGGTGGCACGGTGATCATCGAGTTTATCTTTGCCTGGCCGGGGATGGGCACCTACAGCCTGGGCGCCATCAACGCGCGCGACTACCCTGTCATCATGGGGGTCAATTTTGTGGTCGCGCTGGTCGTCCTGTTGAGCAATCTGGTCACCGATATTCTCTATGCCTTTGTGGACCCGCGCATTGGCTATGAATAGGGAAGAGGAGTTCAGTGACAATCACAAAAGCACATGCTGAAGAGCGGGTTGCAGGCGGCACGAGCGTAGCCGACCTCCAGCAGACGCTGCGAGTGCCCCGGCGCGACTCGCCCCAATATCGTTTCTGGCGGCGGTTATGGCAGCACAAATTGGGGATGTTCGGCCTGGCTGTGCTGCTTTTGCTGGTGATCGCTGCCCTTTTTGCGCCCGTGCTGGCAGGGCAAGACCCCGCCGCCATTGACCTGAGACAGAAGAACCAACCGCCCAGCGCGGAACATATTCTGGGTACGGATGCCATCGGCCGCGATGTCTGGGCGCGCCTGGTGTATGGCGCACGCATCTCGCTCTCGGTGGGTCTGGTGGCCGTGGGCATCTACACCACCATCGCCCTGCTGCTCGGCAGCGTCTCTGGCTATATGGGCGGGCTGGTCGATAGCGTCATCATGCGTTTTACCGATATCATGATGTGTTTCCCCACGTTTCTACTGATCATCACGGTGGCTGCGCTCTTGCCCCCCAATATCTTCAATATCATGGTGATCATCGGCATCTTTGGCTGGCCCGGCATGACGCGCCTGGTACGCGGCCAATTTCTGAGCCTGCGCAGCCGGGATTTTGTCCTGGCCGCGGTTGCCCTGGGTGTGCCCACACGGCGCATCATATTCCGGCATATCCTGCCCAACGTTGTCGGCCCCGTCGTCGTCGCCGCCACCCTGGGTTTGGCCGGCGCCATCATGACCGAATCCAGCCTCAGTTTTCTGGGCCTGGGTGTGCAACAACCAACACCCAGTTGGGGGCAGACCTTGACCACGGCGATGCAGTTGCCCATCTTGGAAGGGATGCCGTGGCGCTGGCTTCCTTCGGCGCTCGCTATCGCCTTTGCCGTCCTCTCCGTCAACTTCTTTGGAGATGCGCTGCGCGATGCCCTCGACCCGCGCATGAATCTGGAGTAGCATTCGCCACTCGATGGCTAGGTCAAAGGATAGGCAACTTGATGAATACAGTTTACCAAGAGACTTTCGATGCTGGGCCCGGCGGCTGGATGACCTGGCTGGGGCACAACCGGCCGGCGGCTCCAGAACTCGTGGATGGGGCATTGATCTCGCGCAGCCCCTGGGGCATTGACTCGAACCATGCGCCCCCTGGCGGCGGCTATCTCCATCTGTTGTTTATCCTCTTCACCGCACCGCAGCCCAATCCTGGGCCAGCCTACAGGCCCCTGATGGCCGGCAACCGCTTCATTGCCGGCGGCTATTCCACCGACCTGCGCAATGCCCGGCTCACGGCCAGGTTGAAGGGGGAAGTGAATCTGCGAGGAGCCAACCTGGTGTTGCACTGCCAGTCGCGCATCGGCAGCAAAGCCGTCAACTTTGTGCTGACTGGCCAGCCCTTTGAGATCACGCCCGATTGGTCGGAGCAAAGTGTCACCCTGACAACAGACCCGGAACAGTGGCTGTGCCTGGGCGCTCGCCATGATCTGGCGGACGTCTACGGCTGGGGCGAGATCGAGGATGTTCTGCGCGATGTCAATATCGATATCATCCTTTTGCTCCATCCCCTCCACATCGTGCCCCTGACTCCCGAGCCCCAGGGGGTCCACTACCGCCGCCCGGAGGTCGACTATCCCGTGGATCGCTCCTTTCTGCCCGAGGGGTATGTGCTGCTCGATGAAGTCCGGATCGAATATCCTGCCAGGCAATGATGAATGATACAGAAGGTACGCAGTTGGATCTGCCGGCCAGAGGTGCAACGCACTTTGCAAGTGCATCGCACTAGAGCAACTGCGTACCTTCTATGATAAAAAATCAGACTCTCCACAATCTGGCGGAAATTGCAGGGTTCGCCCCCAAACTCCCGCCAGAACCGGCAGAGCCGTCATCCGTTAAATCGTGAATTCCAGAAGTACGTTCAGAGATCGGAGAATCTTCACATGGCCATTGCCATCGAACGCAATTCACCACCGGTACGCTCTGGTTCCTTTGGCCCGCAGTGGGATCTGGGCGATGAGGAGATCGAACAACTGGTCGAGGTCATCCGCTCCGGCAAGCTGAGCCGGTTGGGCGGGAGCAAGGTCATCCAATTTGAGCAAGATTTCGCTGCCAAGCAGGGCATCAAATACGCGCAGGCTGTCACCTCGGGCACGGCGGCCGTCCACACGGCGATTGGCGTCATCGACCCCAACCCCGGTGATGAGATCATCACCACCAGCATCACCGATTTTGGCACGGTCATCGGTATCCTCTACCAGAACGCCATCCCCGTCTTTGCCGATATCGATCCGGTCAGCGGCAACCTGGATGTCAAGGATGTGGAAGCCAAGATGACGGATCGCACCAAAGCGATTGTGCTCGTGCATCTCTTTGGCAACCCCGGCGACCTGACACCTTTTGTCGAACTAGCGCGCGCCCACAATCTCTACCTGATCGAAGATTGTGCCCAGGCGCAACTGGCCGAGTACAAAGGGCGGCCCGTTGGTTCCTGGGGCGATTTGGGGTGCTTCAGCTTTGGCGGCAAACATATGACGACGGGCGATGGTGGCATGGTCATCACCAACCGCGACGACTTGTCGGACCGCCTCAAGTGGTTTGCCGACAAAGGCAACCCGCGCCAGCCGATCTATGAACACTACTACCTGGCGCCCAACTATCGCATGACCGACTTGCAGGGCGCCGTCGGTGTTGCCCAGTTAAAGAAGGTCGGTGAGGCCGTGCGCAAAAAGCAGTGGGCAGCCAACCAACTGAACGAAGTCGTGGCCAGCGAGCCAGGGTTGTCGCTGCAAGCGGTGCTGCCGGACGCCCGCCACTCCTATTGGACCTACGCCTTTCATCTGGAGCCAGGCCACTTTCGTGTGCCAGCAAAACAATTTGCCGCTGCACTCCAGGCTGAGGGGGTTCCTGCCAATTCGCCCTACCTGGTCTACCCGATCTACAAATATCCGGCTCTGGCGCAACGCCGCACCTACGGCACTTCCGGCTTTCCCTGGGCCTATCCTGGGGTGGCGCGCGATATCGACTACGGTGCGCTCTCTCTGCCAGGCTCTGAGAAATTTCTCGAAACGGCCATTGTGCTGCCGATGAATCCCTCCTACACCGAACAAGACGTGGAGAATTTTGGCATCGCCATCAAGAAGGTGGCGGGTCATTACCGGGTGTAACCTATGCGTGATCTCATCCGCTTTTCCGAACATCTGATCATGGGTGGCTACAACTATGCCTATGGCATCGCTGCGGCTGACCTCACCGGCAATGGCGTGCTGGATATCGTCTCCGCCGACACCATCGTCGGCCTCTACTGGCTTGAGAACGATGGACAAGGAAACTTCACCCAGCACATCATCCACGAGCGCACCGACGAATGGCTGGAGCGCCACGCCGTCGTGGACATCAACGGCGATGGCCGCCCGGAGATCGTGATTGTGGACAACCTCAACGGTTCTCTGCTCTACTTTGCCTTCGAGGGCGACCCTCGTGACCGCCGGAACTGGCGCTATCACTACATCATCGAAGGCGGTCTGCCCGGCGCCTATGACGTGGCTGTCGCCGATTTTGACGGCGACGGCGACCTGGATGTCGCTGCGTCCAGTTGGCGCAAGGGCAACCGCTTTGATTGGTTTGAGCAGCGCGACGGCCAGTGGGTCCAGCACCCAATTGAAGAGAACATTGCCGAAACGCGCACGGTCTGTGCCGTGGACATCGACGGTGACGGCAGGATCGACCTGCTGGGCACGGCGCGCGTCGCCAACCAGGTGGTCTGGTATCAGAATCCCGGTGATCCAGCCAACCGGCCCTGGCGCAAGACGGTCATCGACCACGCCATCCAGCCGTGCCACGGCCACCCCGTCGATATGGATGGCGACGGCGATGTGGATGTAGTGATGGCGCTGGGGATGTCGCCGCCCCAGGACCCGTGCGATCTGCGTTACCAGCAGATCGTCTGGTACGAAAACGATGGCAACCCCGGCCAGGGACCGTGGCAAAAGCACATCATCTGCGCCGAATTCCCTAATGCCTTTGAAGCCATCGCCGCCGACCTGGACAACGACGGCCAGATGGAAATCGTGGCGACCTCCTGGGATCTGCCAGGGCGGGTGGCGCTGTTCAAACATCGGGGCGACCCCCGCGGGCCGTGGGACATGCAACTGCTCAAGGATGGGTGGCCGCGCGCCGACCAGGTGATCGTCGCCGATCTCAACGGCGATGGCCGGCTGGACATTGTCGCCGCTGCCGAGCGGGGCAGCAACGAGGTACGC
>QEUW01000632.1 GCA_003577005.1 Chloroflexota bacterium | reverse complement strand
TCGTTGGCGCTCTCTTTGCGAGCGAGCACCTGGTAGGTCCCATTGACCACAGCGGCGGCCGGTGCGGCCGAGACGCAGTAGGTCTGCTGCATTTTCATGTTGATGGCATAATGGCCGGCGGCGTAATCGAGCGCACATTCATTCAAGTTCAGTTGCACCCAACCGCTGCTGGGGTCGCTGAAACCATCCGTGAATGCGACAGTTTCCGGTGTGCTTGTGGGCGTTGGGGTAGGCTCGTTGGGGTCGATGCCGGTGGGGGTAGGGCTGGGCGTTGCCGTTGCCGTTGGCGTGTTGGTGGTGGTGGCGGTGGGCAACTGGGTGCCCTCGGGCGTCACCGGGGTTTTTGTGGCGGTCGGTGTATTCGTATTGACCGGCGTTGCCGTGGGCGTTGGGGTAAAGGTTGCCGTCGGCGCTCCAGTGGGCGGTGTGACTGGGTCACCCCGGCCCACAGACGAGAGATAGACACGGTGATCGCCAGGGGGTTGGCTACCGCCGGCCACCGCCACCCGGTAGATACTGCGCCCATGCGTGCCGGCAATGAGATGCCGCCCGTCGCCGCTCAACGCCAGATCGACCACCGCCACATTGGGCAGCCCGTTGTTAAAGGGAAGCCAGCTCTGCCCGCCATCAGTCGTGCGGAAGACGCCGGTGTCCGTACCAATATAGTAGATCGTGTCCGGCTCGTGCCGGTCGAGCACCAGGGCGGCCACCGGGACATCGGGCAGGTTGCTGCTGATGTCGCTCCAGGTAGCGCCCCCGTCGCTGCTCCGAAAGACGTGGCCCGGCGTTGCGGGCGTATGGGTGTTGAAGCCGCTGAAGACAACGTACACTCGTTGCGGATCGGCTGGGGTGACCACAACCCGGCTTACAAAGCGGTTGGGCAGGGGCGCCCTGGTGAGATTGGTCCAGTTGGCGCCACCGTCGGCAGTCCGCTGGATATTGCCATCCGAGGCGCCGGCATAGATGACCTGGGGGTTGCTGGGCGACACCGCTATCGTCGAGATGCTACCCTGCCCACTGCTCAGGTCTGGACTGATGGCCTGCCAGGAGTTGCCCCGGTTGGTCGTGCGGTAGAGCCGGTAGGTCCCAAAATAGAGCACCCCTTCGCTGGATGGGTCCGCGACAAAGGGCGGGTAGAAGAGCGAACGGTCATCCTGTGCGATGCCGTCGACCCGCAGCGGCCACACGCCGGTAAAGGAGAGTCCCTGGTCGTTGCGCTGAAACGATTTGCCAAACCGTGTACCATAGAAGATTTGCGGATTGAAGGGATCGATGCCGGCAAACCCGCCATCGCCCAGATCGGCGGCGCTCCAGGTGCGGCTGGCGCCCCCATCATTGGTGTAAGCCTTGTTGTTGTCTTGCATCCCACCCTGGAGGATATTGCTGTTGGTGGGGTGGATGGCAATACCGGTGAACTGAAGGGTCGCCAGGTTGCTGTTCTTGTTCTCCCACGTACTGCCGCCGTTCGTTGAACGCCAGACGCCGCCATCGTTGCCGACCCAGACGATGTTGCTGTTCTGCGGGTCAAAGACAATCGAATGCATGTCCGGGTGGAGCGTCCGCTCCGGGCTGTCGTTGGGCGAAAGGTCCTCCCACGTATTGCCGCTGTCGGGGGTGCGCACCACGACACGACGGATCGTAAAATCATCATCGGTCTGGCCGAGGTAGTGCGCCATACCCCCTAGATAGAGCATGTTGGGGTTGGTGGGGTGAACGGCGATCACATTGCTGTACCAGCACTGGCTGCCACAGTAGTTGTAACCGCCCAATGGGATCTGGTTCCAACTAGCGGCGCCGTCGACGGTTTTGAAGATCGCAGCGCCGTCATACTGGCCGGGGATGACCAGATGGAAGCTGGCGTAGAGCGTCTGTGGCTGGGTTGGGCTGATGGTCAACATCACCCGGCGAATGGGGTTTTCCTGCGGGTTGAAGGGCATGGCCTGCGTCCAATTCTGACCCCCGTCGGTGCTCTTGAAGAGCCCGTACTCCCAGAAAGCGCTGTAAAGGGCGTCGGGGTTCTGTGGATCTTGCACCAGATCGCTGGCGCCGGGGCAACCGGTGCAGGTGATGAGCGCCTGCCAGCTCTGGCCGCCGTCGCTGCTCTTGTAGATGCCCAACGAAGGCCGGTTCGCCCCAGCGACGCCGCTGACTGCGGATACAGCATAGATCACCGCGCTGTTCCGCGGGTCGATGACCAACTTCGAGAGTGCCACACCGCCGAAAACGTCGGCGCCAAGCCGCGTCCACGTCGTACCGCCGTCGGTTGTTTTGAGGATGCCGGCGCCATAATATTGGTCAAGACCCGGCGTCGGTTCGCCCGTGCCGGCATAGAGTGTATCTGGATTGGCCGGGTCAATGACCAGTGAGCCAATAGAGAGCGAAGCCTGGTCGTCGGTGAGGGGTGTCCACGAAGCGCCGCCGTTGGTCGTCTTCCAGACGCCTCCCTGGGCCGCTCCCAAGTAGACCACATTGCCATCACGAGGGTCTACTGCCAGCGCCCGCACTCGCCCGCTTACATCCACCGCCTGAAGACCCATGCGCGAATCCTTCATGGGCGCGGGGCCGATATTTTGCCAGACGGGCAGTTGCAGCGCAGCCTGCACCGGCAACATGGACTCGGCCTGTTGCAGTGCGGCGACGCGAGCATTGGCGGGCAACGTATCCAGCGGATAGGCGCGCTGGGCGGCGAAATGGTCAAGCCGCCCGCGCGCTTCATCCCAGACGAGTTCAGCGCGCATGGCAGTGCGCACCTCATGATCTTCTTCGAGAGCGATGAGCGCATCCAGGCCCGGCGCATAGAGTTGCTCCATCCACGCCGGTGCGCCTACCGGTTGGCGCGGCAAGCTGGCCAAATCGATGGGCTGGTAGGGTCCACGAGCTACAGCCATCAACTGTTCGACACGCACAGCCGGTGCAGAGCGGAGGGCCAGTGGAATCACGCACAGTAAAACAACCAAACTCAGGGGAAGGGTAAGTACTCCTGGCCAGGCTGGCCGCCGGCATAGCCAATAGTGGGCACGGCGAAACAGGGGGGGCAAAGACATCATTCTGCGTTCGTCTCCTTACTGTAAAGAGAGCGCCAGTCCGCCTGGGTGGCTTTACAACAGATGGTATCATACCACAAAGATATGCTTCTAAGCCACGGCTCGCTACTTGCGGGGTGCGTCCAGCAAAAGGGGCGAGTTTGCACGACCCCCTTCCAGGAAGGGGGCGGGAACCGTCTGGTCGAGCAACCGTCTTTGCCCCCTTCCTGGAAGGTCGGCCGCCTGCCCCAAATTTCGGACACACCCCTACTTGCGTTGAGCCGGTAGACGACCTATACTGCGTGCTATGGGAAACCGTTCAACGCCGGTGAATGACTCAGCCAACAAGATGCCGTCGGTCGAGCAGGAAGTCAAGCGCTTTTTGGGCCGGTTGCGCCTGCGTTTCATCGACCATACATCGTCATTCAAGAAGCCGGATTTCACCCTTTATCTTTCAGGTGACACTCCTTTTTTTCTCGAAGTCAAGGAGAA
>QEUW01000631.1 GCA_003577005.1 Chloroflexota bacterium | reverse complement strand
CTCATCGAAGAGGTCCATATTGTAGAAGACATAGCTGCCGGTGGTGAGGAAGGGGAGCCCCCATGTCTTGCCTTCGGTCTGGTAGATGGCGAGCACTTCAGGGATAAAGACGCTGGTGTCCAACTGGTCGCGCTCGATGAGCGGCGTCAGGTCCATGATCAAGCCGCGATGGCGGTCGCTGGCAAAGCCGTCGCCACCCCAGTTGGTGGACCAGACATGCAGCGGCTCGCCGGCTGCAATCATGGCCTCGCGCTTGACAGCAATGTCAGGCTGGTCAATCGTCAGGATATTGAGCCTGATGTCAGGATGAGCCGCCTCCCACGCCGGCTTGACCACCTCATTTTCCCACTGGTTCTCGACCGGGCTGGTGCGCACCATCCAGACGATTTCACGCGCCCCACTGGCCTGCTGTTGCGGGGCGCTGGTCTGCTGCTCACCGCCACCGGCTGGCGCCGCAGGGCACGCCGCCAGGAGCAACGAGGCAATCACTAGCGCAGCCAGGATCAAGAACCGCTTTTGTTTCAGCATCATGTTTGGTTCCTTTCTGTTGAAAGCTAGGGAGTAGAAACAAACTCTGCGGGCGCCGCTCGTAGCACAGACGCACTTCCTGCACCCCAAACTCCACCCGTCAGGAGGCTATCAATTCTCATTAACCATTGATCACGAACGATCCACAATTCACCATTACTTATCCCTTCACTCCACTTACCACGATTCCCTGGATAAAGTACCGTTGGGCGACAAAGAAGAGCACAATACAGGGTAACAACGAGGTAAACGCGGCGGCCATATACCAGTGCCAGGGAGTCCCACCAAAGGGAGTGCGGAACATGGAGAGCCCAAGCGAGACCGTGAAGAGGTTGTTGTCGTTGAGATAGATCAGCGGACCCTGGTAGAAGTTCCAGTGAAAGATAAAGGACATGATCGCCACGACGCCCAGAGCCGACTTGGAAAGGGGCAGAATAATGCGCGACCAGATGGTCAACCAACCCGCGCCTTCGATAATGGCCGCCTCGTCATACTCTTTCGGGATCGTCATGTAGAATTGGCGGAGGAGAAAAATGAGATAGGCGCTGCCAAACCAGGCAGGGATGATGAGCGGTTTGTACGAATTGAGCCACCCCAGCCGCGAAAAGAGCACATATTGGGGGATCAGCGTCACCTCGCCTGGGATCATGAGCGTAGCCAGCACCATGATAAAAATGGTGTTGCGGCCTGGCGCCCGCAGGCGGGCAAAACCAAAGGCAATAAATGAATTTGCCACAACCTCGGCGATCACAACCATGGTGGCAAAATAAAAGGAGTTGAGAAAGTAACGCGGGAAGGGGTTGGTCCCGATCAGTGCATCGTAGTAGTTCTCCCAGTGGAGCGTCGTGGGTATCCAAACGGGGGGAGACTTGAACGCTTCGATCTGGCCCTTGAGCGATGTGGAAAACATCCAATAGGCTGGGAAGAGCACGACGACAAGCCCAATGGTACAGAGGATTGTTGCTACAACGCGCGTGAAATTCTCTTGAAACCGCTGCGTACGAAAGATACTGGGCCGTTCTGTCGCCACGCGTTGCGGACCCAGGGTACGGGTAGAGAGTGTCTGCTCAGCCATAAAGATCCCCTTCCAGTTTACACTGTTTTCTCGTCGCCCGGAGTTTCATAGTAGACCGCCCGGCGCGATGCGCGCAGAGCAAGTACGGTCAAAACAAGAATCACGATAAACAAAAGCCAGGCCATGGCCGAGGCATACCCAAAGCGATAGCGGCGGAAGGCGTTCAGATAGAGGTAGAGCACATAGAACATCGAGGAATAGGCCGGTCCGCCTTCGCCGTTGGAGATGACGTATGCCGTCGTAAAGATTTGGAACGAGCCAATGATGCCCGTGATAAACGTAAAGAGGATCACCGGTGAGATCATGGGGAGCGTCACGTTGCGGAAACGGCTCCAGGCGCCAGCGCCGTCGATGCGGGCCGCTTCATAGAGCACGGTAGGCACACCCTGCAAACCGGCCAGGTAGATGAGCATGGGCCCGCCAAACCCCCACAAACTGATCAAGACAAACGAAGGCAACACCCATTTGGGGTCAAAAAACCAGCCGGGCCCCTTGACTCCGAGCGGAATCAGGCCCTCTGGCCCGACAAGCGCTGAGATAAAGTAATTGACAACCCCAAAGGTCGGGTTGAGCATCAACTGGAAGAGATAGGCGACCGCTACGCTGCCGCCAATCAACGCCGGCAAATAGTAGGCCGTACGAAAGAAACCCAGGAAGGGCACCCGCTGGTTGAGTAACATAGCCAGGCTGAGTGAGAAGACGATCCCTAGCGGCACACTGAAGAGCGTGTAGAGCGCCGAGACTTGCAACGATTTGTAAAAGATCCTGTCGTTAAAGAGAGCGTTATAGTTTTCCAGCCCGACAAAGGCCAGGGGCCTGACACTGCTGTTGCTGAAGTTGGTAAAGCTGATGCCCAAAGAGGCAAGAATAGGCAGACCCCGGAAGAAGATAAAACCAAGAATCCAGGGTGAAATAAAGATCCAAAACCAGATTGCCTCGCGCCGGGCCAACGCCTGTCTGGGTAGAATACCGAGCATAAGCACTCCCTCTGAACGATTCTTGAGGTGGGGCCCAGCCTACCGGTTGTGCGCCACCGCCGACACACTCACGACGACGCAAACACGAGTATACCCCCGCTATCAGTGCGAACGTAGACACGACCTCCTGCTATGACCGGCGCAGCGTTGAGGATGCCTGCCCGGTCTTGTCGCCATAGTTCTCGCCCGTCACTTTGCTGTAGCGCACGCAGTTGGCTGCTACCATCTGCACGCGTAATGATATAGAGTTGGTCGTTGGTGATGGCGGGGAGCGAGATAAAATTTGGCATGGCGTAGTTCCAGAGCACCGCACCCTCACTCCTGTCAAGCGCCCAGAGTTGGTTGGTCGTCTTCACATAGAGATGTTGGTGGGTTGCGCCCGCTGGGATGACCTGCATATTGTCAAAGCGTTTTGACCAGCGTTGCGCGCCGCTGGCGCGGTCTAACATGTAGATGGTGTCATAGCTTGCCAGGGCAACCTGGTCGGCAACGATAATCGGTGCAAAAAAGAGAGACATCTGTCCGTGGTCAAAACGCCAGCGCTCCTCGCCGGTCTGCACATCCAGAGCATAGAGCCGGGTGAAATCCCCCACATAGACAAGACTCTCAGCGACCGCGGCCGACGAAATGATGGGGAACTCGGTATCATAGCGCCACACCTCGGT
>QEUW01000075.1 GCA_003577005.1 Chloroflexota bacterium | reverse complement strand
GTTCAGCCTGACCGTCGATGACGGCGCCCGGCTGTGGGTCAACAACCACCTGTTGATCGACGCCTGGGTTGTCCAGGCAGCCCGGACCTATGTCGGCGACATCCACCTGCCGGATGGCCGTGTCCCTATCCAACTGGAGTATTTTGAGAACGATGGCGTCGCCTCACTGAAGCTGTCGTGGAGCCGGGTCAGCCCGGAGGGTGTGCAGCAGTGGCGTGGCGAATACTTCAACAACCCCGATCTCGCGGGGTCGCCTGCCCTGGTGCGCAACGACGAGCGGATCGACTTTGATTGGGGGACCGGCTCCCCGGCGCCCGGTACGATCCATGCCGATAGCTTCTCGGTGCGCTGGACCCGCCCGCTACGCTTTGAAGCGGGGCGCTATCGCTTCACGACCGAAACCGATGACGGCGTTCGGCTCTACATCAACGACCGCCTGGTCATCGACCAGTGGCGAGAGATGCCCGAGACCCGCTTCACCTACGAAACCCGCCTGAGCGCCGGTGTCCACACGATCCGCATGGAGTACTTCGAGCGCTCTGGCAGGGCGGTTGCCAGGCTCAGTTGGAGCCGGCGCACCGAGGAGGCGCTGCCGGTTGGCAACATTATCACCTGTGCGCCACCACAGCCGGAACATTGCGCCTGGATCAAAGTCTACCGTCGCGAGGGAGATGGGAGCTGGCTGTCGATGACGCCGAAAGGCATCGGTTCTATCTGCTCGACTGGCTATCTCAAGATCGACGGCCTGCCGGTCGATACGGCTCGCTATGGCGGTAGCGGACATCCGTACTGGGTGGAGTTGTGGTACGAAGGTGCGCTGATGGAGTCTGTGGGTAACACAGACCGCGGCGAGCCTGAATTCCGTGTCTATCCGTTCCAGGATAACTACACCCCCTGGCAGTGCCCGCCGCCGTGACGGCGCCATCCGTTGCCGGTAGAACTTTCCTAGAGGGTGGCAGGTTTTTTCGTAAGCAATGTAAACCGTTACGATTCAGCCTCATCGTACTCGTACTCCCCCTCGTGCTCGTTCTCCAAAGTTTTGTCGAGTACGAGAACGAATCAACCTGCACATATCGACGCCTATCCCCATCAATTCTCGGGGGGCCAGCGCCAGCGCATCGGCATTGCCCGCACCCTGGCCATGCGCCCCCAGTTCGTCGTGGCCGATGAGCCGATCTCGGCGCTCGATGTCTCGATCCAGGCTCAGGTGATCAACTTGCTCGAGGAGTTGCAACAAGAGTTCCAGGTGACCTATCTCTTTATCGCCCATGCCTTGAGCATGATCCACTATCTAAGCGATCGCGTGGCGGTCATGTATCTGGGCCATATCGTCGAGGAGGCGGGGACGGAAAGCCTCTTTGCCAACCCGTTGCACCCCTACACGCAGGCGTTGCTGGCCGCTATCCCGGTGGTCGAGCGGCGGGCGCGCCGCGAGCGCATCATCCTGACGGGCGCCGTGCCCAGCCCCATCGCCCCCCTCCGGTTGCCCCTTTCACACCCGCTGCTTTGCCAAGAAGGGGGCGATCTGCGAGACCGAACGGCCCTCGCACTTTGTCGTTGAAGGCCCCCGTGTTGCCTGTTGGCTTTATGAATGACAAAAAGGGATACGCAGTTCAGCGCGCTCGGTCAGACATCCCACGCCAACAAACGTTCCACCCAGCGTTTGCGCCAGATCAGCCACAACCCCAGCGCCCACACCATCAGGGCTACCAGAATATCACGCCAGATAGGGCGAAAGGGGGGTAAAAAGCCCAGAAAGTTGGCAACCGCGGGAACATAGAGCGCCGCGACGAGCAGGACCATCAAGCCAACCGCCAGCAACGCCGGGCGCCGGTCGGGGCTGACTGTGCGCCACGTCGCCAGCAGCGCCACCGGTGGCTCCAAAAACAGGATCAGGACCAGCGCACCGAGCGAGAGAAAGACGGAGAGCGCGGTCTGGGCCACGATAGTCGTCGCCGTTAGCCCAAATTGTTGGTCTACCTGGTATGTCATTCCAGTGTATCGCTCAAAGCGGGCAATGAGACCGGGTGGGATGAACGCCTCACTCAACGCCAGCCCCGTGCGGTAATAGACAAAGGTATAGAGGGCGACGCCGATCAACATGCTCCACAGCGCAACGGGCAGCACAAAGCGCGCCAGCGCCGGCAGCAACGGCTCGGTTTTGGCCTGGGGGCGCGCCCACAGCGTCAGAAAGAAGGCGGGCAGACCCACCGTAATGGCTGTGACGCCCGCCTGCGCCGGTTCAAAGGGAAAGTCCAGCCCCACCATGAGCACGCCAATGATGACAAAGGCATAGGTCAGGGCGCGGGTGATCAACAGCAGGGTGGCGTTGGTGAGGCCGTTGCTGATCCGCTTGCCCTCGCTCAAAGCAGGCGCCAGCGCGGCGTACGAGTCATCGAGCAGCACCATGTCAGCCACATTGCGGGTGGCGCTGCTGCCGCTCTGCATGGCGATGCCCAGTTTGGCCTTTTTGAGCGCCAAAATGTCGTTGACGCCGTCGCCGATCATTGCTACATAATGCCCGCGCTTGATCAGCGCTGTCACTAACTGCGCCTTCTGCTCCGGCGCGATCCGGCCAAAAATGGTGGCTTCCTCGGCGGCCTGCTCGAATTCCGCTGTGCTCATGGCGGCCAGTTCGGCGCCCGTCACCAGTTTGGGATTGACCAGTCCGGTCTGTTTGACCAGCGCCGCCACCGTGCGCGGGTTGTCGCCCGAAATGATCTTGAGTTGGACGCCGAGCCGGCCAAATTCGCTCAGGACCTCGCGCGCGTGGGGGCGCAGTTCGTCGCGCAAGCTGATCAGCCCTAACGGCTGCAACGGCGGTAATGTGGGATCCCCGGCAGCATCGTGTAAGGTCGTTACATCCGGGTTATAGGCATAGAGCAGCACGCGCAGCCCCTGGTCAGACCAGTCTTGCACCTGATATGCCAGATCGGGCCCATTGGTCTCCGCCGACAGATAGGGCTGCAACATCTCCGGCGCGCCGAGCACAAAGAGGCCGCGGCCCTCTTCATCGTCGAAGGCCAGTGCGCTCCACTTGCGCGCCGAGGCAAAGCGCACTTCATCCACAGGCTGGCGGTGGCGACCCGCAATCCCCTCTCTGATCGCAACGGTGGTAGCGTTAGCGGTGGAGGCGCTATGGGCAAAGTCACCCAAGTGCTGCTTTAGTTCGCTTTCTGAAATCTGCGCCAACGGTTGCACCGCATCCAGCTCAAGGGCATTGGTCGTCAGGGTGCCGGTCTTATCCATACAGAGCACATCGACATAGCGCAGCGACTCGACGGCATTGGTCTGCTGCACCACCGCGCCTGCCCGGGCAATCCTGACTGCGCCAAGTGTATAGGCAAGGTTGATGGTCAGAAAGAGACCGTATGGGATCAGGCCGATCAGTACCGCCGACGCTTCCACATTTTGTACAAAATTCAGGTGGCGGATAAAGCCGGAAATATAGAAGACGAGCGCCATAAAGACAGTCAGCACCATGAGCAGGCGGATGGTCAGGGCAACCTGTTGCTGGAGTGGCGTCGAAACAGGAGTAAAGGCGCGGGCGGCGGCAGTCAGTTGATTGGCAAAGCTCTCGGCCCCCACCGCCTCGGCGCGATAGATGAGATCGCCGTTGACACAGAAGCTCCCCGACAGGATCGAGTCGCCCGGTTTTTTGCGCACTAAATCGCTCTCGCCGGTCAGCAGCGACTCATCCAGCTCTGCCCCATTGTCGCTTACCACGACGCCATCGGCCTGCACCTGGTCACCGGTGCGCAGATGAACCGTGTCGCCTGGCACCAGTTGCGCGGGGTCGATGGTCTGCTCGATCCCGTCGCGGATCACCCGCACTTCGGGCCGGACGAGTAGAGAGATTTTGTCGAGTTGGCGCTTGGCGCGGATTTCATGAAAGGCATTGACAATCGTCCCGGCGAGACCGGCGCTGACGGTGATAAAGGCGTCACTGTAGCGGCCAAAGAGTAGCAGGATCACGCCCACCGAGAAAAGGATGATGTTAAAAAAGCTAAAAAGATTGGCGCGCAGGATCTGCCAATAAGAGCGACCCGTCTCTACCTGCCCCGAGGCGGACGTTTTTTCGCCAGCGAGTTTGCCACGTACTGTCATTGATGTTTGCAATTAGAAGTTTCCCTAAATTCCTGTTCCGCCGCGTCGCTTATCCCTGAAATGCTGGTCGCAGTTGGCTCAAAACTCGGTCAACCCGGCGCACCGAATCATACCATTCAAGATAGCGTTGGGGGGTATCTTGTTGGGTGTGTAGCGCTATATGGGCAGGACCTTGATAGGATGAACGTGCTGGCGGGCGATAATCAAACACTGCGGCTGCCTGCACGCTCCTGTCTTGAGATGTCACGAGGAGCTGCACTTTGCCCGGTTCAACCAGCGTACCGTCAGGCCACATCTGTGGCATAACAAAGGAGACCGAAAAGCGGCCTTGCTCGTCGGTTTCGGCCCGGGTGTACCGTTGCAGATCATCCGGCTGGCGGGTTGCATTGTTGTACGGAGCCAGATAAATGTTCAGCGGGGTCAACGCCGGGAACCCCTGACCCTGTACTGCTGCCGTGATCTTTTCGCTATCGGAGGAGAGCGCCACCTGTACGTCGGGGTGCGCCGTGGGTAGGGCGCTTGGCGTCTCCGTCATTGTCGGCGTCGGTGTGGGCGTCTCTGTCGGCTCTGGCGTTTCTGTCTGTGTCTCCGTTGGCGTCGGCGTCGGCGTGTCGGTCGGCAACGGCATGGGGGTGTCCGTCGGTGGCAAAGTTGGCGTGTCGGTTGGCAACGGCGTGGGTGTGTCCGTTGGCGGCAGTGGCGTCTCTGTTGGCAATTCAGTCGGTGTGTCCGTTGCCGTTGGCGCTAGCGTTGGAGTTGGCGGCTCGGTCGGTGTATCGGGCGGCGTCTCCGTCGCTGTCGGCTCTGGCGTTTCTGTCTGTGTCTCCGTTGGCGTCGGTGTCGGCGTGTCGGTCGGCAACGGCGTGGGAGTATCGGTCGGCGGCAAGGTTGGCGTCTCTGTTGGCAATTCAGTCGGTGTGTCCGTTGGCAGCAAGGCTGGCATTGCGGTGGGCAGTGGCGTCTCCATCGGTATGGTCGTCGGTGTGTCGGTTACCGTTGGTGTTAGCGTCGGTGTCGGCGGCAGGGTGTAGTCAAACAGAGCACTCGCCTGTGTGGTGAAATCTGTGGTCGCTACCAGGATCACGACCCGCCCTGCTTCGATGGTTGTGCCATCGGGCCACTGGCCTGGCATGGCAAAGGCCATGCTGTAGTTGCCGGTGCTGTCGGTCTGCGCGGTAGCGTGGACCTGGATGTCTGGCCCGGCCTGGCTGGCGCGGACAAGCTGGGCCAAGTGGGCGTTCACGGTGGTATTGGCCGGGAAGCCACCGCCGCTGACTGTCACCTGCGTGTTGGCGCCGCCCGTCGCTGGCTCAACCTCGGCATAAGGCTGCGCCGACCTTGTCGGTGTTGGTGTCATCGTCGGCGTTGGTGTTGGAGTTAGCAGCGGCGTAGGGGTTACCGTCGGCGTCGCGGTGGGAGAGACCGTTGCCGGTTCTGTCGCCGTCGGTGTCGGCGGCAGGGTGTAGTCAAACAGAGCACTCGCATTCATAGCGAAATCCGTGGTCGCCACCAGGATCACGATCTGCCCTGCTGTGATGGGGGTGCCATCGGGCCACTGGCTTGGCATGGCGAAGCCCATGCGATAGTTGCCGGTATTGTCGGTCTGCGTGATGGCATAGACCTGGGGACCAGGACCTACCTCGCTCGCCTGGACAAGTTGGGCCAGGTAGGCATTTACCGTCGTATTGGCCGGGAAACCGCCGCCGCTGACCGTCACCGTCGTGTTGGGGCCGCCCGTTGCCGGTTCGACCTCGGCATAGGGCACGGCAGTCGTCGTCGCTGTTGGCGTCGGCGTGGCTGTGGCTGTTGGCGTGGCTGTGGCTGTTGGCGTCGTCGGAGTGGACGTAGCCGTTGCCGTGGCTGTTGGCGTCGCGGTAGGGAGCGGCGTCCAGGTCGCGGTCGGCGTCAATGCGGAGAGCCGCTGCCACCAGAATTCAACGAGCGCGCCGCCACCCCGTTCGTAGTATTCGACTTCGAGCCGGTAGCGGCCGTCGAGCGCGATCTCGGCCGTGTAAATGTTCGAACCGTCGTTATCGTGCCATTCATCGATGAGCAGCTCGTCGTCGAGGTAGAACCGAATGCCATCATCGGCGCGCGCCGAGAAGCGATAGAGCCCGCCGCTAAAGGTCACCCGCCGCGTCCAGCGGGCCGAGAAGTTATCGGCGGGCAGCGATGAGTGCGGCGCGCCATTGCCCCAGTTGAAGTCGATATCTGTGTCGTTGCGCACCAGCGTAGGGTCACCGCTCAGGTTGCGATTGGACCAATACTCTCCCCTCCAGTCTGGAAAGCTGGTGGGCGTAGCGTCGATCCGTTCCCACCAAACTTGGGCGCGTGCAACGCCGGTGTTTTCAAAATACTCGACGCGCAGATGATGCATCCCTGCGTCGAGCGAACGCTCCGCCGTAGCCTCGCGCTCGCTGCCCACGCGCCACTCGTCAATGAGGAGGTCACCGTCCACGAAGAGACGCATCCCGTCATCCACCCGAATGTGGAAGCGATAACGACCGGCGCTAAAGTAGGCAGTGCGCGTCCAGCGGACAGAAAAGCCATCGGCCGGCAGCCCGGCGACCGGCGCGCTCTCCCCCCAATAAAAATCAATGGCGTAGTCATTGCGCACCAGGTGCGGCGCACCAGAGAAAACAGGATTGTCAAAATACTCACCCTGCCACTCCGTGATCACAACGGCCGTGGGGGTGGGGATAGGCGTCAACGTCGGTGTTGCGGTCGCAACGACGACAGGCACCGGCGCTGCTGGCGGTGTCAGCACCGGGGCGGCGGTGCGGTAATCGGTGTAAGCGCGGGCTACCCATCCTGTTGCGCCATCAGCGAGCAGTACATACAACCAGTCGCCAGCGGCATTTTGGCCCAGCACCGTCACTGCTGTTCCCGCCTGGATTGTGCGCAGGACAGTGAAATTTTGGGAAGGGCCACTCCGCACATTCAGGCCACTGCCAGTCACGATTGCGACGTTGGTCGGCCTCACGGTCTGTGTGGCAGTCGCCGTCGGGGACGGTGTAGCGACAGGGGATGGGGCGGAAACTACTAACGGAAGCGTGACGGTTGTGGTCGTTACGGGCGTGGCAGAGGGCGCGGCGGCCAGTACCGTCAGGCTGGCCGCGGCTTCTTCTCCGGTGTCCGGCGCCACGGCTGCTACCTGTACACTGAGTACTTCGCTAAACAACGGGTCGTCTGGATAGATAAAGGATGTGGCAAACTGGCCCTGCGCATCGGTGGTCGTTGTCACGACCGTGCGTGTCTGTATCCCCGTTTCTTGTTCGATAGCAAGATTGAGCGCCACCACTGTCTGTGGTGACCATCCTGCACCTGAAACAGAGACCGTCGTCCCTGGTTCAGCGGAGCGAGGAGCAACAGCTATGACAGGGATAGCTTGCGCTGCCACCGTTGTAGTAGGGACAGTGGTTACGGTCGGTGTACCGGTCTCCGGTGAAATCATCGCAGTCGGAGTAGCCTGTTCAGGACTAAAGCCTGGGAATGTACAACTTGCAACGCCCAGGACCAAACCAAGTATCACGAGCCACGCCAGCCACCCCGCTCCTCGCCACTGAAGAGGGGCGATGGTGGCTGTCAGCGCCGTGCGTCGTGGAGCGTGCATATTTCCTCCTTCGGTTGCGGCGTTGGCGTAGACTCGTCAAGCAGTCGCAACGTTCGCATCAAATAAACCGAAGCATGATGTACAGCCAGTAGGATGGCTGCAAACGTCCAATAAAGAACATAACCCTCCAGACGGGCAATCGCCACCGGCATTTGGCCGGTCTCTATGCTGGCTATCAGGCCAGGTCTGCAACCCCTCCTTGCCCTTTTTGCGCTACGACCCGGATTGGGCCAGGAGCGCCGCCGGCCTCGCCACCGAAGCGATTGCTGGCGCCTCTTCTTCGTTTGCCACCCTGCGAGCGCTGGCTCGGAACTGGCTAGTGTAGAGGTGATGGCAGAACCCCTGCCGGGCCAACAGTTCCTCGTGTTTGCCGCGCTCGATGATCCGGCCGCCGTCGATGACGAGGATCTGGTCGGCGTCGCAAATGGTGCTCAGGCGGTGGGCGATGACAAAGCTGGTGCGCCCGGCCATCAGCCGCCGCATCGCCTCCTGGATAGGCTTCTCGGTGCGGGTATCGACACTGCTGGTGGCTTCGTCCAGGATCAAGCTGGCCGGGTCGGCCAGGATGGCACGGGCGATGGCGAGGAGCTGGCGTTGCCCCCGGCTCAGGTTGCTGCCCCGTTCCGACAGCGGCGTGATATAGTCTTGGGGCAGGCGGTGGATAAACTGGTCGGCGTTGGCAAGTTTGGCCGCGGCGATCACCTCCTCATCGGTGGCGTCGAGCCGGCCATAGCGGATGTTGTCGCGGATCGTGCCACTAAAGAGGATCGATTCTTGCAGAGCGATGCCGATCTTGCCCCGCAGGGCGGCCTCGTCGAACTCACGCACATCGACGCCGTCGATGGTCACCTGGCCGCTGCACACATCGTAGAAGCGCGGGATGAGCTGGATCAGACTCGATTTGCCCGAACCGGTCGCCCCCGGGATCGCCACGGTTTGCCCTGGTTTGGCCACAAAGCTGATCTCCTTCAACACCGGATCCGGGTCCTCCTGGCAGTCAGCGCCGTTGTAGCTGAAATTCACCCAGTCAAAGACCACCTCTCCTTGGAGCGTAAAGTCGGCCAACGCACCCGGCTTATCTTTGACTTCCGGTTCGCTTTCCAGCACCTCCTGGATGCGCACCGCAGACGCCTCGGCGCGCGAGAGGCGCAGGATCAACATGCTTGCCATCGTAAGCGACATCACATCAATGATTGCATCAGATAGTTCAGAAAGGCCACCACCCAGGCCAATGGTCGCCATGATGGCCATCCAGACGCCGGTCTGCATGACCACGGTCATGTTGCCTGGAACGACACCGGCATCGATGATATGCTGGAGCAGACGGGGCTGCAGCAGGTCCATGGCGCCTTCGAGGACCATCATGAGCGGCGCGAGGATGGCCCACCACCAGTATGGCGCCAGAAAACGGCCCAGTCTACAGGTTGCTGGCATGAATCGATTATCCTTTGTTGTTGGATAGGTAACACCACAGAATAGGATACTACTGGCGGATATACCGTTTGCTTGACTTTTACCACTGTGCGCCGGTGTTTGCAACTCTGCAGCGCTGGCAGATAAGCAGATTGGCAACCCGCCCGGACTGATGTTGATTCACAACATGATCCGGTGATGGTGTGGGCGGATGCAATCCGCCCACACAAAGGTTATCCTCCCCAACTGACAACTTGTTCCAGCCCATAGGTGTACTCGATGGCGACATCAAGCGGCAGTGGCCACTGGTCGCTGCCATCGGCGTTCATGACCCAGAGCCGCCAGGCGCCAGCCGAATTGTCAGCGGCCCGGTTGCTGAGGAAGACGATGTGCTGGCCATCGGGGCTGTAGGCTGGGGCGACGTTGCTCGGCAGTTCGTCCACCAGCGTGGTGACCGGTCGAGTCAGCGCGGTCACGCCTGAGCCGTCGGGGTTGACAATGTAGATCTCCCACTGCGCCGCGCCCTTGACCTGGAAGGCGATCTGGCCACCCCTTGCTTGCCAGTCTGGGTCGTAATAATAGGGTTTCAGATAGTCGAAGGCCACCAACTGGTTGGCTGCGTTGGCTGCATCTGCTGTGCGTTGAAGACCAGCCGTGGACTGGTAGACGACACCCCCTTCGCTCCAATCGGGCGCTTTGGCCGAGTTGAGCGATACAACGTCGTGATAGTTCTGGCCGTTTGTATCCACAACCGCCAGTTTGTAACTGTACTGTTTGATCAACGAGGCCTCCAGTTCCTGCGGTAGACCGTTGGGGAAGCGTTGGCTCAACTCTGCTGCGGCCAGGCATTGGTTGTGACCGATGTCGTAGCATTCAATGTACTCATCGCCGCGGCTGAAGACGATCCACTGGCCGTCGGGTCTCCACTTGGGCGGGTTCAGCCGGTTGCGTTCGGTGAAGATCAGCCGCTCATTACTACCATCGATAGCGATATGGTCATCCTCTTCTTTGTAACGGTCAGCTTGCTTTTGCCCGCTACTCCTCAGACTCCCTGGCAAAGATTAGCTTGCGTTCAATGCCGAACTGCGGTACGATCCGTGTCGTATAGTCTCCACTAATTGGGTGGCGAAGGTTGACTTGCGCCAAGTAAACTCATTGACGGCTATCGTTTTTTCTTTTACTCCAATGAACGGAACGAGCCACCCCACATGCATGTGTGGAAGGGCGGCAGCGAGTCCAAAATCTGGTTGAGCACGCTCACATTTGCCTCCAATTTGACATGAGGCTTTATCCCTGGCTGCAGTGGCTGCTCAAAGCAACGCCGGAACAACAGCGACGCTGGGAAATTGTCCCATCGGGGGGTGGCGTCTGGTGGACCGAGCTTGACGAGGGCATTGAGTTAGAGCTCCTGTTGGATATGCAACCATTGCTAGCGACACAGGTTCAACTTGCGCCAAAAACTGAACCGCATTGAATTCGACAATCCTCCTATCTGATCCCACCCAAGCCGGCGTCAGGAGGCGGGCCGAAGCCACTGCTGCTGTCCAGGCTGGAGGTCAGGCCACCCACGACCTGATCACCTGCCTGCAATTCGGGCGACTGCACAACCGTCCATTCGCCCTGCACCCTGCCCGGCGTCACGGCCACGGTTATGGTCGTCTGCCCCCGCACCACCAGCACCGTTGTTGTGCCATCCGCTTCAACCAGGGCATTGGTGGGCACCAGCCAGCTATTTTCGGCTACCGGTGTTTGGCTCAGCAGCATGGCAACGGCGTTCATGCCCGGCAGCACACCGGCCATATTCTGTTCCGTCAGCCGGACGGTGACGGGATAGGTCACGGAGCCGGATTCGCTGCTGCTGGTCGGCGGGATGGCCTGGACGACACCGTCGAAGGTCTGGCCAGGCGGTGCATCGATTTCGATCTGCGCGGGCTGGTCCACGGCAACGCTGGGGATGTCGGCTTCGGCCACGTTGATCACCAGTTCCAGTTGCCTGATGTCGGCCAGCGTAGCGACGACAGTATCCGCTGCGCTACGCACCCCAACTGCGGCGTTGAGCGATGTCACCACACCGGCGATGGGGGCGGTGACCGTCGCTGTCGCCAGATTGCGATAGACGCTTTCGAGGTCGATGAGCGCCTGCTCCGCGTGATCTCGGCGCTGCGTATCTCGTCGGGGGTGGCTCCTGCCTGCAAGTCGGTCAGGTTGGCTTCGGCCTCAGCAACCTGGGCCTGCGCCGTAGCAATTGCGGCGACGCTAACAGCGTATTGAGCGATACCTGTGCGTTCTGGATGCTGCTGAGGGCCGACTGAAGCTCCGAGGCGCTGGCGGGGGCTGTGCTCTCATCGTACGCCGCCTTGGCCGCTTCGTAGTCGGTGGTGGCGGATTGCAGGTCGGCGGCCTCGGTCGTCATGCCGGCGTCGTTGCGCCAGGCGACCTGGTCATAGGCCCGTTGTTTTTCGGCCAGGGTGACCTCCGCTTTTCTTGAGGCTGGCGCTCAGTTGGGTCAACTCAGCCTCGCTGGGGCCGGCCTGTAGCTCAGCATAGTTGGACTGGGCGGCGGCCAGGCTGCTGCGCGCTGTGGCGATCTCCTCGCTGCTGGGCCCGGTCTGCACATCGGCCAGGTTTGCCTGTGCTTCCGCCAGCGCCGCCTCGGCCTTGACCATTTCGGCGGCGGTGGCCGGTGTTTGCAGTTCAGCCAGGGCGAGCTTGGCCGCTTCGACCGCCAGTTGCGCCTGTTGTTGCGCCCGTTGCAGATCGGTCGTGTTCAACCTGAGCAGGACATCACTCGCGTGGACGCTGTCGCCGACGGCAACCGCGACCTCTTCGACAACGCCACCGACGCCAAGCGCCACACTGCGTTCGCCTACCAGGGTTAGATTGCCCGCCGCGCTGACTGCCGTCTGGGCCAGCTCGGCCGGCTGGATCGTCACGGTGGACAGTTGCGCAGTGGCAGCCCCCGTGGAAGACTGGCCGGTTACATTTTGGGCCAGCAATTGAGTGCGGCTGACTAGATAGTGACCCCCGTCGGCCAACAGCCCGATAGCGACGATCAGCGTCAGCCAGCGGCGCCAGTTTGTGAGTTTATGGGTGTTCATGGTTCGATCCTTTTGTACTGTCGTTCGCTTGATGAGTGCGCGGTTGGCTGTCAACGGATTCTGGGAACGAATTGAACGGATTGCGCATCACGTAATCCGCTCCTAATCCAATGCAGTGGAACGGATAGTCATGAGCAAATCCGCTCAATCTGCTCCTGAAATCCGTTGACAGCTATTCGTTGACAGCTATTCTTAGCGCAACGCCTCAATCGGGTCGAGCTGGGTGGCGCGTAGGGCCGGGTAGAGACCGAAGATAAAGCCGCTGGCGGCGCTGACGGCCCAGCGCCCACGGCTCGATCACGATGCTGAACTGGAGTGAGGCAATGCTGCTCATCAAGAGTTCGACACCATAGCTGATGCCGATGCCGATCAAGCCGCCCAGGCCACAAAGCACCAACGCTTCAACCAGAAATTGGAGCAAAATATCGCTATCATGGGCGCCGAGCGCTTTACGCAGACCGATCTCGCGCGTGCGCTCGGTCACCGATACGAGCATGATGTTCATGATGCCGATACCGCCCACGACCAGGCTGACGGCGCCAATGCCACCCAACAACAGCGTCAGGGTGCCGGCAACATTGCTGGCCATCTCCAACAGATCGGCCCGGCTAGAGATCGTAAAGTCATTGTCGTCGCCCACACCCAGACCGTGACGCAGCCGCAAGACTTGTTCGATCTGCAACTCGGCGGCGTCGAGCCGGTCCTAGCTCACCACCTGGATGCTCATCCCAGAGATGGCGTAGCTACCACGGATGCGGTTTACATTGAACAGGCGACCCAACGCCAATTCGCTGGGCACAAAGACCTGGGTGTCGCTGCTGCCAAAGCCAGCACCGCCGGTGGAGGCCAGCACGCCGGTCACCTCAACCAGGGCATCGTTGATGCGCAGGATCTGCCTCAGCGGGTCCTGGCCGCCAAAGAGATCGCTGGCCACGGTGGCGCCGAGTACCACCACTTTGGCATTCTCGGCCACTTGCTCGGCGGTCAAGAATGTGCCGGAGGCGCTCTCCAGGTTCCGCACGGCGGCATAGGCTTCTGTCGTGCCCACCACCTGATAACTGCCTTCGCTGGCGCCTCTGGTGAGTGTGGCGCTTGCGCCGTATTGCGGCGCCACAAGGGCCAGATCGGGAAAACGGCCGGGGTCGCTCAACGCCGTGGCGTCGGCGAGCGTCAACACCGAAGCGGTGGTACTGCCCCGGTTGCCGGTACTCACGGTGACCAAATTGGCGCCCCGGCTTTCTGTTCGGTGATACTGGCCGCGGCGCCGCTGCCGATGCCCACCGTCACCAACACGGCCGCCACACCGATGATGATGCCGAGCATGGTCAGAATCGCGCGCAGCTTGTGTGTTTGGAGGCTTTCCAGCGCAACACGCAAATATCTAAACACTTTCATACGCCAACCCCCTCTCCTCAATCGAGGGCGTCAAGAGCGCTTCGGCAACCAGGCGAACCGTTTCTGGTTGCGCCTCTTTGCGGCGCTGTAATCTGCCGTTTGCCGCATCGCTGATGATCAAGCCATCTTTGAGGGTAATAATCCGTTCCGCGCGCTGTGCAACGCCCATATCGTGCGTCACGACGACCAGCGTCAACCCTTGCCGGTGCAACTCATCAAAAAGCCCCAGCACTTCAGCGCCCGTCTTGGAATCCAGCGCACCGGTCGGCTCATCGGCCAGCAAGAGGCTGGGCCAGCGCACGGGCAATTGCAACCCGCTGCTGCTGGCCACCGGAGAGCTCCTCCGGCCTATGGTCGAGCCGGTCGCCCAGCCCCACGCGCGTTAGTGCCTCTGCTGCCCGCTTGCTGGCCTCGCGCGCCGGAACACTGGCGTAAAAGAGTGGCAACTCCACCTGACGCTGGGCACTGGTGCGCGCCAGCAAGTTAAAGCGTTGGAAGACAAAGCCGATCTCCCGGTTGCGCAGGTCGGCCAGACGATTCTTGCTCAACTGGCTGATCTCGGTGCCACGGATGCGATAGCTGCCGCTGGTGGGCTTGTCCAGCAGGCCGATCAGGTTCATCAGGGTGCTTTTGCCCGGACCGCTGGCGCCAATGATGGCAACATATTCGCCCTCGCACACGGTCAACGAGACGCCACGCAGGGCATGGACCTCGGTTTTGCCCATTGCATAGGCCATGGTCAAGCTGGTGATCTCGATGACGGGTGGGTTTGTGGGCTGGCTGTTTCCATTGCTATTCATAGTCGATCTACCGTCCTTTGGATCTGTCTGCGTCTGATCCAATCATAGCTGACAAATCTCAAGGAATTGCGAAGATCTTCTTTGGCTTTTGTGGAAGGACGCCCGGCGGTGCTAAATGGTCCATGCTGGCTACAGTTCATGTCGGCCAACAGACTGGAAGGGGTATCACGGTGGGATCGTGCGTTCCGCCATAGAGTGCAATCATGGCTACCAAATATGCTCGACTCCTGGCTGTAATGGGTTTCTGGCTCGTCTCCTGCACCGCGCCGCCGCCAGCCCCGACACCAACGGACACCGTCATGCCGGCCACGCGGGTAGCAGAGGTTGTGCCCACAACCGCGCCCGCGGCCCTGGTGCTGCCGACGCCAACACCGGACCTCTTCTTGACCGGCCAACCAACATCTACTGATGCGAGTCTCATCAGCCCGCCGGTCACTGCGACCGTTACAGCCACCTCTCCTCCTGCCGAGCCCCTGGCTTATCCGATTGGGCTACCGCCCGGCTTTGAAATCGCATACTATGCCAGGAACGTCCCCAATGCTCGTTCGCTGGCGTTAGGCGCCAACGAAACCGTTTTTATCGGTTCGCGCCAGGCCGGCACGGTCTATGCGCTGGTTGACCAGGATGGCGACGGGCAGGCAGACAACCTGTTTACTATTGCCAGCGGCCTCAATTCACCCAATGGGGTGGCCTTTCACGAAGGGGCGCTCTACGTGGCGGAGATTCAGCGCATCATCCGCTTCGACAACATCGAGGAGAATCTGGCCACGCCGCCAACGGCAGTTGTCGTCAACAGCGAGTATCCATCCGACAGTTGGCACGGCTGGAAGTATCTGCGTTTTGGGCCCGATGGCTATCTCTATGTCCCGGTTGGCGCACCGTGCAATGTCTGCGAGACCAGTGGGCTCTATGGTACGATCACCCGGCTGCGGCCCGACGGCAGCGGATTGGAGGTCTACGCCCGCGGCATCCGCAACACGGTTGGCTTTGACTGGGACCCCGACACTGGGGAGTTGTGGTTCACGGACAACGGCCACGATACGCTCGGCGACGATATCCCGCCCGACGAACTGAACTATGCGCCGCAGGCCGGGCTTGACTTTGGCTTTCCCTACTGCCACGGGATCGCGATTGCCGACCCCGAATATGGCGGCCAGCGGAGTTGCGTCGAGTTCACTGCGCCGGCGCTGGAGCTCGGTCCCCATGTGGCGGCGCTGGGGATGCGCTTTTACACGGGGAGCATGTTTCCTGTCGAGTATCAGAACCAGATCTTGATCGCCGAACATGGTTCGGCCAGCCGCAGTACACCTAGCGGCTACCGGGTTACACTGGTGCGCATGGCGAATGGGCAGCCCACTGCATACGAGACCTTTGCCGAAGGCTGGCTCCGTAATGGGCAGGTTTTGGGCCGGCCCGTTGACCTGCTGATTCTGCCCGACGGTTCGCTGCTGGTCTCTGACGATACAGCGAACGCCATCTACCGGATCCGTTATACGGGGAGCGGCTAGTCCGCAGCCAAGTAAATATCGCCACCGCGGAGTTCGCACGCCCACGTACGAACTTCGCGGTGGTGACCCTTGGGGTGCGGTATCGGAGCCTATTGCCGTTTGGAACAAAGGTGTGTGGTGGGCAGAAGGGAGCTTTTATAAACGCTCCCTTCTGCCCGCCACACACCTTTGTTTTTGGAGGTAAATAAATCATCAACGCATGGTTCAGTGCTGTAACGCCGCCTGCACCCGTTCTGGCGTAAAGGGAAGCTCGCGCAGGCGAACCCCGGTCGCATCAAAGATGGCGTTGGCGATAGCCGCGGGCGTGGGGTTCTGGCTCGCTTCTCCACTGCCCAAGAATGGCAGCTCGGGCCGGTTCAAGAGGACGACTTCCAGCCGCGGCGCCGCCGTAAAACGCAGGATCGGGTAGCTCTCCCAATCTCGGCTGGTAATGCCGCTGCGGTCAAACCTCACCGCTTCCAGCAGCGTCCAACTGGCTGCCTGGACAAAGCCGCCCTCCAACTGGTTGCTCAGCCCGTCGGGGTTGACCACCTGGCCGGCGTCGGCGGCGATGATGGCCCGTTCCAGGCGGACCTGGCCGCTGGCCGGGTCAACGGTCACCTCCACGGCGATGGCGCAGTAACACTGGATGTTCTTGTACTGGGCAAAGGCGATCCCCCAGCCGTGGCCGTTGCCGGCAGGGCGTGGGTGAGGCTGCCAACCGGCCTTATTCGCCGCCGCCTCGACCACCGCTTTGACGCGCGCATCGGTCAGGTGTTGCAGGCGAAAAGCGACCGGGTCCATACCGGCGGCCAACGCCAGTTCGTCCATAAACGATTCGATGGCAAAAACATTGGCGTAGGCCCCCAAACCGCGCATGGCCGAGGTGCGGAGCGGGCTGTTGGGAACCAGGTGGCTGACGATCCGGCGTTTGGGGAAAGTATAGAGCGGGTCGGCGTTGCGGTAGCCGCCAAAGTGGCGCGCGCCGGTCATGGTCCGGGCCGGTGGCAAAGACCACGGCGTCTCTAGATGCCAAGCCGCCAGCAACCCGGAAACCCCGGCCATCGGTCGCGGGCGGGCCGTGTGTGGGTAACTCCAAATGTCATGATTCCAGCTCTGGACCCGCCCTCCTTCGTCAAGACCGGCTTGCAGCTTGACCACCATCGCCGGGCCGTACGGTTCCCAACCATGTTCATCGGCCCGTGTCCATTGGACGGCCACCGGGCGACCGGGGCAGGCGCGGGCCAGCAGGGCTGCATCAAGGGCGACATCGTCGGCGCCATTGTGCCCATAGCAACCGGCGCCATCCATGTGGATCACACGCACGTCGGCGGGGTCCATCTCCAATACCTGGGCAATGGAGGTGCGCAGGGGGTAAGGGCCCTGGGTGTGGCTCCAAACAGTCAGCTTGCCGTCTACCAGTTGGGCCACAGCCGCCGATGGCCCCAAGGTAGCGTGCATCTGGTAAGGCCGGTAGTAGGTGGCTGAGAGCGTCTGCCTCGCCCCGGCCGAGGAGAGCGGTGGCGGGATCGGCGCATCGGTGGCGCTGCCGTCGACGATCAACTGTGACTGGGCCGGCTGGCTGAGCAGGTGATCGTAGATGCTTGCTGGGGCGGGCAGATTGGTATTATTCTCCCACGTCGCCGCGGTGTACAGCGCGGTGCTCGCGGCATTCGCTTGCTCTTCACGCTCGGCAATCACCCCCAGGAAGCTGCCGTCGCGCACAACGACGAGCACGCCCGGCATTTGTGCGACAGCTTGCTCATCCACGGTGGCCAACCGGTCGCCGTAACTCGGTGGCCGGACGGTGCGGCCATAGACCAGACCGGGGAGGTGGAGATCGTGGACAAAAGTGGGGGCGCCGGTCACCTTAGCTGGGAGGTCCAGCCGGGTGGCGGCCTGGCCCACCAGCCGGTGAGCGCCGGCCGCTTTGGGCTGGGCAACGCCGGTGACTTGCCGGCCAAATTGCTGGCCGCCAAAGAGTTCCCAGTAGGTCATCTGGCGGCCGGTGGCCGGGTCGGTGACCACGCCGTCCTCGACCACGAGTTGGTCTGCGGGAGTAGCGGCTTCCAGGGCCTCGAAGGCAAGCGCCAGCAAATGGTGGCGCGCCTCGGCGGCGGCCTGGCGGATGGCGGCTCCGCTGGTCTGGAGCGACATACTACCAGAGGTGACGCCCTCATCTGGGGTTTGGCCGGTATCGGCATCGACCACACGGATGCGCGCCAGGTCTACATCTAGCTCTTCGGCGGCCAGTTGCGCCACCGCCGTCTTGATCCCCTGCCCGATCTCGACTTTGCCAGTAAAGACGGTGATCGCGCCGTCGGTTTCGATGCGCAGCCAGGCGTCGAGGTCGGGCGTCTCTTGCAGTGGAGCGGGCAACGCTGAGAGCGTACCGGGCTCTAGTGGCAGCGGTGGCGGTGTGATCACTTCATAGAGTGCGGCCTCGGCCAGCCGCCCGATGCGCAGCTTGATGGCCTGGCGCACCCGCTCGTAGACGCCACAGCGACAGAGGTTGCCATCCAGCGCCGCCCGGATCTCGTCGTCGCTGGGATAGCGGGTGCGGTTGAGCAGCCCTTGCGCAGCGATGATCATGCCCGAGACGCAGTAGCCACACTGGATGGCCTGTGCTTCGATAAACGCCTCTTGCAGCGGATGGAGTGCGCTGGCGCTGCCTAATCCTTCCACCGTCGTCACCGTCATGCCCTGTACGGCCTTGACCGGCAATTGGCAGCAAGGAACATCGGCCCCGTCGATCAGCACTTTGCAGGCGCCACACTGCTCCAGGCTGCAACCATATTTGGGGCCTTTGAGACCCAGGTCATTGCGCAGGATGTAGAGCAGGGGCGTCTCCGGATCGACCGTCAACTCGTGGGTCGCGCCGTTGACGGTGAGGGTGATCGGCTGGACGTGAGGTTCGTTCTGGGTCATCTGGTTGCCTCCGTGTCGGCATGCTGTGGGGAGATGGATTGGAGGCATTATAGTTTGAGGCTAGGTTGCTGGGCAAGCCGGGAGCGTTGGTGGATCATGTGTTTGTTGAATGGTTGCGAACCGCCGGTCATGCTAGAAAAGAGCTTGAATGACACCATGTGTGGTGCTAAGATGGTATCATATTGCTGTCGCGTAAGCTATCGATCACACGTTGGCAGCGCTTGCAGCCGGTCATGGGGGCACTCCTCTCACAGGTTCATTTCGTCGTTACGTACTATACTTGGCGACCAACATCGGTTGATCCGGGTGATGACCATGTGATTGACTGTGCAATGAACGCTGGAGCTGCTTTAGTAACCTGGAATGTACGTGACTATCGAACAGCCCAGCAGGGATTAGGGTTGGTGGTGCTCACACCGGTCGAGGCGGTGACAAGGCTGGCCGCAGAAGAGAGGTGAAGCAAGATGGGACGGCTTACTGTACGTTTGCCCCAGACTCTCCATGAGCAACTGGTGCAACTGGCAGAACAAGAGGGTGTTTCGTTGAATCAGTATGTTATCTATGCACTGGCACGTCAAGCGGCGTTGGCTTACACAGTCCAACCGGCGCCAGAGTCGGTGGTGGCAAAGCAACGGGCGGCGTTCACAGTGCAGCTGCAACGTTTAGGCCAGGCCTCTTTCTCAGAAGTGCAGGCGGCGTTGGCTGAACGCGAGCCGGTCGAAGCAGAAGCAGGGTTGACACCCGAGGTAATCCAGCGGTTGCGGGCTCGAATCGCTACAAATCAACAGATAGGCTAGTCGGCAACCCTGGGAACTTTGCAACCGAACATTTTGCTACGCAGGATTCGTCTGCTTTGACACACAGATGGCGTCGATGCCACAGCTTGCTTGTCACTTGTCAACCTGCCATTCATAGCTGTTTGTTTGACAGCTGGTGCTATGTCCATTGAGGAAAGGTGTATATGCACCTTTTGTGACAAAAAAAACTCAGCGCTCACGAACAAGCGAAACTAGTTCCGCCCAATCGCCGAGCATAGCCCGCCAGCGCTCTTCGCCCAACTGGTTGATGACCCACGCCTGTGCCTCCTCCCACAGTGGGATCGCCTTTGCTAACGCCTCCTGCCCCCGATCCGTGAGCCTCAACACACGCGTGCGCCGGTCCGCGCCAGTGGCGATCTCCACCAGCCCATCGCGTTCGAGTGGTTTGAGATTACGGGCCAACGTTGTGCGGTCCATTGCCATCCGCTCGGCCAATGGCGTCAAGGCGACGGAGCCATGCGCGGCGATGGCCGTCAGCAGCAGTGCCTGGGTTGCTAACAACCCGCTCGGATGCAAAATCTCGTCATAGAGTTGCGTGATCACCCGAGCTGCCTTGCGAATATTAGAGCAGGTGCAGATGGCGCCCATGCGGATGTACACGTCTCGGTCAGGTTGGGTCTCTCGGTTTTGCATAATACGAGTATATACACGTATTTTCTTTTTGTCAAGCACTTTGTCGTAGAGCGGGATTTAGGTGCGGCGCTGCTGCGGCCGCGCCCGGTCTGCGTACCTCTCTGGCGTTGGCCTGGCGTCTGCACAGGGGTGCATTCATCGCGCGTACTGCCTGTGCTGGCTGCTTCGTCAGATCGACTTCGGCCAAGAGGTTTAGCAATGCTGTCTCCGCAAGCGCCGGTCCACCTCAAGCCCATCCCACACCGATAGACTTCCTACCTGGTGAACAACCAGCTTTGGTTCAACCACAGCTATTTTGGGCCGCACAAACGATGGCTTGGGTAGTCCAGCAAACGACCAGTCGACCAAGACGTAGTCGAGCACCGGATGAGCTTTGGATACTTGTGACGAAACGTAGGCCAACAAGAGGTCTGAGCGTATGCGATGATATACCCCACTACTGACTACCACCGCTGGCCGCGTCTTCGATGCTGATAAATCAGTGTAAGGAAACGGGATGAGGACGACATCAGCGCGCTGGAACGCCATAGAGTTCTCTCCAGTTATCGTAGCTGCGCACCACTTTGACAATGGAGCGGTCGTCATCGACGACGAGGATACGCTGTTGGTTCATAAGGTTTGTTTGGGGTAATCACGCTGTCAACGGATTTGGGGAACGATTGAACGGATATAGTTCAGGACAATCCGTTCCTCAATCTGACACCCTGGAACGGATTAGGCAAGACGAATCCGTTCAATCTGCCGTTAACATGATAGGAAACAGCGCAACACAGAGCGCGCAGAGACTGCACAGAGAACACCGAGGAAACGCGTTGGCTCGTTCTGTGGATAAGACCCTCTGTGTGCTCGGCGTCTCCTCTGCGCGCTCTGTGTTACTTGCTGTACGCTGCCATTTTCGTCGTTATCGGTGATCGCCGGTCATGATGACTGCTCCCAATATCCGCTGACAGATCAGCGCCCACCCAAGAAGGTTTCCACGGCTGCGGCGCGCTCATAGACCCGGTCGATCAACTGATGCACAGCGTTCTCATAGACTGGTTCGCCGATCTCGGCGCCGGCATAGGGCGCCAGCAACTCAGCCTGCGCCTGGATTTGCTCGGCCAGCCGGTCAGGATCAAACACTTCGGTGCTGATCTCCGCCAGATAGCCGACATAGCGGTCAAAATAGAGCGGCTCATCGAGCAGGAAGCGGATCAGCGGCCAGTCTTCGCCCACTTCTGTCCGGTCGAGCGAAACGCTCATCCGCCCGCCAATATTGCCACCGGGCCGACCCATCCCCGCGGCTGAACCCCGGTCAGCGCCCGGCGGCGGGCCGCCCATCGGGCCACCCATCCCGTCGAGGACCATGTTGTGGTCCCACGAGATCCAGGTCAGGCGATCGGTGTCGGGGTCGTTGTAGAGATAGTAGTTGTGCGGCATGGCGCCGTAGGTGTCCCAGTGTTGGATCACCGCACCGAGCGCCAGCCACTTGAGAAAGGTGTCTACGTCGAAGATCGATTCGAGTTCGGCGCGCCAGGCTTCCGGGTCGGTGGTGCGTTTGTCGGAGTGGAGCACCTCGTACAAAGCTTCGATCTCGCTCCAGTCCGCTGCCGAGGTGTTGTTCTCCTTCTGGAAGCTCGTCTCGATCTGGTCGAACGTGCCTGCGGCCAGGCTGGCGGCAGGGCCATCGCCTTCGTAGATGTTGCCGCTATCATCGTTAAAGTGGCGACTGACGACGGTGTCGTCGATCACCTCGATCATCGTGTAGAGACCCAGGTTCACCGGCCCATCGCCGTAATCGAGGAAGACTTCGTACGGCGCACTCTCCGCCGCCACCAGACCGGCCTCGGCCAGCAGCTCATAGGTGATTGTATCGCGCAGAAAGGCATTGTCGCTAAAGTTGTTGGCCAACGACAATTGTTTGAAGCCGTAGAAGCGCTGGTTGTCGATTTTGGGATATTCATCCTCGAACTCGTCAAAGTCCAGCTTGAAGGGCAGCTTGAGCGAACCGCTGCTCCAGGCACCGCGCAGCGAGGAGTTGCCCTTGTAGCGCACACCGACGTTGGTCCACGTCTTGCCCTCGAACTCGATGGTGGCGGTTACCCACATCGGTTTTTCACGAGTGTAGCCCTGGAGGAAGCCAAGCCCGCCCACACCGCCAAACGGGTCATCCTGCATGGGGAATGCGCCGCCCGGCCCGGCCAACGGCGAGTCGGGTTGGCCCTCTGCCGGTGGGGCAAAGCGGCCCGGCGCGGCCAGCGGCGATTCTGGTTGGCC